>NZ_JBFUCO010000007.1:0-122254 GCF_056405215.1 Arthrobacter sp. P1_H7 | reverse complement strand
GCCCAGGAGACCGTGCCGGCCCGCAGCGCGGCCAAGGTCAGCGGCAGCGCCGTCGTCAGGGCCCGGGACTCGGCCAGCAGGGCGCCGGCGCTGCGTTCGCTGACCGTCAGGACACACGCGACCTCGGCCACCAGAGCCATCTCCTGCGCGGCGCGGTCCCGCGCGGACGGCGCCGGCGGGGCCAGGAACCTGGCCGCCTGAGCGTAGTCGGCGGCCAACTGAACCTTCAGCGCCGCGGTCCGGGCCTCCAGCCGGGCCACCTCGGCGAGCCCGTCCAGGCAACCGTCCGCCAGACGCCGCAACGGATCCGCGTCCGGCGAAGAATCGACGGCAGGCGGATCGGATCGGTCAGCGCCCGCTCCGGCCAAGGCAGCCAGCACGGCAACGGACGCGGCGACGGCCTCCACGGCCGCCCCGCTCTCCGCACTCAATGCTGTCCTGCTCTCCGCTGTCCTGCTCTCCACACTCAGATCATCTCAGGAGCCACCGACAGAAATAGCGACATCGGCTGTCCCAGAGCGTGAGCATTAACGTGAGCATTAACCTGAAGGACACTCCCGCGCGTCCGAAGCCACCTGAACGACGGGAGCCGGAATCCTTAGCAGCCGGTCAGGTGCCGCTTGGGCCTGTCCTGACGGTAGAGGTAGCGCCCGGCTTCGCGGAAGCCGGCGCGGGCGTACAGCTCACGGGCACCGGCGTTGGAGGCCATGACCAGCAGCCAGTACCCCGCCAGGCCGCGGGCCCCGCCCTCGCGCAGCAGCGCCCGGACCACCCGGCCGCCATAGCCCCGGCGCCGTGCATCCGGCCGCGTTGCCATGCAGTACAGCCCGCCCCACCCGTGCCCGGACGGGCCGGTGTTGGGCAAGGCGAGGCGTGCGACGGCGGCCGGCGCCCCGCCGTCGTCCCGGACGAGGGCGTACAGGGACGGGCACCCGGCCAGGATGCGGCGGGCCACGGCGAGCTCGTCCGCTCCCCCGCGGCCGTCGACGCTCCACCACAGCTCCAGCCATTCCGCCGACGGCTCGGCGGAGATTTCCACGGCAGGTCCGGGGCTGCCGGAATCCGGGCCGGGCACGGACTCCGCCCAAGGGCCGCGGACCAGGACCAAGGTCTCGGACTGCCGGGTGAACCCTTCGTCATCGAGCATCGCGTGCAGCGCCGCATGGGGCGGGCCGTCGAAGACTTGGAAAATCAGCGGAAGCCGGCGGTTCCGGTACCAAAGCCGGGCCTCCCGGAGCGCGGCCAGCAGCCGGTGCGGGTCACCATCGCCGGGATCCCGCGCCCAGACCGAGTTTGCCCGTTGCGTCACGCCGGAGGCCGCCCGCAGCACCCAGCCGGCCGATTCCTCCCGTTCGGCAGCCGGCCACGCGGCATCCATCAGCCCTTCCAGCCCCGGAATGGCCAGGAGGTTCGCTTCGGGGCCCACTTCCGGGCCCGCTTCGGGCATCGGGTTCAGGTCCATCGAGGTTCTCCGTCCGGAACAGTTGCGGCCGATCATGACAGCGGAAGGGGCCCTCCGGTTGCCCGGGGAGCCCCTGCCGCTACGGCTGATGCTTCCAGCCTGGTTTTGCCGTCCGCGGCCTACTTGGCCTCGGGCTTGAAGTCGACGCCGGCTTCCTTGCGCTGCTGCGCCGTGATGGGAGCGGGAGCCTGGGTCAGCGGGTCGAAGCCGCCACCGGACTTCGGGAACGCGATGACGTCGCGGATGGACTCCACACCGGCAAGCAGGGCAACCACACGGTCCCAGCCGAACGCGATGCCGCCGTGCGGAGGAGCACCGAACTTGAAGCCCTCCAGCAGGAAGCCGAACTTGGTCTGCGCGTCTGCCTTGTCCAGGCCCATGAGCTCGAAGACCCGTTCCTGGACGTCGCGCTCGTGGATACGGATCGAGCCGCCGCCAATTTCGTTGCCGTTGCAGACGATGTCGTAGGCGTAGGACAGCGCCGACTCGGGATCGGTGTCGAAGGAGTCCATGAACTCGGGCTTGGGCGAGGTGAACGCGTGGTGCACGGCGGTCCACTTGCCGGCGCCGACGGCGACGTCGCCGGAGGCAACCGCGGCGGCGGCGGGCTCGAACATCGGCGCGTCCACGACCCAGCAGAAGGCCCAGTCAGCGGGGTTGATGAGCCCGGTGCGGTGGCCGATCTCGACGCGGGCAGCGCCGAGGAGCGCACGGGACGGGGTCTTCTCGCCGGCTGCGAAGAAAATGCAGTCACCGGGCTTGGCGCCGACGGCGTCGGCGAGGCCAGCGCGCTCGGTCTCGGTGAGGTTCTTGGCGACGGGACCGGCGAGTTCGCCGTCCTCCTTGTAGAGCACGTACGCCAGGCCCTTGGCGCCGCGCTGCTTTGCCCATTCCTGCCAGGCGTCGAGGGCGCGGCGGGCCTGGGAGGCGCCGCCGGGCATGACGACGGCGCCGACGTAGGGCGCCTTGAAGACACCGAAGTTGGTGTCCTTGAAGAATTCGGTCAGCTCGGTGAGCTCCTGGCCGAAGCGCAGGTCCGGCTTGTCCGAGCCGTAGCGGGCCATGGCGTCGTGGTAGGTGATGCGCTGGATCGGCGTCGGGATCTCGACGTCGATCAGCTTCCACAGGGCTTTGACGATGTTCTCGCCCAGGCGGATGATGTCGTCCTGTTCGACGAAGCTGGCCTCGATGTCCAACTGCGTGAATTCCGGCTGGCGGTCCGCGCGGAAGTCTTCATCGCGGTAGCAGCGGGCGATCTGGTAGTACTTTTCGAAGCCGCCCACCTGAAGGAGCTGCTTGAACAGCTGCGGGGACTGCGGCAGCGCGTACCAGGAACCCGGGGCCAGGCGTGCGGGGACCACGAAGTCGCGGGCGCCTTCCGGCGTCGAACGGGTCAGCGTGGGGGTTTCGATCTCCACGTAGCCGTCCTGGTGGAGCAGTTCGCGGGCCACGCGGTTGGCTTCCGAGCGCAGGCGCAGGTTGCGGGCGGGGCCGGGGCGGCGCAGGTCCAGGTAGCGGTGCTTCAGGCGTGCTTCCTCGCCCACCTCAACGTGCTCGTCGATCTGGAACGGCAGCGGATCCGAGGTGTTGAGGATGGTGACCTTCTCGGCCATGACCTCGATCTCGCCGGTGGGAAGCGCCGGGTTCTCGTTGCCTTCGGGACGCTGGGAGACGGTGCCGACGATCTGCAGCACATACTCGTTGCGCAGTCCGTGGAAGACCTCTTCTTCGCGGACCACAACCTGGGCGACGCCGGACGCGTCGCGCAGGTCAACGAATGCGACACCACCGTGGTCACGACGCCGGCCGACCCAGCCGGCGAGGGTTACGGTTTGTCCAATGTGCTCGGAGCGAAGTGATCCGAGGTCATGTGTGCGCAGCACAGCACGCCTTTCTGAAGAAGACAGAGGGAAAATCAAAAGCGATATCAAAACAATGACGTTCTAATAGGATCGCTACGGGAACGATCCCGTTCGAGTTTACCCGTTGGAAAGGCCCCTTCCGCCATGGCAACCCGGCACAACGGAACCCAGCCCGGTGACCAGCCCCCTGGTCAGCCCCGTGATCAGCCCGGCGGCCGCCCCGCCCCGCAGCGGCCACACCAACGGCTGCAGCGCCGGCTCGGCGTGTTCGATTCCACGGCAATCGGCCTGGGTTCGATGCTGGGCGCCGGCGTGTTCGTCGTGTTCTCCCCCGCCGCCGCCCTGGCCGGGCCGCTGCTGACACTCGCCGTGGCCGTGGCCGGCGTCATCGCCTACTGCAATGCAGTCGCGTCGGCGCAGCTTGCGGCGAGGTACCCCGCCAGCGGCGGCACCTATGTGTACGGGCGCCGGCAGCTCGGCCAGTGGCCCGGCTTCATTGCAGGCTGGGGTTTCATCACGGGCAAGACGGCGTCCTGCGCGGCGATGGCGCTGACGTTCGGGCACTACGTGGCGCCGGCCTATGCCACGCCGCTGGCGGTCGCCGGCGTCGTCGCCCTCACAGGAGTTAATCTGCTCGGCATCACGCGGACCGCGTTGCTGACCAGGATCCTGCTGGCTGTTGTGTTGGCCACGCTCGTCTTCGTCGCCGTGGCCTCCCTGCTCGGTCCGCACCCGGCGGGCGCCCCCGCGGTGTCGGCGGCGCCGGCGTACCCCGCGCCGCCTTCCGGCGGCTGGGGCGTCCTTCCCGCGGCGGGGCTGATGTTCTTTGCCTTTGCGGGCTATGCGCGGATCGCGACCCTGGGTGAGGAGGTCAAGGATCCCGCCCGTACCATCCCGCGGGCCATCCTGGCCGCACTGGCCGGGGCCTTCGTGATCTACCTGGGCCTGGCCGCACTGCTGCAGTGGCACCTGCCGCCGCAGCAGCTGGCGGGTTCGACGGCGCCGCTGCTGGACGCGGTGGAGGCCTCCCGCCTCAGCGGCGGAGTCCCGTTCGTCCAGGCCGGAGCGGCGGCCGCCTGCCTTGGCGCGCTGCTGGCCCTGATCACCGGGGTCGGCAGGACCACTTTGGCGATGGCGCGGGAACGGGACCTGCCCGCCCCGCTGGCCAGGGTGGGCCGCGCCCGCAGCGTCCCGTTCACGGCGGAACTGGCCGTCGCGGCCGCCGTCGTCGTCCTGCTGTTGAGCACCGATGTGATGACCGTGGTCGGATTTTCCAGTTTCGGCGTACTGGTCTATTACGCCGTGACCAACGCCGCGGCTTTCACGCTGTCCGGCCGCCCCTGGCATGCGCCGCGCTGGCTCAATGTGCTGGGCTTGCTCGGCTGCCTGGTCCTGGCCGTCACCCTGCCGCCGGCCTCCGTGCTGTTCATGGCCGCGGTTCTGGCGGCAGGGGTGGCCGGGCGGTTCCTCGTCGTGCTGGTGCGCAGGACGCGGGACAACAACGGGTCTGCCCGGAAGACCTAGCGCGCGGCGATGACGCGCACGTGCAGGTCCTCCTCGGAGGGCGTCCACGCGGCCGGGTCGGCGTCGTACTGCTCGCCAGTGCGGATGTCCTTGACCTGGTGTTTGCCGTCGTCGTCGGTGAACCAGACAAACGGAATGCCGCGACGGTCGGCGAACTTGATCTGCTTGCCAAACTTCTCGGCCTTAGCGGCGACCTCCGTGGCGATGCCACGACTCCGCAGCTGCGCCGCGACATCCTGCGCGGCAGCCCAGCTGTCGTCGTTGTTGAGCGTCACCAGCACGGCGGTCGGCACGGAGCGCGTGGCCTTGGCCAGGTCCTGACTCAGGATCCGCGATACCAGGCGGGTCACGCCGATCGAGAGGCCAACGCCGGGGAACTTGCGGTTGCCTTTGCTGGCCAGGGCGTCGTAGCGGCCGCCGGAGCAGATCGAACCCAGCTGCTCGTGCCCCACCAGGACGGTTTCCACCACGGTGCCCGTGTAGTAGTCGAGGCCGCGGGCGATGCTGAGGTCGGCTACGACCCGTCCCGGCGCGTGCTGGACGGCGGCCGCAATGACCTGCTCCAGCTCGTTCAGGCCTTCCTCCAACAGCTCGTTGGTGACGCCCAGCGCCCGGACCTGCTCCACGAAGGACGTGTCCGTGGTGCGGATGCCCGCGAGCTTCAGGGCAGCCTGCGCCTGATCGTCGGTGGCGCCGAGTTCCTCCTTGAGCAACTCGGCCACCTTCGCCGGCCCGACCTTCTCGAGTTTGTCGATGCTGCGCAGGACGCCCGCGGTGTCCGTGAGACCGATCCCGGTGTAGAAGCCCTCGGCCAGCTTGCGGTTGTTGATCCGCAGCAGGAAGTCGGGGATGGGCAGCGCGTTGAGCGCCTCGGCAATCACCAGGGCGATTTCGACGTCGTACCGGAACGGCAGTTCGCCATCGCCGACAACATCGATGTCCGCCTGGGTGAACTCGCGGGCCCGTCCCTCCTGGGGACGTTCGCCGCGCCAGACCTTCTGGATCTGGTAACGGCGGAACGGGAACGCCAGGTAGCCGGCGTTTTCTACGACGTACCGGGCGAAGGGCACGGTGAGGTCGAAGTGCAGGGCAAGGGCGTGCGGGTCAACCTTGGCAGCGGTGTCCGCGTCCTCGTCCTGGAGCCGGCTCAGCCCGTAGACCTCTTTATCGATTTCCCCCTTGCGCAGCAACTGGCCCACCGTCTCCACGGCGCGGGTCTCGATCGAGGAGAAACCATGGAGCTCGAAGGTCCGGCGCAGCGTGTCCAGCACATGGAGTTCCACCAGCCGCTCCTCGGGGAGCCACTCGGGGAATCCTGACAGGGAGGCTGTGCGTGCCATGGTGAAATTTTCTCCTCTGGTTACCACTGCGGTATCTCGTTGCTACTGCAGTATGTCTGGGCGCGGGCGTCAGGCGGCATTCTCACTGTCGAAACGTGACGAAGATAAGCGGCAGACCGGCCAGTCGTGCATAAACTGTGTGCGGCAGTCAGTTTATGCGTTCGGCGCCCGCTTCTTCCAACGGAGCCGGCCCGGCGGGGCTGCCCGCAGCTTGCTGCTGCTACCGCGACGGCGCCTACGGCCCGTTATGGTGGCGGCCATACAACCAGGAGGACCTTTGGCGGCCAGTTCACGCAGCGCACGCGAGGCGAAGCGGCGCGTCCAGCAGATGGAGGCAAGGCGGGGCCTGCGCCGGGACCAGGACAAGCGCCGCAAGCGCGACAACGTCGTCGCCGTCAGCGCCGGCACGGCGGCAATTGGCCTGGCCTTGGTGCTGCAGCTGACCGTCTTCGCCTCCAACCCGACCGAAGAGGAGTTCGCGGCCGTGCAGGAGGGACTGAACAGCCCGTCGGCATCCGCTACACCCACAGCGGCCCCGACGAATGGCGCGAACATCCCCAAGCCGGAGACCGCCGCGGGCAAGACGTTCACGGGCGAGCTCAAGCTCAACCGCGGAACGCTCGGCGTCGAGTTCGACGGCACGAAGGCCCCCCAGGCCGCGGCGGTCTTCAAATCCCTTGCCGACCAGAAGTTCTACGACGGCGTCAGCTGCCACCGGCTGACCACGGCCGAGAACTTCGGCGTACTCCAGTGCGGTTCCAAGGCCGGCGACGGCAGCAGCGACCCGAGCTACACCTGGGGCCCGCTGGAAAACACCCCGCCGGACAACAAGTACCCCGCCGGAACGATCGCCGTGGCCCGGACTGGCGGGAACGCCAACGGCAACGGCACCCAGTTCTTCATTGTGTACAAGGACACAGTCATTCCAGCGGATGCCGCCGGCGGCTATACGGTGGTGGGCAAGGTGACCTCGGGGCTCGACGTGGTGGGCGGTATTGCCGCCGCCGGACTGAAGCCTGGCGACAACGCCACCGACGGCGCACCTGTGGAACCAGTCACGATAGACTCGTTCTCACTGAAGTAACCAGCCGCGGCCCTAACGGCCGTGGTCCCGGTATTTCCCTCCAAGCGAAAGACTTCTAGCGGTGACAGACAGTCAGAAATCCGACGAAACATTGGCAACAGCAGCTGCCAACGAAACCGAAGCCGAGGCAACCCCAGCCGAGAGTGCAGGCGCTGCCGTAGACGCCGCCGGCGAGACTGCGGAACCCGCGGCCCCGGCCGTCGCAGGCGAGGAGCCCGCCGAGGCATCCGAACCCACTGTGGCGGCGGAACCCGCCGAGGCGGCGGAGACGGCCGAGGCTGCGGAACCCGCCGAGGCTGTTGACGAAGCCGAAGCGACTCCTGCGTCGGCTCCGGCGCCGGGCCCCACGGCCGCGCGTCCCGCGCCGAGCCCGGCAGCGTTTGCCGCCCGGCCCAAGGCCAAGCCGTCTGCGGCCGCACCGGCTCCCGCGCCGGTGGCGGTGTCCTCCGCAGCCTCACTGGCCGAAGCGGCCCGCTGGGGCCGTGTTGAAGGCGACGGCCACGTCTTCCTGACCGTTGACGGCACGGAATACCCCGTAGGCCAGTACCCGGGGGTCAGCGCCGACGAGGCCCTGGGCTACTTCGCCCGGAAGTTCGACGACGTCGTGGCCCAGATCGTCCTGCTTGAACAGCGGGTGAGCTCCAAGGCGCCCACCGCGGACATGCAGAAGACCGTCACGCACCTGCGCGAACAGCTCGCCGAACGGAACATGGTGGGCGACTTCCGCTCCGCCGAGGCCCGGCTGGACGCACTGGTGACGCAGATCGGCGAGCTGGAAAAGGCCGAGAAAGCCGAACACGACGCCGTCCGCGCCGCTGAGCTTGCCGCCCGCGAGGCCATCGTGGCCGAGGCCGAGGAAATCGCCGGCCACGATCCCGCGCAAATCCAGTGGAAGACCTCCAGCGCGCGGATGAACGAACTCTTCGAGAGCTGGAAGACCGCACAGAAGAGCGGCGTCCGGCTAGGCCGCAGCAACGAGGACGCGTTGTGGAAGCGGTTCCGCGCCGCCCGCACGGTGTTTGACCGGCACCGCCGCGCCTACTTCTCCCAGCTGGACAGCAACAATTCGGCGGCCAAGGCCGTAAAAGAGAAGCTGATCACCGAAGCCGAGGCCCTGTCCTCCTCGACCGACTGGGGTTTTGCCGCCGGCGAGTACCGCCGCCTGATGGATGAGTGGAAAGCCTCCCCCCGCGCCAGCCGCAAGGACGACGACGCGCTGTGGGCCCGCTTCCGCGCCGCCCAGGACGTCTTCTTCACCAACCGGCAGGCAGCCAACGACGAGATCGACCAGGAATACGGTGCGAACCTGGTGGTCAAGGAAGCGCTCCTGGTGGAAGCCAACGAGCTCCTGCCGATCAAGGATCTCGCAGCAGCCAAGAAGGCACTGCAGTCCATCCGGGACCGCTGGGAAGAAGCCGGCAAGGTGCCGCGCGCCGACATGGGCCGCGTCGAGGCCGGTCTGCGGAAGGTGGAGGACGCTGTCCGCCACGCCGAGGACGAAAACTGGAAGCGTTCCAACCCGGAGACGAAGGCACGCACCAACAGCGCCCTCACCCAGCTCGAAGCCGCCATCGCCGGTCTCAAGGAAGACCTGGCCAAGGCGGAGAAGGCTGGCGACGAACGCAAGATCAAGGCCGCCCGGGAAGCCCTCGAGGCACGCCAGGCCTGGCTGGAGCAGCTCGAGCGCTCAGCGAGCGAGCTCTCCTAGGCACGCGGCACGAAGCAAGTCCAGGCCCCGTTTCGGTTATCCACATGACCGGTACGGGGCCTGTTCTATGTCCGGGGAACCGGGAACGATGGCGGAATGGTACCCATGCCCCGCGCTCCCGCCGCCCCGCCGGTTCCGGGCCGGCACGCCCCGGTGCCGAGGGGGCCGGGAGGTCCGGGGCCGGGTCCGGAAAACTGCGAGCTCTACTCCCCCGGCGCACTGTTCTCCTGGCCCGAGCTGCAGGCCATGGCGGCCGACGGCGTGCTGACGCAGCTGTATCAGCGCGGCTACCTGCCACCCGGGGCCGATGCCAGTCCGCAGCTTCGCGCGCGTGCCGCGTCCCTGGCGGTGGCGCCGGCGATCCGGCAGCGCGTCGTGGCGGGCCGGATGACCGCGGCATGGATCTATGCGTGTGCCCCGGAGCCGGACCGTCTGGCGCTGCTGGTTGACGCCAACCGGCGGATTTCCAGCCTGCGGTCCGTGCGCGGCTGCACCTTCCACGAAGTTCGGCTGGGGCCGTTCGACGTCGTGAGCATGGGAGGCCTGATGGTGTCCAGTCCGCTGCGCACGGCCGTGGACGTGGCGATGCACGTGGATGAGGAACGGGCCCTGCCGGCCCTGAGGGCGCTGCTGGCTCGTCCCGAGCTGGGCGTGCGCCTGCGGCTGCTCCGGCTTGCCGTTGACGCGAGTCCGCGCGTCCCGCACAAACGGGCGGCCCTCGCGAAGCTCGCCGCCCTCCTGGCAGAGCCGGCGGCGCCGGATTGACCCCGTCCTCTAAAGGGTCGGGCCGAGCCGTGAATTGCCGGGTCAGCTGCGGCGGCGGTTTCCGGTGGTGCGGTACACGTCGAAGACGCCGTCGATCCTGCGGACCGCGCTGAGCACGTGACTGAGGTACTTGGGGTCGCCCATCTCGAAGGCAAACTTGGAGATGGCCACCCGGTCCGTGGACGTGTGGACGCTCGCCGCCAGGATGTTGACGTGGTTTTCCGAGAGCACCCGGGTGACGTCGGAGAGCAGCGATTTGCGGTCCAGCGCCTCGACCTGGATCTCCACGAGGAACACGCTGGACTGTGTGGGCGCCCAGTCCACCTCCACGATCCTGTCCGGCTGGTCCATCAGGCCGCTCACGTTCGTGCAGTCGGTCCGGTGCACAGAGACCCCGGAGCCGCGCGTGACGAAGCCCAGGATCGGATCCGGCGGGACCGGCGTGCAGCACCGGGCCAGTTTCACCCAGACGTCGTCCACGCCGCGGACAACAACACCGGAATCGGAGAAGCGGGCCTTGCTGACCTGGGTCGGGATGGAGACCTCGGTGAGGGCATCGTCCGGGTGCTCGTTCCCGCCGAGGCTCTCCACCAGGCGTTCCATCACGGACTGCGCGGAGGTGTGGCCGTCGCCCACACCGGCGTAGAGCCCGGAGATGTCGGCGTACTTGAAGTCCTCCGCGATCGCCGCGAGGGCGTCGTGCGTCATGAGCCGCTGCAGCGGGAGGTTTTGCTTCCGCATCGCCTTGGTCAGCAGGTCCTTGCCGCGGTCAATCGCTTCCTCGCGGCGTTCCTTGCTGAACCATTGCCTGATCTTGTTCCGTGCCCGGGCACTCTTGACGAAGTGCTGCCAGTCCTGGCTGGGGCCGGCGCCTTCGGCCTTCGACGTGAAGATCTCGACCCAGTCGCCGTGGTTCAGTTCGCTGTTGAGCGGAACGAGCTTGCCGTTGACGCGCGCACCGATGGTCCGGTGGCCCACCTCGGTGTGCACCGCGTACGCGAAGTCAACGGGCGTGGACCCGGCGGGAAGGGCCATGACCTCGCCCTTGGGGGTGAAGACGAACACTTCCCGGGCATTGATCTCAAAGCGCAGGGAGTCAAGGAATTCGCCGGGGTCCGACGTCTCCTGCTGCCAGTCCACGAGGGACCGCAGCCAGCCCATGTCGCCGTCGCGCGGGCTGCCCGGCCCGGCCGCCGTCCGGTTCGGCTGGTCCTTGTACTTCCAGTGCGCGGCGACGCCGTACTCGGCCCGGCGGTGCATCTCGTGGGTGCGGATCTGGATCTCCACCGGCTTGCCGCCGGGACCGATCACCGTGGTGTGCAGCGACTGGTACATGTTGAACTTGGGCATCGCGATGTAGTCCTTGAACCGCCCGGGCAGGGGGTTCCAGCGCGAGTGCATCGCACCCAGGGCCGCGTAACAGTCCCGGACTGAATCGACCAGGACGCGCACGCCCATGAGGTCGTTGATGTCGTCGAAGTCTTTGTCGCGGACGATCATCTTCTGGTAGATCGAGTAGTAGTGCTTTGGCCGTCCGGTGATCGTGGCCTTGATCTTCGCGGTCCGGAGGTCCTCGGTGATCTGGTTGCGGATGACCGCCAGGTTCTTCTCGCGCTCCGGGGTCCGGTCCCCCACCATGCGCACGATTTCCTCGTACACCTTCGGATAGAGGGCAGCGAAGGACAGATCCTCCAGCTCCCACTTGATGGTGTTCATGCCAAGCCGGTGGGCCAGCGGCGCGAAGATTTCCAGCGTTTCGCGCGCTTTCCGGGCCGAGGACTCGGCCGAGACAAAACGCCAGGTGCGGGCGTTGTGGAGCCGGTCGGCGAGTTTGATCATCAGGACGCGGATGTCCTTGGCCATGGCGACGACCATCTTGCGCACAGTCTCGGACTGGGCCGCCTCACCGAAGCTGACCTTGTCCAGCTTTGTGACGCCGTCCACCAGCATGGCCACTTCCGGGCCGAACTCGGTCTTGAGGTCGGCAAGGGTGTAGGAAGTGTCCTCGACGGTGTCGTGCAGCAGGGCCGCGGCCAGCGTGGTGCCACTGAGGCCGAGTTCGGCGAGGATGGTGGCCACTGCGACCGGGTGGGTGATGTATGGGTCACCGCTCTTGCGCTTCTGGCCCCGGTGGCAGCGCTCTGCAACCACGAAGGCGCGCTGGATGAGGTCGAAATCCTCTTTGGGGTTGTTGGCGCGCACCGTGCGCAACAACGGCTCCAGGATCGGCGAGTATGCCGGGGCACCGCGGCCCGTCAGCCGGGCAAGGCGGGACCTCGTGCGTTCGCGACGGCCGGGGAAGGTGGGCCGGGCACCGGAATTGTCAACCGGCACGGGAACATCGGGGCGTCCGGGAACCACCAGGCCAGTCTGTGACCCCTGGCCTTGGCCCTTGTCCGCTGGTGCCTCCGGCACCGGCGTCGAACGTTCTTCCAATGGAGCACCTCTCGCGACCGGTTAATTATTCAAGTGTATTCCCGCAGCAGGATACTTCGATAACCGGCGGGGATACGGCGACGGGCCGGAGGCCGTCGAAAGGGACGGTCTCCGGCCCGTTTGTGGCCGCTTGGGACGGTTCAGGCCGTGGCGGGCGATGCCGGCGACGCGGTCTTGGCTGCCGCTTCGGCGCGCCTCTGCTCCACCCGCTTGGCCTGTTTGACCAGGTCGGGTTCGCCCTGCCGCAGCGCGGCGTACAGCGGAGCCGCGATGAAGATCGTGGCGGCAGTGCCGACCAGGATGCCCACGAACAGGGCCAGGGACAGGTCCCGCAGGGTTCCGGCACCGAGCAGCCCGGCCCCGATGAAGAGGATCGCGCCGACCGGCAGGATGGCCACCACCATGGTGTTGATGGACCGCACCAGGGTCTGGTTGATGGCGAGGTTGACCTCTTCGGCGAAGGTCCGCCGGGTGGAGGCCTGCATGTCCGAGGTGTTCTCCCGGATCTTGTCGAACACCACCACGGTGTCGTACAGCGAGTAGCTGAGCACCGTGAGGAAGCCGATGATGGCGGACGGGGTCACTTCGAAGTCGCTGAGGCCGTAAACACCGGCGGTCATGAACATCGTTACGGCCATGCCGACAAGTGCCGAGAGCGACATCTTCCAGGTCCGGAAGTAGAGCGCCATCAGGACCGCGGCCAGGCCCACAAAGATTGCCAGGCCCATCAGCGCCTGCTTCGTGACGTCCGCACCCCAGGTGGGGCCGACGAAGGTTGACGTGACTTCGTTATCCGTCACGCCGTAGGCCTTGGTGAGGCCTTCCTTGATCTGCAGCGTCTCGTCGTCGGAGAGCTTGTCCGTCTGGATCCGCATGGTGGTGCCGGCGACATTCGCCACGCGCGGCACGGACCCCGACACGACGTCCTTGACGGCCTTCTCGCCGAGGGAGGCCTCGGTGGTCTTGACGTTGGAGACCGTGAACTCGGAGCCGCCGCGGAACTCGATGCCGAGGTTGAATCCACCCTTGGCGACCGGGATCAGGATTGAGAGCGCGACGGCGATTCCGGCGATCAGGAACCAGATCTTCCTGTAGCCGACGAAGTCGTACGAGCGCTTGCCCGTGTACAGCTCATTGCCGAATGTTGAGAAGTTGACCATTTACTTGCCCTCCTTGGACGCGCTCTTGGAGGTACCGGCGAGCTGTGCCTGTTGTGCCTGGTCCTGCTTTTCGGCGAGACGGCGTTCTGCAATGGTCATCCGGCGCTCTGCCTCGGCGGCGGCACCGGTGTTCTTCGCCCGCACTACTGCCACGGGCTTGTCCTCCGGGGTACGCATCCGGCCGGCACCGCGGTACAGCGGGACGGCGCCGAGGCGCTTCGGGTCCAGGCCCGAGAACCGGTGGCCTTCGCCGAAGAACTTGGTGCGGGCCAGCAGCTGCAGGGTGGGGTGGGTGAACATGAAGACGACGATGAGGTCGGCGATCGCGGTGAGGCCGAGGGTGAACGCGAAGCCGCGGACGTTGCCCACGGCCACAAAGAACAGCACGACGGCGGCGAGGAGGTTCACGGCCTTGGACGCGAGGATGGTGCGCTTGGCCCGCTTCCAGCCGTTTTCGACGGCCGAGACCAGGCCGCGGCCTTCGCGGAGCTCATCGCGGATGCGCTCGAAGTAGACGATGAACGAGTCGGCCGTCTGGCCGATGGCCACGATCAGGCCGGCGACGCCGGCGAGGGAAAGCCGGTAGTTTTCGGTCCAGCCGAGGATGGCGATGGCCAGGAACGTCAGCACCCCGGCGATCACGAGGGAGGCCACGGTCACAAGGCCAAGTGCCCGGTACTGGAATAGCGAGTAGACAAACACCAGCAGGAGGCCGATCACGCCGGCGAGCATACCCATGCGGAGCTGCTCACCGCCGAGGGTCGCCGAGATCTGCTGTTCGCTCTGGATTTCGAAGCTGATTGGCAGGGCACCGAAACGGAGCTGGTCCGAGAGGGCCTTGGCCGACTCCTCGGTGAATCCGCCGGTGATCTGCGGCCGGCCGTCGGTGATGACGGCAAGGGAGCGCGGGGCGGAGATGACCTGGTCGTCCAGGACGATAGCGAACTGGGATTTCGGATCCGAGCCGGTCTGGCCGCCGCCGGCGGCGTAGAACTGGTACAGGCGCTCGGTGATTTCCTTGAACTTGGTGGTGCCCGCGTCATCGAACTGGATGTTGACGGCCCATTCATTGGTCACGGCGCCCTGGGCGCCGCGCTGCAGCTGGAACGAGGAGGACTTGATGTTCGAGCCCTTGACCTCCACCGGACCGAGGATGTACTTGATGGCCGGCGAATTGGCCGACGCCGGCTCGCAGGTCACCAGGGGCTTGGTCGGGTCGGAGCGCTGCTGCTTGTCCTGGGAGGGGTTGTCGCAGTCGAGCGCCTCGAACTGCTTGTAGACCTCGGGGGTAATCCAGTTCTCGTCACTGCTGTTGGCGGGTGCGGCAGTCGGCTTCGGCAGCTGGGCGTCCGGGGTCCTGGACGCGGCGGGGACCGCTGCGCCGGGACCGGTCTGGATGACCGGGCGGAAGTTCATGTCGGCGGAAGCCTGGATCAGTGCACGGGTTTCCTTGGCAGGGGTTCCCGGGAGGCTGACGACGACGTTGCGGCCGGACTGCGTGCTGATTTCCGCTTCCGCAACACCTGAGCCGTCCACGCGCTGGCGAATGATCGCCACGGCCTGGTTGAGCTGGTCTTCGGTGATGCCCGAACCGCCCTCAACCTTGGGCGCCAGGATCATCTGGGTGCCACCTTCAAGGTCCAGTGCGAGCTTTGGAGCCCAGCCCGCCTGGCCGGCCATCGTGCCGCCCGCCAGGACAGCCGTCATGGCGGCGATGATTACGCCAAGCCAGACCAGCATCCTGATGGCTGAGTATTTGGGGCCAGTTCGTGCCATTGTCGATCTTTCTATTATTTACGGCGGATCCGCCAGCGCGGGCTCTGGGCCCCCGCCGGCGGATGCCCGCAACCGTTGCTTCGCGGGATAGCTCAGGAAGGCAGACTAGCTGTCTTTTTTGCCTTCGTCGTTGAGGCGGCGCAGGGTTTCCTCGGGCGTTTCGGTGCGCGGCGCGTCGAGGACCGGGGCGCTGGCGTCCGTGCCCTCAGCACCCAGCTTCTCGGTGGTCAGCGAGGACGCGTCGTCGGGAACGACGGTGGGCTCTTCGGCCGCGACAACCGGCTCCACAATTTTGGTGACGGCCTGGCGGTGCACGGTGGCGGTGTTCCCCGGGGAGAGCTCCAGCGTGACCTTGTTCTCGGCCTCATCGATGTTCACGATCCGGCCGAACAGCCCGAAGCTCGTCATGACCTCTACACCGGGCTCGAACTTGGACTGAAGCTGTGCCTGCTGCTGCTGGGTCTTCTTGTTGCGGCGGAACATCATGAAGACGAAAAGTCCGAGCATGACGAACAGGAGAATCGTCATGATGTCGATGCCGCCGCCGGCCTGCGGCTGGGTCTGGGCAGAAATAAGTCCGAACACAGGGATTGTTCCGTTCTGTACTTGCATAGCTGTTTTTCAGCAACGTCCGTTTGCTCCGGGCGGCGCGGGCAGGGGTCTGCGCAGCAAACTGGCAGCGAGACCGTCCCCCAGACCGCCGGCGGCTACCTGCTCTCCGCCCACGGAAACAAAACCCGAACGTGCCGAGCGTCATACCAGTCTAAAGGGAAAAGCTGAAAGAACGGTGCTAGCGGCTGTTTGGGATCCATTGAGGATCGGTTTCTTCGCCAAGATCCCCGCCGGGCCCGCCCATCGGGCTCTGGCCCAGCTCGTCGGCCTGGAACAGCTCCAGCGGGTCCTGGCCGAAGGCGCCGGCTGGAACGGCGAAGCCCAGGTGCGTCCATGCCGGCGCCAGGGCAATGCGGCCGCGCGGCGTCCGGCCGAGCAGTCCCTCCCGCACCAGATAGGGCTCGGCGACCGTTTCCACGGTCTCCGTTTCCTCGCCGACGGCGATCGCGAGCGTGGACAGGCCGACCGGCCCGCCGCCGAACTTGGTAATGAGGGCCTCGAGAACGGCACGGTCCAGACGGTCCAGGCCGCGCTTGTCCACCTCATACATGTCCAGGGCCGCAGACGCCGCCCGCGCGTCGATTTGCTCAATGCCGTGCACGAGCGCCCAGTCCCGGACGCGGCGCAGGAGCCGGTTGGCGATGCGCGGCGTGCCCCGGGACCGGCCGGCGATCTCGCTGAATCCGGCGGAATTGACCTTCAGGTCCAGCAGGCCGGCGGAACGGCGCAGGACCAGTTCGAGCTCCTCGACTGAGTAAAACTCAAGGTGGCCGGTGAAACCGAAGCGGTCCCGCAGCGGCCCGGGCAGGAGGCCCGCCCGCGTGGTGGCGCCGACGAGGGTGAAGGGCGGCAGCTCCAGCGGAATGGCCGTGGCGCCGGCGCCTTTGCCGACGACGATATCAACGCGGAAATCCTCCATCGCCATGTACAGCATTTCCTCGGCCGGCCGGGACATGCGGTGGATTTCATCCAGGAACAGGACCTCGCCCTCAGAGAGCGAGGAAAGGATGGCCGCGAGGTCACCCGCGTGCTGGATGGCCGGGCCGCTGCTGATCCGCAGCGGGACGTTCATTTCGGCCGCGATGATCATGGACAGGGTGGTCTTGCCCAGGCCGGGAGGGCCCGACAGCAGCACGTGGTCCGCGCTGCGGCCACGCATACGCGAGGCCTCCAGGACGAGGGAGAGCTGCTTGCGGACCCGGTGCTGGCCCACGAAGTCGTGCAGGTTCTTGGGCCGCAGGGCGGCTTCGATGACCCGCTCCTCCGGCTCCTCTCCCCCGGCGACGATCGACGGCTCAGCCACGCGCGCCTACCCGGTTTCCGGCGCGGGCGCCGTCCTGGCCCAGCCAGCGCAGCGTCGCGCGGAGAATCTCCGCCACATTGCCGTTGGCGGCAAGGTCCGGGGAATCGGCCAGAGACTTGTCGATGCTGGCCGTGGCATCCTTTTCGGACCAGCCCAGGCTGGTCATCGCGGCCACCACCTGTGGCTTCCAGACTGATTCCGCGGACACGGCCGCGACGGGCGCGCCGGCAGTGCCGTGCGGCACAAGCTTGCCGGCGAGTTCGAGCACGATCCGGCCGGCTACCTTCGGTCCGATGCCGGGGACTTTCGTGAAGGCCTTGCCGTCGCCGGAGTGTGCGGCCACCCGGATGGCTTCCGGCTCGTGGACGGCCAGCACGGCCAGGGCGAGGCGGGGACCGACGCCGCTGACGCTGAGCAGCACGTCAAACACCTCGCGCTCGTCATCGCTCGCGAAGCCGAACAGGGTCAGCGAGTCCTCCCGCACGATCAGGGACGTGAACAGCTTTCCCTCCTCACCCACCCGGAGGCCACTGAGGGTCTGCGGTGTGGCGTTGACGCTCATGCCGGCGCCGTTGAGGTCGATCACGGCGGAGGACAGGCCAACATGCGCAACGGTTCCGCGAAGAAAACTGATCAAGGCCGGGCTCCTGGTCTAACTGGCGTCTACAACTGGGGGACTAAAGAAAGTACGGCCGGGCACGCCGGCTATCCGAACATATCTACGAATACCCTACCAAGCTCCGCGGCGCCACAGCCGGACATTCAGCGCGCACGGCGCGCTTTTGCCTCCGCGTCCGCCCACGCCCGCTGGGCCGGAGTGAGGGACTGGCTGCCCGGCCCCGTCGTCACTGCATCCTTGGTGGAAGTGCCGCCGCCGGACCGCCAGGCGTGCGTGATGGCCAACGCGAGGGCGTCGGCGGCGTCGGCCGGGCGCGGGGGCGCGTCCAGCCGGAGGATCTTGGTCACCAGCTTGGTGACGGCGTCCTTGTTCGAGGTCCCGCTTCCCGTCACGGCGGCCTTGACCTCCGACGGGGTGTGCAGCGCCACCGGGATGCCACGGCGCGCGGCGGCGGCAATGACCACGCCGGAGGCCTGCGCCACCCCCATGACCGTGCTGACGTTGAGTTGGGAAAAGACCCGTTCCACGGCGAGGACGTGCGGCTCGTACTTGTCCAGCCACTCATCGATGGATGTGGCGATGACCAGCAGCCGCTGGTCAAGGCTCTCCTCGGGGGAAGTTCCCACGACACCGAAGGCCACCATGGTGGCCCGCCGGTTCCGCTCGACGTCGACGACGCCGATCCCGCAACGGGTGAGGCCCGGGTCAACCCCCAACACGCGCAGCGTCACGATTGGGCCGTCAAGACCGGGCCTCAACGTCTCGGCGAGTTGAGCGCGTCACTCAGCTTCCAGTGCGGCCTGCACTTCGTCGCTGAGGTCGGCGTTGCTGTAGACGTTCTGCACGTCGTCGAGCTCTTCCAGGGCGTCCACAAGCTTCATGAACTTCTTGGCGGCGTCGAGGTCCAGCGGCACCTGCATGGACGGCACAAACTCGGCCTCGTCGGTGTCGTACTCGATGCCGGCTTCCTTGAGGGCATCGCGGATGGCCTGCAGGTCGGTCGGCTCGGAGTGGATCTCGAAGCTGTCGCCGTTGTCCTTGACTTCCTCTGCCCCGGCGTCGAGGACTGCCATCAGAACGTCGTCCTCGCTGAGGCCGTTCTTCGGCAGCGAAACGACGCCCTTGCGGGAAAAGAGGTAGCTGACGGAGCCGGGATCGGCGATCGTGCCGCCGTTGCGGGAGATGGCGAGCCGGACCTCGGAGGCGGCACGGTTCTTGTTGTCCGTGAGGCACTCGATCAGCAGCGCCGAACCCTGCGGGCCGCGGCACTCGTACATGATTTCGGTGTAGTCGACGACCTCGCCGGTGAGCCCGGCGCCGCGCTTGATGGCGCGGTCGATATTGTCAGCGGGCACCGACGTCTTCTTGGCCTTGGTGACGGCCAGTTCCAGGCTGGGGTTGCCGGAGAGGTCAGGGCCGCCCATGCGCGCGGCGACTTCGATGTTCTTGATCAGCTTGGCGAACGACTTGGCCCGGCGGCTATCAAGGATGGCCTTCTTATGCTTGGTCGTCGCCCATTTGGAGTGGCCTGACATGCTTTACGCTTCTCCTCTGATCATTCGAATAAACAGTTCATGCACGCGCTTTTCCCCCGTCACTTCCGGGTGGAAGGAGGTGGCCAGCAGCTTGCCGGAACGCACTGCAACAATTCTAGCCGTCCCGTCCAGGGATTCGGGGTGGCCGGCTTTGGACGGTTCCACCTGGGCGAGGACTTCGACGCCGTCGCCGACGCGCTCCACCCAGGGCCCGCGGATGAAGACGGCGTGGACCGGGGCCACTGCCCCGCCGGCGGCGCTGAACCCGAGCCCCCTGAAGTCCAGGTCCGTCTCGAAGGATTCGCGCTGCCGGCCGAAGGCGTTGCGGCGCACTGTGATGTCGAGTCCGCCGAACGTCTGCTGCGGGTTTCCGGCAAGGTCCGTCGCCGGGTCCGCGATCTCGTCCGCCAGCAGGATCATCCCGGCGCACGAGCCGTAGACGGGCAGGCCGGCCTGGATGCGTTCGCGCAGCGGATCCCGGAGCCCGAAGATCCTGGCGAGTTTGTCGATCGTGGTCGATTCGCCGCCGGGGATGATGAGCCCGTCCAGGCCGTCGAGTTCGGCGGGACGCCGGATCCCGACGCCCGCGGCACCGGCGGCTTCCACGGCATGCAGATGCTCCCGGAAATCGCCCTGGAGTGCCAGGACGCCAATCCGGAGGCCCGAACCCGCGCGGGATTCAGGGGAAAAAGAGGGGGTGGTCATCCCCACAGCATAATGCGCTGCGCTGCACTGTACGCATGGAAGGCGCATGCGACGGCCCCGGGCGTCCGGGTTCCATGCCGCTGCTGGGATATATTACAGAGCATGCTTTACTTCAGCGTTCCGCTCGGCAAGTTCGTCCGCCGGGTCTCCCGGCTCAGGGGCGGAGGCTCGGCCCTCCCCGGGCTTGTGGTCGAAAAAATCGACCCCGATTTCATGCGGCGGACGTTGTCCACGCTGCCGCTGGGGGTCGCCGTCGTCAGTGGCACGAACGGCAAGACCACCACCACCAAGATGGTGGTGGAACTGCTCGAGAGCCAGGGGCTGAAGGTCTTCACCAACCGCACGGGCAGCAACTTCACCCGCGGCGTGGCCGCGGCGCTCCTGGGCGAGGTGGACTGGCGGGGCCGGCTCGATGCCGACGTCGCTGTCCTGGAACTGGATGAGGCGCATGCCGTGCACTTCGTCAACAAGGTCCCGCCGCGGTACAGCCTCCTGCTCAACGTCCTCCGCGACCAGCTGGACCGTTTCGGCGAAATCGACAAGACCGCCGAGTTGCTCCAGCACATCGCATCCAAGACCACCGGGACCGTGGTCCTGAACCGGGAAGACCCGCGCGTCGCCCGGATCGCGCTCACCCTGGACGGGCCGGAGGTGCTCTACTTCGGGCTGGATGATTCCCTGCTGAGCACCTTCCCCAACGACGACGACATGCGCGCCGCCCCGGGCAGCCCGGTGCCGGCCGCCCCCGCCCGGCCCGCCGCCGACGTCGTGTTGCGCCGCGTGGGCGCCGACGACGCCGACTTCGAGTACGACGGCGCGACGGTCACCACGGGAATGAAACTGCGCGGCGTCTACAACATCTTCAATGCCGCCGCCGCGCTGACCCTGGCCCGCGGCGTCGCGGGCGCCCGCGGCACCGGGACCGACCAGGCAGGCCTGCTCACGGCACTGTCCAAGGTGGCGCCGGCGTTCGGCCGCGGCGAAAGCCTCGTGGTCGATGGCCTCCCGCTGGAACTGGTCCTGGTCAAGAACCCCAGCGGTTTCCGGCTCGGCCTCAAATCCTTCCCGGCCGCGGGGTACGCCACGATGATCGCGATCAACGACAACTACGCAGACGGCCGGGACATGTCCTGGCTGTGGGACGTCGAATTCGACACGCTCCGCGACGGCGGCGTGGACCAGCTCACGGGCTCCCGCGCGTATGACATGGCGCTGCGGCTGCAGTACGACGACGTCGCGATCGGCGCCGTCGACACGGACATTGCGCCGGCGCTGGCAGCGTTCATCCGCGGCGGCGAGGGCAAGCCCAAGAGGATTTTCTGCACCTACACGGCCATGCTGGCCATCCGCCGCGAGCTGTCCAAAATCACCACAGTGGAGGTGGTCTCATGACCCCCCGGTCCCCCGAAACCCCGCACGAGCTGTCCTTTGGGCACGAACTTCCGCCCGAAGATTCCGCGGCCCCCAGTAAGGGAAGCATCCGGGTCCTGCAGCTCTACCCGCGGGACATGAACATCTACGGCGACTGGGGCAACGCCCTGGTCCTCGCGCAGCGGCTGCGCTGGCACGGCTACACGCCGGAACTGCTCGAATACAACGTTGGTGACCCGTTCCCGGCAGACGTGGACCTGATTGTCGGTGGCGGCGGACAGGACAGCGGACAGCTCGTCATCCAGGACGACCTCCTCTCGCGCGAGTCCACCCTGAAGCAGATGGCCGACGACGGCACCCCGATGCTCGTGATCTGCGGGCTGTACCAGCTGTTCGGGAAGTTCTTCAAGACCCGGCTCGGGTCCGTCCTGCCGGGCATCGGCATCCTTGACGTGGAGACCCACGGTACCGATGAGCGCCTGATCGGGAACGTCACGGTCTCCTCCCCCGAGTTCGGCAGCATCCTGGGCTATGAGAACCACAGCGGCCAGACCACACTGGGACCGGGCGTCGAACCGCTCGGGACCACCGCCAAAGGCACCGGCAACAACAGCACCGACGGCCAGGAGGGCGCCCGCTACCGCAACATCGTGGCGAGCTACCTGCACGGCTCGCTGCTGCCCAAGAACCCTGCCCTCGCGGATTTCCTGATCCGGACCGCCGTCGAACGCAAATACGGCAGCTTCACCCCGGGCACCCCGGACGACTCCTACGCGGTGCTGGCGCGCGAACACGCCGCCCGCCGGCCCCGCTGACCCGGATGGCAGGCACCGGCGGCGGCACGATCCGGATTGGGCGCGACACCCCGGGGCGGGAGGACGTCCTGCAGCTGCTGGGCGAGCACCTCGCCGACATGTACGCGACCTCCCCGCCGGAAAGCGTCCACGCCCTTGATCCCGCCGCGCTGGCCGGCCCCGACATCAGCTTCTGGACCGCCCGGGCGGACTCACGGCTGTTGGGCTGCGCGGCGCTGAAGCACCTGGCTCCCGGCGACGCCGAGATCAAGTCGATGCGCACCGCGAATGCAGCCCGCGGGCGCGGTGTGGCCTCGGCACTGCTCCGCCACCTTCTGGCGGAGGCCCGGGACAGCGGCTACGAACGCTTGTTCCTGGAGACGGGCAGCCAGGAGTTTTTCGCTCCCGCGCGGCGGCTGTACGAACGGCACGGCTTCGTGGGCTGCCCGCCTTTCACCGGCTACGAACCCGACCCCAACAGCGTCTTCATGAGCCTGCACCTCGACGCCGGGTAACAGCCCGGCCGCTTTCCACAGGCCCAGTCTGCCGGTACCGGCCCCCATTACCGGCTCCGGACGAAGGCCAGGACGTCGCGCGGCACCCGCCTGCTCGATCCCGCCCGGAGATGGCCCCACCGCTCGTAGACGATCAGGGTGCAGTCTGGAATCAATCGCGCGGTCTCCTCCGCAACCGTCTTCGGGAAGAACGCGTCCCGCCCGCCGCAGAGCAGCAGGACGGGCGGGCGAATGAGCGGCAGCACCGCCCGCGCATCGAACGCCAGCTCGGCCCGCGGGCCGCGACGGCGGCGGCCATCCGCTCGTCCACGTCCTTGCCCCACGCGCTCAGTTCGGCCGCCGTGACCACCATCGCGATGTGCCCGAAGGACCGCGGATGGCGGGCGGCCAGGTACTGCCCGATCATCCCGCCGAATGACTCGGCCACCACCAGGTCAACCCGGCCGCCGAACTCCTCGGCGATCAGCCGGGCATAGTCAGCCGCCATGTCGGCGCTGGTGTGCGACTCCGGCATGTTCCGCCGGCGGGTGACAATCCAGATGGCGTACCCGGCCTCCTGATAGGCGGCGAACTCCCGACGGAACACCCCGCGCAGCACCCCCTGGGGCACAAAGCTCCCCGGTCCGCCCTGGACGAACAAGAGCGTCTTCGGGCCCGGGCCCCACGTCAGGTAGTCCATCCCGTTGGGGAACGTCCCGCTCCGGGATTCCCGATCCCGCCGGCCTGCCCGCGCCATGACGAGGCCTGTCTACGGCGTCGTCGTGGGCTGCGGCTGCCGCAGCAGCTCCGCGAACTCCGCCGGCCGGGATGCCGGCCACCAGTGGCCGCTGTCCACCCGGATCACCGTGAGGTCATCCACCCAGGATTCCAATCCTTCCACGAGGTCCGGCGACAGGAAGGAATCCTTCAACGGCACCACCACCTGGACAGGCAGCGTCACGCGGCCGCCTGGCGGCCAGTTCACGGCCGAGAAAAAATTGGCGCGGTAGAGGGCCAGGCCGCGGATGGGATCATCGCCGACGTCGCGCTTCGCCGTCTGCGCGTAGCGTTTGGTGAGGAACAGGCGCCAGGCGGCCTCCGGCAGCGTCGGCACAAGGAACGCAGCGATGTACCAGCTGCGGGCCAATTGCCCGGCCAGCTGGGGCCACGCCCGTGGACGTGCATACCGGCTTCGCACCCAGCGGGCGAAGTGCCGCAGGTCCGGGCCGGAGATGGACGTGTACCGGCCGATCAGGCCCGCGGCCCTGGGGTCCTGGACTGCGGCCCAGCCCTGGATCGATCCCCAGTCATGGCCCACAAGATGGACGTCCCTGGTCCCGACGGCGGCCAGCACGGCGAACATGTCATCCACGAGCGTCTTCAGGGTGAAGTCCCCGGGGAGGCCGGTGACGGACGCGCCCGCGTTCCGGGTGTCGTAGGCGACCACGTGGTGGCTTCGGGCCAGATCACGGATGGCCGGCAGGTAGACCTGATGGTCATCCGGATAGCCGTGTACCAGCAGCAGCGTCGGCACGTCCGGTCCCGGCTCCCTGCCATACTCAAACACGGCAAGCTCGGCCCCGTTGGACGCGACGGTGCGCCGCCGTTCGTTGATCATCTCCATGCCGCCCAAGCTTAGGGCCCCGGGGTGAGAATAAGCTCATGGGCGCCCGCCGCCGCGGCGCCCATCGACTCCAGCACGGCCGTGGTGCGCCGGCGCGTGGCCGCGTCCGCCGCCGTTCCGGCACAACGGCCCTGCGGCGCGTCGGCCGCCACCGAACACCAGCGGTAGGGTCCGCGGACCATCACCGACGGCGCCCAAGCCAGGTCTGAGGCGGCCCAGGACCCGGCCGCGTCCTGGCTGAACTGCACCCGGACCAACAGTCCCTCGTTGTTGACGACGAACGACGGCGAGAGCTCGGTGATGCCGTTCCCGAGCCCGTACACAATCCAGGTTCCCTTGTACTTCTCGATCGGCAGCACCGAGTGGCTGTGGTGGCCGTAGACCAGGCTGAACAGGCCGCTGTCCACGAGCGTATGGGCGACGTCGCGCTGCTGGGCGTTGGGCCCGTTTGAGTACTCCTGGCCGGCGTGCATGACCCCCAGCACGATGTCCGCGCCCAAAGCCCTGGCCTTGCGTGCCTTGGAAATCATGGCAACGGGATCGAGCAGGTCAACCTGCCAGGGCTGCTCGGCGCGCAGCCCGTTGAGGCCGTATGTGGCATCAACGACGGCGATTTTGGCCGCGGCAGTCTGCAGGACCAGGATGCCCTGCGACTCCGCCTCGGTCCGGTACGAGCCCGTGTGCCGGAGTCCGGCGGCGTCGAGCGCGTCCAGGGTGCGGATAAGTCCCGCGGTGCCGCGGTCAACGGTGTGATTGCTGGCCGTCGTGCAGGCCCGATAGCCCACGCCCCGCACGGCGGTGATGATCTGCGGCGGAACGTTGAAGGAGGGATATCCGGAGAATGGACCGTCCGGACCGGCCACCGGTGTCTCCAGATGGCAGATCGCCACGTCGCTCTGCTCGATGTAGCGCCGCTGGCCCGCCAGCAACGGCCCGAAGTCCAGCCCCGCCGCGCCGGCAGCGCGGGCGTCCTCGCTGGCCTGCCGCCAGAGCTGGGGGTGGACCAGCATGTCCCCGCTGACGAGGACGGAGGTGCACCGGGCGGCCGCACAGCCTGGCCCCTTCCCGGGCGTCGGGGTGCGCGTCGGCGTGGGCGTCGGTGTGCCCGACGGCGGCTGCGTCGGCGTGGGCGTCGGTGTGCCCGACGGCGGCTGGGCAACGTCAGCCGCTCCCCCGGTACCGCCGGCTCCCGCCGTGGGACCCGGGGGGTTATCCGGCCCGGCAAAGAGTCCGCAGGATGCCAGCAGAGACGCGAGAACAACGGCCGTGGCGACAGCCAACATCCGGCCCCGCTGCCTTGCGGTCGTGTTCCCCATGCCGCTCATCCTATGGTGGGCGGCATCACAACACACGGAGGCGATCGTTGAGAAGCGGCCGCCTGCATGAAAGAGTCATTTCATGACCAATCCCCTCCTGAGCCCCAGCACCCTGCCCTATGGACTGCCGCCATTTGCGGATATCGAAGACGCGCACTACGCCGAGGCCGTGGAGGCCGGCCTGGCCGAGCACCTTGCCGAAATCCAGGCCATCGTGGACACCCCGGCGGCCCCGACCTTCGAAAACACGGCTCTCGCCATGGAGCGCTCCGGCCGGCTCCTGGACCGGGCCGCCGCCTCCTTTTTCACCCTGGTTTCCGCAGACGCCTCGGACACCATCCGGGACCTCGAGACCCGCCTGTCCCCGCTCTTTGCCGCCCACCAGGACGCGGTCTACCTCGACCGCGGGCTCTACGAGCGCTTCGCGGCGCTGGACGCAACGGTCCTGGACGCGGAGTCCGCCCGGCTCGTGGAGGAATACCTCAAGGAGTTCCGGGCCTCCGGCATCCAGCTTGACGGCGCCGGCCAAGAGCGCCTCAGGGACGTCAACGCCGAGCTTTCCCGGCTTGGCACCGAGTTCGGCCAGCGCGTCAAGGAGGGCATGAAGTCCGCTGCCCTGCTGCTGGATGACGCCGCCGACCTCGCCGGCCTGCCCGCCGACGACGTCGCCAGCGCCGCCGAGGCTGCCCGGACCGCCGGGCACGAGGGTAAGTTCCTGCTGACCCTGATCCAGCCGAGCAACCAGCCCGCCATGGCCGCGCTGGCGAACCGGGAAATCCGCCGTCGCCTCTATGAGGCCTCCATCGGCCGCGGCAGCGACGGCGGCAGCTTCGATGTGCTCGATCTGGTCAAGGACATGGTCCGGCTCCGCGCCGAGAAGGCCAGCCTTCTGGGGTTCGCGAACTTCGCCGAACTCAGCGTGGACCGGCAGACGGCACCGGACTTCCAGGCCGTTCAGGCGATGATGAGCCGGCTGGCCCCGGCCGCCGTCCGCAATGCCGACGCGGAGGCCGAGGCGCTGGCCGAGGCCGCCGGCCACCCGCTCGAGGCCTGGGACTGGGCGTACTACTCGGCCAAGGTCAAACGGGAGCGGTATGCCGTGGACGAGCAGGCCCTGCGCCCCTACTTCGAGCTTGACCGGGTTCTGAATGATGGCGTGTTCTTCGCGGCGAACGCCCTGTACGGCGTCACCTTCCACGAACGCGCCGACCTCGCCGGCTACCACCCGGACGTGCGCGTCTGGGAGGTGAAGAATTCCGACGGAACGGACCTGGGCCTGTTCCTGGGCGACTACTACACGCGGGAGACGAAGCGCGGCGGCGCGTGGATGAATTCCCTCGTGGAGCAGTCCGGGCTGCTGAACACCCGTCCTGTGGTGATCAACAACCTCAACATCTCCAAGCCGCCGGCCGGCGAACCCACCCTGTTGACGCTGGACGAGCTGCGCACCACCTTCCACGAGTTCGGCCATGCCCTGCACGGCTTGTTTTCCGCAGTCACGTATCCGCGGTTCTCCGGTACGAACGTGCCGCGGGACTTTGTTGAATACCCTTCGCAGGTCAACGAAATGTGGATCATGTGGCCCGAGGTCCTGGCCAACTATGCCCGGCACCACGCCACCGGCGAGCCACTGCCGCAGGAGACCGTGGACAAACTCAACGCCGCGCAGCTGTGGGGCGAAGGCTTTGGCACCACCGAATACCTCGGCGCTGCGCTGCTGGACCTTGCGTGGCATGTCCTGGACGGCTCCGACATCCCGGACGACGCCGTCGAGTTTGAAGACAAGGCCCTGGCTGCGGCCGGCGTGGCGCATAGCCTGATCCCGCCGCGCTACCGGACCGGCTATTTCCAGCACATCTTCGCGGGAGGCTGGTACGCCGCGGGCTACTATTCCTACATCTGGAGCGAGGTCCTGGACGCCGACACCGTGGAATGGTTCAAGGAAAACGGGGGCCTCAGCCGCGCCAACGGCGACTACTTCCGCGCCGAACTGCTTTCCCGCGGCAACAGCCGGGACCCGCTGGAGTCCTTCCGCGCCTTCCGCGGCCGGGACTCGGATCTCGGGCCGCTGCTGAAGCGCCGCGGCATCGACTGACCCCGCATCGATTGCTCCGTGGATGCCCTTTTGAACGCTCAAAACGTCGGTTACGGAGCAACCGACGGGGAAAACGTACGACGCCGGGCGGCCACCCAAGAAGGTGACCGCCCGGCGTCGTGGTTATTGCTCTGGCGAGAATCGCGCCCAACTCTCTTGGCTTAATAAGAGAGGGCGCAGAGGCTCAACGTTCGGGGCGCCCAGCGCCACGAACGTTGAGAAGCGCCCGAACGTTACCAGCCGCGCTCGGCGAGGCGGTGCGGCTGCGGGATCTCGTCGACGTTGATGCCGACCATGGCCTCGCCCAGGCCGCGGGAGGCCTTGGCGATCTCGTCCGGGTCGTCGTAGAAAGTAGTGGCCTTCACGACGGCGGCGGCACGCTGGGCCGGGTTGCCGGACTTGAAGATGCCGGAGCCGACGAACACGCCGTCGGCGCCGAGCTGCATCATCATCGCGGCGTCGGCCGGGGTGGCGATGCCGCCGGCGGTGAACAGCACCACCGGGAGCTTGCCGGTCGCGGCTACTTCCTTGACCAGTTCGTACGGGGCCTGCAGTTCCTTGGCCGCGACGTAGAGCTCGTCCTCGGCCATGCCGGCGAGCTTCTTGATCTCGGCGCGGATCTGGCGCATGTGCGTGGTGGCGTTGGAGACATCCCCGGTGCCGGCCTCACCCTTGGACCGGATCATCGCCGCGCCCTCGTTGATGCGGCGCAGGGCCTCGCCCAGGTTGGTCGCACCGCAGACGAACGGAACGGTGAAGTTCCACTTGTCGATGTGGTTGGTGTAGTCGGCCGGGGTCAGGACCTCGGACTCGTCGATGTAGTCCACGCCGAGGGACTGCAGAACCTGCGCCTCGACGAAGTGACCGATCCGGGCCTTGGCCATGACCGGCACGGACACGGCCGCGATGATCTTGTCGATCATGTCGGGATCGGACATGCGGGACACGCCGCCCTGGGCGCGGATATCGGCCGGAACGCGTTCCAGCGCCATCACGGCCACGGCACCGGCGTCTTCGGCGATGCGGGCCTGCTCGGCGTTGACGACGTCCATGATGACGCCGCCCTTGAGCATCTCAGCCATGCCGCGCTTGACGCGGCTGCTGCCCGTGACGTTCTTCGCGGACGCGCCGGCTTCGCTGCTTACATCAGGTGTAGACACAAAAACCCCTATGGGTAGATAGATGACCTCGCCGGGGGCGCGGACGGCACGTTCATGCCGTGTCTCGCACACACCGGATTACCGGATCCATTGGCCGGTAAGGCTAATACTATCCCCCGGCCGGGGCACGGCAGAATTCGGGTTACAGCAGTCGAATCTCGCGCGGGGACAGGGATTCGGCGCGGCCGCCGGGGCACCGCGTGGCGCCGTCAGGCGGGACGTTCCGTGGCGGTACCTTCGGGTTCCCCAAGCGACTGGCGGTGCACTGTCACGATGCGCTGGATCACGGTCACCAGGCTCGCCGTCGCGAGCAGGCACAGCGTGACCAGCAACACCACGGAGGGCAGGCCCAGGCCGGTGAGTCCCGTGACCACCAGCACGGACACGAGGCGCTCGGCGCGCTCGGCGATGCCGACGTTGGCGTGAAAACCCAGGGCTTCGGCCTTGGCCCGCGCATAGGAGACCACCATGCCGAGCACCAGGCAGAGAATGGCGGCGACGGCGATCGCCGGGTTGGCGCCGCCGGTGAAGAACCAGACAGCGACGCCGGCGAACAGGGCGCCGTCAGCCACGCGGTCAAGGGTGGAGTCCAGGAAGTTGCCCCACCGGCCGCCGCGCTGCTGCATCCGGGCCATGATGCCGTCGATGACGTCGGAGAAAATGAACGCCGTGATGAACACGGTCCCCCAAAAGAGCTGCCCGAGCGGGTAGAACACGAGGGCGCCGACCACGACGCCGAGCGTGCCGACCACCGTCACGGCGTCGGGAGAGACCCCGATCCTCAGCAGCCAGCGGGCAACCGGGGAAAACAGGGCGGTGAAGAAACCCCGGGCGTGCCTGTTAAGCATCCTTCTCCCCGGCTGTTTCCTGGTGCGCTGGTATTTGCTGCTTTGGTGTTTCCTGCGGCGCGGGCGTTTCCTGCGGCCATGCGTCGGCGACCTGTTGGCGGACCTCGCCGAGGGTCTGCGTGACAGCCTTGGTCTGGGCAATGATGGGGAAGAAATTTCCGTCCCCGCCCCAGCGCGGCACCACGTGCTGGTGCAGGTGGCCGGCGATGCCCGCCCCGCCGGTGACTCCCTGGTTCATGCCCAGGTTGAAACCGGAGGGGTTGGCGACTTTGCGCAGCACCCGCATGGCCGTCTGCGCCAGTTCGGCGAATTCCGCCGTTTCCTCGACCGTGAGATCCGTGTAGTCGGGGATGTGCCGGTAGGGGCAAACCAGCAGGTGGCCGGGGTTGTACGGGAAGAGGTTCAGCACCACGTAGCTGGTGCGGCCCCGGTACACGATCAGGGAGTCCTCGTCCCCCCGCTCGGGTGCGGCGCAGAACGGGCAGTCGTTGGGGTCCTTGAACTGGTGCTGGCCACCCTTGATGTACGCCATCCGGTGCGGGGTCCACAGGCGCTGGAAAGCGTCCGGGACCCCGGCCAGGCCGAAGTCGTCCGTCACGGCGTGGTCGCCCGGATACTCCGGCCCGGCCCCTGTCGATTCCTGCACGCGCTGCCCTTCCGTCTGCCTAGCTGGTCCGGTTGCGGACGGCGTCGACGATCCGCTGGACGGCCTCGGCGACGGGCACACCGTTGTCCTGGCTGCCGTCGCGGAAGCGGAAGGACACCGCTCCCGCCTCGGCATCGTCCCCGCCGGCGATCAGCACGAACGGGATCTTGTCCTTGCTGGCCGTGCGGATCTTCTTCGGGAAACGGTCCGAGGAGATGTCCACCTCGGCGCGGATGCCGGCCGCCTTGAGCTGGTCCACGACGTCGAACATGTAGTCGTTGAAGGCCTCCGCCACCGGGATCCCCACCACCTGGACGGGTGCCAGCCAGGCAGGGAAGGCGCCGGCGTAGTGTTCGGTGAGCACGCCCATGAAGCGTTCCACCGAGCCGAACAGGGCGCGGTGGATCATCACGGGCCGTTGCCGGGTGCCGTCGGCGGCCTGGAACTCGAGTTCGAAGCGTTCGGGCAGGTTGAAGTCCAGCTGGATGGTGGACATCTGCCAGGTGCGGCCGAGCGCGTCCTTGGCCTGGACCGAAATCTTGGGGCCGTAGAACGCGGCTCCGCCCGGATCCGGGATGAGCTCGAGCCCGGAGGCTTCGGCCACCTCGGCAAGGGTGCGGGTGGCTTCGTCCCACGCGGTGTCGTCGCCCACGAACTTGTCTTCGTTCTTGGTGGAGAGCTCGAGGTAGAAGTCGTCCAGGCCGTAGTCCTTGAGCAGGCCCAGGACGAAGTTCAGCGTGCTGGTGAGCTCGTCCTTCATCTGCTCGCGGGTGCAGTAGATGTGGGCGTCGTCCTGGGTCATGCCCCGGACGCGGGTCAGGCCGTGCACCACGCCGGACTTCTCGTAGCGGTAGACCGAGCCGAATTCGAAGAGCCGCAGGGGCAGTTCGCGGTAGGACCGGCCGCGGGAGCGGAAGATCAGGTTGTGCATGGGGCAGTTCATCGGCTTGAGGTAGTAGTCCTGGCCGGGCTTGCGGACCGTGCCGTCCTCGTTCAGCTCCGCGTCGATGTGCATCGCCGGGAACATGCCCTCCTTGTACCAGTCCAGGTGGCCGGAGACCTCGTACAAGTGGCCCTTGGTGATGTGCGGTGTGTAGACGAAATCGTAGCCGGCATCGACGTGGCGCTGGCGGGAGTAGTCCTCCATGGCCTTGCGGATGATGCCACCCTTGGGGTGGAAGACCGGCAGGCCCGAGCCGAGCTCGTCCGGGAAGGAGAACAGGTCCAGCTCCGCGCCAAGCTTGCGGTGGTCACGGCGCTCGGCTTCGGCAATGCGCTCCTGGTAGGCCTTGAGCGCGTCTTTGGTGGGCCAGGCGGTGCCGTAGATGCGCTGCAGCTGCTGGTTGTTCTGGTTGCCCAGCCAGTAGGCCGCCGAGGACCGGGTCAGCGCGAAGGCGTTGGAGATCAGCTTGGTGTTCGGCAGGTGCGGGCCGCGGCACAGATCGCACCAGACGCTGTCCCCGCTCTTGCGGTCCACGTTGTCGTAGATCGTGATGTCGCCGGCGCCGACCTCGACGCTGACGCCCTCGCCGGCCCCGGCGGCGTCATTCTTCTTGCCCAGCAGTTCGAGCTTGTAGGGCTCGTCCTTCATCGCCTCGCGGGCCTCGTCCTCGGACACGACGCGGCGCACGAACTTCTGGTTCTGGTTGATGATCTTCTGCATCATCTTTTCGAGCTGGCGGAGGTCTTCCGGGGTGAAGGGTTCAGCGACGTCGAAGTCGAAGTAGAAGCCGTCCGTGATGTAGGGGCCGATGCCGAGCTTCGCGTCGGGGCGCAGCTGCTGCACGGCCTGGGCCATGACGTGGGCCGTGGAGTGGCGCAGGACGTTGAGCCCGTCCGGGGAATCAATGGTGACGGCCTCAACATTGGCGTCCTCCGGAAGGGGCTGGTCCAGGTCCTTCAACTCGCCGTTAACGCGGGCCACAACGACGTCGCGGCGCTCAAAGAAGAGTTCCGCGCCGGTGGTCCCGGTAGTCACCTTGGTCTCTTCGCCGTCGACGAGAAGGGTGATCTGCTGGGCATCTGACACGGGTGTCTCCTATTCAAAGTTAAGGCTTCGTAGCTTGTGGCGTACGGGGACCACAGCCAGCCTCGTCCATGCTATCGGTTTCTCCAGAGGCCAACCAACGCGCCACGGGCGCAGCGGCGCCGCAGGCGCAACGCTATTGCGGCCCCGCCGCGGGCCGGTCAGCCGCCCAGCCCGGTGATGGCGAGGTTCCTGCTGATACCGTCCAGGGGGCTGGACAAGGGGCTGGACAGATAAGGCTCCTGCTGGCCGGCGACGCCGGATTCCGGCTCCGGGAACGGCAGGGTCTCCGGGCGGCTGAGGTCCCAGGCCATGGAGGCGCTGATACTGATCCCCCGCGGCCCGGTCCGGCGGGTGGTGCCGCGGATCAGCAACAGGCGGGTGCCGAACAGCAAGGATCCGGACTGCTCCTGTGCTTCGTGGAAGAAGACCGAATCCACGCAGCCCGTGCCGTCGTCGACGCTGATGAACACCACCCGCCGGCCGCCGCGCATGGGCGGGGTCTGGGTGGCCACCCGGACACCGGCAACCAGCACCTCCGTGCCGTTGCGCAGGCCCAGCAGCTTGTCCGCGGTGGTGACGCCGAGCCGGTCCAGCAGCGGGCGGTGGCTGGTCATGAGGTGCTCGCTGACGTCCACGGCCATGAGGTCCAGCTCCGCGCGGACGTTGTCCACCATGCTGGGTGCGGGCAGCGCCGGCAACAGGTTCGTCAGCTCCACGTCCCCCAGCGGCAACGCCAGCTGGCCCTCAATGACCTCCACGCCCTTCCGCAGGGGGCGGGCCTGGAGTTTCTGCAGGTGCTGGACCAGATCCGCCCGGTTGGCGTCTCCCCCGGACGCCCGGTGCAGCGAATCGAAGGCCCCCAGCTGGGCCAGTCGCTGGATGCTGGGCCGGCTGAGGCGCGACCTGGCCCGCAGGTCCGCCAGGGAGTCGTAGGGCTGGCCGGCCACAATCCGTTTCAGCTCGGCGCCGGAGAGTCCGAAGATGCCGTTCAGGCTCAGGCGGATGCCCAGCCTGCCCCGGTCCGGTCCGGATTCCACCCGCTCCACCCGGTACTCGGCCTGGCTCCGGTTGATGTCGAGGGGAAGGATGGGGATCCCCAGCCGGCGGGCCTCGGCCACGAGCAGGCGTTTGGGGTACATGCCGGGGTCGTGTTCCCAGAGCCCGGCGAGGAAGGCCTCCGGGTGGTGTGCCTTGAGCCAGGCGGACTGGTAGGTGGGCACGGCGAAGGCGGCCCCGTGGGCCTTGCAGAACCCGAAACTGCCAAAGGCCTTCAGCGTGCCCCAGACCTTGTCCACCACCTCGGGACTGTAGTTCCGGGCCCGCGCCTCGTTCCGGAAGAACTCCTCCACCCTGGCTTCAAGCACCTCATTGCCCAGCGCACGGCGGAACTCGTCGGCGCGCGCCAGCCCGCACCCGGTCATGACGTCGAAGGTCTTGAGGATTTGTTCGTGGAAGACCGTGACCCCGTGGGTCTCCTTCAGGACCGGCTTGAGGTCGGGATGCGGGTAGACCTCGGGGGCGAATCCGTGCCGGTGCTCCAGGAAGGGCCGGACCATGTCGGATTTCATCGGACCCGGGCGGAACAGTGAGATGTCAATGATGAGGTCGTTGAATTCCCGGGGGGCCAACTTGCCGATCAGTTCGCGCTGGCCAGGGGACTCGATCTGGAAGCAGCCCAGGGTGTGGGTGCTGCGGATCAGTTCAAAGGTTGGCTCATCATCGAGCGGGACCGCGTTGAGGTCGATGTGCCCGTCCCCTGAGATGTAATCCGGCCCGGTCCCGTCAGGGCCGGCCGGATGCGCTCCGGCGGCCACCACCTCGGCTTTGGACGGGTGGAGCCGGATGACTTCCCGGACGGCGAAGGCCATGGCGCTTTGCATCCGGACGCCCAGGACATCGAGTTTGAGCATGCCCATGGGGTCCATGTCGTGCTTGTCGAACTGGCTCATGGGCAGGCCCAGGCCGCTGGGCTGCACGGGGGTGCGGTCCAGCAGGGTGGCATCGCCGAGGATGACCCCGCACGGGTGCATGGAAATGTGGCGGGGCAGCCGGTCCAGCCGCTCCGTGAGGTCCACCAGCAGGTCCAGCTGCTGGTTTTCGGTGAAGCCGCGCTGCTCCACCCGGTCCGCGAATTCCTTCAGCTCGGGTTTCTCCACGAGGGCTTCGCGGAAATGCCGGGCCGAGAACCGCCACAGCTGCTTGGCGATTTCCCCGACCTCGCCGTCGTCCATGCCCAGGGCCAGGCCGGCGTCGCGCACGGCACCGCGAGCGCGGTAACCGTTCTGCATGCTCATCAGCGTGACGCGTTCGGCTCCGAAGCGCTCAAAGATCTTCCGGTAGACGTTGTGCCGTTCAGCGCTTTCGACGTCGATGTCAATGTCCGGCAGCGTGGCTCGGTCCCGGGAGAGGAAGCGTTCAAAGATGAGGTCGTGCTGGAGCGGGTTCACTTGGCTGATGTCGATCAGGTAGTTGACCAGGCTGGAGGCGCCCGAACCGCGCGCGGCCGCCCGGACGCCCAGGTCCAGGATCATCCGGGAGACCTCTGCGACGGTCAGGAAGTAGGAGGCGAAGCCGAGTGAGTCGATGATCCGGAGCTCGTGCTCCAGCCGGGCCCGCAGCTGCTGTTCCCGCTGCCCCGAAATTCCCGGGAAGCGGCGGCCGATGCCGGCCTCACAACGCAGGGTCAGTTCGGCGAGCGCGTCGCCGTCGATCCCGATCACGGAGGCCTCCGGGACCACGGGCTGTTTCCAGCCCATGTCGGCTTCTGGATCCATGCGGCAGCGGTCCGCGAGCGCCTCGGTCTGGGCCAGGAGCCGCTTGAGGTCCGCCGTGCCGTAGCCGGCGGCGTGGATGATCTCCTTGCCCAGCTGCAGCATCTGGGCCGCCGATTTCAGCCAGCCCTGCCCGTTGGGCTGCAGCAGCGGGGCGGCGGAGAGCTCGGGGAGGGATTTCAGCGTCCGGGCCGAGTCCAGCACATCGGCGGTGGCCGCACCGTCCTCAGCCACATACCGCACGGCGTTGCTCAGCACGGCGGGCACCCCGTGTTCAGCGGCGAGTTTGAGCATGCGCACCGCATGGGCGGTGCTCAGCGGTTCCCCGGGCGGGCTGAGCTGGGACACAACCTCCGCCGCGAGGGTTCCGGGGGGCATGGCGTCCAGCCAGCGTTTGAACAGGGTGCGGGGCCGCAGGTAGCGCCGGCCGCCCATGGCCCGGCCGACATCGGAGTCCGGTCCGATCAGCACTGTCAGGACCGGCTGCAGGGTTTCCGGGTGCAGGGTGCGGGAGGCCAGTTCCGCCCGGGTGACGGCCACCGGCACTATTCCCCCGGCCTTGCCCGTGGTGCGGGCATGGGCGTCGGAGATCAGCCGGCACAGCGCCCGGTAGCCGGCGCCGTTGTTGTGTCCATGCGCCAGCACGACGACGCGTCCCCCGAGCTGGGTGCGGTGGTCGCCGTCGTCGTCAAAGACCGCAAGGTCCACCCCGACGACCGCATCCAGCCCGGCGGCCATGCACGCCTTCAGGTGCTTGACGGTCCCGTACAGCCCGTCACGGTCCGTGCAGGCCAGCGCGGTGGCGCCGTCTGCGGCGGCCGCGGCGGCCAGTTCATCCGGCCAGGAGACGCCATAGTGGGCGCTGAAGGCGGTGGAGACGTGCAGATGGGTGAATGTCATGCTGATTCGGGCTTCCGGAGGGGCTGCAGGGCGTCGTGGATCTTCAGGAGCCGCCACCGGCCACTGCCTACGTGCCGGGTCAGGTCAAGGGTAAGGGTCGAATCCGGGGCGTGATCCCCGGCCGCACGCACCTGGACCCGCCAGATCTCGTGATCCACCAGGCCAGGACCGCTCCCGAGCGGCGCCCGGCGTTCCTCCGCCCACCACTGTCGGCGTTCATACCAGCGGACGGGGTCAGCGCAGACCGTATAGCGCCGGCCGGCCCAGTCCAGGCGCAGGGGCTGGCCGGAGGGCGTGCAGACGACATCCACGGACTCGCTGAAAATGCCCACGTTGCCTCCCGACCCAGTCCGGGCTGGAGCCGGCCCAGTCCCCGCTTCTGCCAGCGCTTCTGCCAGCGCCGTCACTTATATTCGAACATATATTCGAATAAAAACAGTCTACGTCGGAGTGGCGACAAAACCCAGATCGGGGGTGGACGGACGCAGATGCAGGTAGCAGGATTGAGCCATGAGCTCCCATAACGCACTACTGAAGCACGTAAGCATCGCTGCCAAGGATTCAATCTTGGTGGCGACTTTTGATATAGACGGAAACATTCCCGGCCAGGGCGCCTACGTGGTGGGCCTCTTGGCTGCAACCCCGGACTATTCCCATCAGCGAAGAATGGGAATCGAGTTCATGAACGGCGAGGCTGTGTCCTTCTACTGCTTCAGCCATGACGGCACCGAAGAAAATTTCGACCTCAAAGGCGTGGAACACTCGGGAAACACCATCACCGGGAACTTTCCCATTGCGACTGTGCTTGGCCTGCCGAAGGGCCATCTCATGACGGCCTTCAGCGATTGTGACGGCCGGGACTACCAGGCCAACGTGCCTGTCGAAGAGGCCCTCTAGGCAACTTCTTACAGGCTCCCGCTAGGAAGTGGACTTGTACACTTCCAGCTCGAGCGTGATGAAGGCATCGATCATCGCCCGGTAAGTCTTCTCGACAAGTTCGACGTCGATGTCCTTCTTTTCCGCCGTGGCGCGGACATGCTCGATGACCCGCTCCACACGGCCGGGCGCACGGACCTCGGCGCTGTCCGCCTTGAGGGTCCCCGCGATCCGGATCAGCCGTTCGCGGCGCCCGATCAAGGACACAATCTGCTCGTCCACCTCGTCAACAGCCACCCGCACGGCGGCGAGCTGTTCGCGGTCGGCCTGGGCGGCCTTGTCGTCTGCGTGATTTGTGGGCATGTGCATGACAGTATCGAAAGATGCAGCCACGAGTCGACTTCATATCGCTAGGTGTCCGCAGTGTTGACGCCTCACGCCGCTTCTACGTCGAGGGCCTCGGCTGGCCGGCCCACCGGGAAGTCCCCGCGGAGGTGCTCTTCATCCAGGTCAACCACGGGCTCATCCTCTCGCTCTGGGACGCGGGCCAGATGCAGTCCGAAGCGGCCACCGATCCCCCTGCCGGCATTGCGAGCATTACGCTCAGCCACAACCTGGCCAGCACAGCGGAAGTCGACCGGGTGATGGCCGAAGCCGAGACCGCGGGAGCCCGCATCGTTGCGGCACCGAAGACCCAGCCCTGGGGCGGCTACACCGGCTACTTCGCCGATCCCGACGGCTACCGTTGGGAAGTCGCCTTCAACCCCGGCTGGTCGGTCGACGGCGGCGGCAAAGTGACGATCTGACCTCAGGTGCCCAACGCCCCCACGCGGGGGCAGTCGCTGGATGTGCCGGGGCACCCGCTAGAACAGGTTCCCGACCGGCTGGATGAGTTCCGGTGAGTCATTCTTGACGTTCCCGACGGCGGTGCCGACGGCGTCGATCGTCCAGCCTTCCGCCACGTCATGCGCCCCGGCCCGGACCAGGTCCACGAGCCCGGCCGCGTCATCGGCCTGCGGGTCCAGCCAGGTCTGCATGGTCTCGCGGTTCATGGGCAGCGGAACCCTGTCATGCAGCGCGGTCAGCTCGGCCAGCATCCCCCCGGCGTAGCCCTCCGGCGGCGAGTCGGTGGTCATGATCGAGGTCGAGAGCATCCAGCGCTCCGGGTCGCCCTCCGCCTTGGACGGGTCCCGCCACCATTCATAAAGCCCCGCGAAAACAATGGGGCGTCCGTCCTTGGGATGGACGTAGTAGGGCTGCTTAGTGCGGCCCTCACCCTTCCACTCGTAGTAGCCGTCCGCCGGGACGGCGCAGCGACGTGCGCGGGTCGCTTTCCGGAAGGCCGGCTTCTCCAGCACGGTCTCGCTGCGGGCATTGATCATCTTGGACCCGATGCCCGGGTCCTTGGCCCAGGACGGCACCAGGCCCCAGCGCGCAATGTGCAGTTGACGGACCGGCTCCCCCTCCACCAGCCGTTCGAGCAGGATCGGCACATCCGCCGTCGGGGCCACGTTCCACGACGGTGGAATCGCGATCTCATCCTCCAGCCCGGCATCGAATTCGGCCAGCAGGTCTCCGACGGCCCGGGCCATCACGTAGCGTCCACACATGGCACCAGCATGCCACCGCACGCATCCCATGTCATCCGCCCCGTCTCCGTCACGCGCCTGCGGGAATAGCGGGCTGCGGGGTACGGTTGTTGGAAGTGACGTACGACTTCAGTGGGGCCGGCCCTTTGCGCCGGCCCCACCCACTTACTTGAGGAGAACTTCGTGGACTTCACCCCCGAATCCGGCACCATCACCATGTTTTCGACCACGTGGTGCGGCTACTGCAACCGGTTGAAGAAGCAGCTGGACGCGCAGGGCATCGGGTACACCGAGATCAACATCGAGGAAGTCGAAGGCACCGCCGATCTCGTCGAGCAGCTCAACGGAGGCAACCGCACGGTTCCCACCGTGCTGTTCCCGGACGGCACCGCCGCCACCAACCCCTCCGCAGCAGAGGTCAAGAGCCGGCTCGCCGCCTAGGCCCTTCCTGCATCCAAGGACACCACCAAACCACGACGGCGCGGCCTCCCAAGGGCCGCGCCGTCGCCCGTTGCGCCAGTAAGTTGCGCCAGTACCCAGTAAGTTGTGCCAGTAATCCGCGTTCCAGAGCAGAGGAGCTTGTTTCATGGTCCATAAAGTCAAGGCCGCAGTAGTCCGTTCCAAGAATGCCGACGTCACCCTGGAGACGATCCTGGTGCCGGACCCCGGCCCCGGCGAGGCCCTCGTGGACATCCTGACCTGCGGTGTCTGCCACACCGATCTGCACTATAAGCAGGGTGCCATCAACGATGACTTCCCCTTCCTGCTCGGCCACGAGGCCACCGGCGTTGTCAGTGCCGTGGGACCGGATGTCACCGAGGTTGCCCCCGGGGATCGTGTGGTGCTGAACTGGCGGGCCGTCTGCGGCGAGTGCCGCGCCTGCCGCCGGGGCCAGCCGCAGTACTGCTTCAACACCCACAACGCCACCCAGAAGATGACGCTGGAGGACGGCACGGAGCTGACGGCCGCGCTGGGGATCGGTGCCTTCGCCGAGAAGACCCTTGTGGCGGCCGGCCAGTGCACCAAGGTGGACCCCGATGCCGATCCCGCCGCCGTCGGCCTGCTCGGCTGCGGGGTCATGGCCGGCATCGGCGCGGCGATCAACACCGGAAACGTCCAGCGCGGCGATTCGGTCGCCGTGATCGGCTGCGGCGGAGTCGGTGTGGCGGCCGTCGCCGGCGCGGCGCTCGCCGGCGCCACCACGGTGATTGCCGTCGACATCGACGCCAAGAAGCTCCAGCGCGCCAAGGACCTCGGCGCCACCCACACGGTGGACTCCTCCGCCGGCGACCCTGTCGAAGCGATCCGCGAACTGACCGGCGGTTTCGGCGCCGATGTGGTGATCGACGCCGTCGGCCGCCCGGAAACGTACAAGCAGGCCTTCTACGCCCGGGACCTCGCCGGCACGGTGGTCCTGGTGGGTGTGCCGAGCCCCGAGATGACACTTGAACTGCCGCTGCTGGATGTGTTCGGCCGCGGCGGCTCGCTGAAGTCCTCCTGGTACGGCGACTGCCTGCCTTCGCGCGACTTCCCCACGCTCATCAGCCTCTACCGGCAGGGCAAGCTGGATCTGGACGCCTTTGTGACGGAGCGGATCACGATCGACCAGATCGAGGAAGCCTTCACGAAGATGCATGCCGGCGCCGTGCTGCGCTCGGTGGTGGAGCTGTGAACGCCGGCTCTGTGAGCATCCGGATCGACCGGCTGGTGACCTCCGGGACGTTTTCCCTCGATGGCGGGACCTGGGATGTCGAGAATAACGTCTGGATCCTCGGGGATGACGCCGAATGCGTCATCATCGACCCGGCCCACGATCCCGCTGCCGTGGCCGCCGCCGTCTCGGGCAGGAAGGTCACGGCAATCCTGCTCACGCACGGCCACGATGACCACATCCGCGCGGTGGGCGAGGTCCGGTCGCTCGTGGACGCGCCCGTGTACCTGCACCGGGACGACTGGATGCTGTGGGAGCGGGTGTTCCCCGGCACCGAGCCGGACCACGCCATTGCCGACGGCGACACGATCGACGTCGCAGGGGCAAGGCTCGTGGCACTGCACACCCCCGGCCATTCGCCGGGTTCGGTGTGCTTTCTTCTCGAGAGCGAAGGCACCGTGCTTGGCGAAAAAACGGTGTTCAGCGGGGACACGCTGTTCCAGGGCGGCCCCGGGGCGACGGGCCGTTCCTTCAGCGACTTCCCGACCATCATCGAGTCCATCCGGACCCGGCTCCTCCCGCTCCCGGCCGGCACGACGGTCCGGACCGGCCACGGGGATCCGACGACGATCGGCGCCGAGGCACCGCACCTTGAGGAATGGATCGCGCGGGGACACTGACCGCATCCAGGCAAAGGCCCGGTCCACCGCTTCCGGACCGGGCCTTTCCGCCATAGGATGTGACGCCATGAGCTCTCTCCCCAGCAAGGATCCGGCAGTACTGACCGCGGACCTACGGACCCAGTTCGATGCGTTCCTCGATGAGCATCGTGCGGACCTGCACGCCTGCCTGGACGGGCTCACCGAAGAGGAGGCCCGGGCCTCGCTGGTGCCGTCGCGGACCACCCTGCTGGGGCTGGTCAAACACGCCGCCTTCGTGGAGAAGGTCTGGTTTGATGAGGCCATCACGTGCCGGTCCCGGGCGGAGATCGGCATTCCGGCCACCCCCGACGAATCGTTTATCCTCGCGGAGGAGGACACCATCGCCGGCCTCCAGGCCGCCTACCTCCGGGCCTGCGAGGACTCACGCCGTCGGGCCGCTTCCCTCGATCTTGACGACCTTGTCAGGGGCAACCGGCGCGGCCCGCTGCCGCTGCGGTGGGTCTATCTGCACATGCTCAGGGAACTCGCCCAGCATTGCGGCCACGCGGACATCCTGCGCGAGCAGATCCTCGCAGCGCGCACCTGACGGCACCGGCCGCCCGGGTCGGGGATCTACACCAGAAGAGCGGCAATGCACAATGGGTGCGGGTGAGCGCGGATGCGGCCACCCCCGATTGGTTTTCACAGGGCCGCATCCGCGCTGGTCTAGGGAAGGCCGGGTTCCAGCTCTGGTCCCGCGGGCCGGCGGCGTAATCGCGCCCCGGTCAGCTCAGACACCACAGTGGGGGCGCGCGAAGAACCGGGCCGGCCGGATGTCGTGCGCGATCCAAAGACGAACGCCGTGAACGGGGCGACGGCACTGCCGGCGACATCGACTCTGGTGGCCATGAGATAGGAACTCCCGCAACGAAGTGAGCAGCCTCTGCCTGACCAAAGTCAGAATATCAATTGCATTTGCCGCACAAAAGGAAAAGAGAGTAACAATCAATAGGCGGATTTTCCGGCCGGTAAGCCCGTAGCTCCCCCGTGCCCGCCCTCACCATCCGCTGAACGACAACATGCTCCGTACGTCCTCGTCAGAAGACCGGGTGCTGTTCCAGACCCCAGAACGAGCAGTGGAGTGAGCGCCACGGCCGCAATTCCAGTTTTCGTTCCCTTATTCATGGTTCCCCAATTGGCCGGAAATATGTTGGCGAGCCTGCCGCACGGGTGTCAGGTTTCCCGGGCGACGGTGATTTCCCACTCGGGCATGGAGTTTCAGCAGTTTGCCTCGGCGGAATCTCCAGTTCGGTCTTGATCGACTCCGCGGCCGTGGGAAACAATGTTCGCGGCGTAACGGTCCCCGGTGAAAGGGTTTTCAATGACAGCGCGGGATACCTCCTCAGTCGGTGTGCCGTGCTGGGTCGATACCTGGCAGCCAGATGCCCGGGCCGCCAAAGATTTCTACGGTCCGCTCTTCGGCTGGACTTTCGACGTCCCGGCTCCGATGCCGTCCGGTCTCGACGGCGACTACTATTACGTTGCCCGCCTCCGCGGTCAGCTGGTGGCCGGCATCGGACAGGCGCCGCCGCAATCGCCGCCGGGGTGGATCACCCATGTGCGTGTCGAGAACGTCGGGGAAGCCCTGGCGCGTGCCGAGCGGGCGGGAGGCAAGCGCCTGGCGCCGTTTGATGCCGGCGCGGATGTCCGTCTTGCTGTGCTCGCCGACGCCACCGGTGTCCCGTTCTGCCTGCGTAAGGCAGGCGGGAACGACGGCGCCGAACTGGCGAACGAGCCGAATTCCTGGGCCATGAGCTCGCTGCACACCACAGATCTCGAACGGGCCCAGGCGTTCTACGGCGCTATGTTCGGCTGGGAACTCGAATCTGTCCCGGACGCTCCGTTCTGGCGGTGGCTCCGCTCCGGCCGGGTCGTGGCGGTCGTGGCAGCCACGGACGGCGCCGCGGTTCCGCCGCATTGGAGCGTCAATTTTGCTGTCCGCGACGCGGACGCCGTCGCCCGGCATGCCGTAACACTGGGTGGCGGCATCTTGATGGCACCGATGGACACACCGGGATTTCGCAGCGCCGTGATCAGCGACCCCCAGGGCGGCACCTTTGCTGTCAGCGCAGCCGCCGGCTGACGCTTGCTGGAGAGCATGAGTGCCACACCCGATTTGCGGCGCTGGTAGGGTCAGCGCATGGATGAAATTTTGGGGAAGTTCATCGACAATTTCGCACGGCTCGTGGAGCTTGCGCAGTCCGGGCAGCAGCGGGTGCAACCGGGAACCCAGCTGCTGACTACGCTGACCGAGCATTTGGCGGTCCGGGCCGAATCAGTGTCCGTAGTGGTTGAGGAGATTCCGCCGCACCGGTTCGTGGACGCAGACATCCTCATGGAGGAGCTCGCCGCGGAGGATCCTGAGTTCCGGCTCGTGGGCATCGGCGGCGGCGACCAGCGACACCATCACTCGCTGAGCGACATGTTGCAGCAGTCCCAGCTATTTCCGCAATTCCCCCTGTCCCAACCGGACTACGCCAACCTCGCTGTCGGGCCGGACGAACAGCGGCAGGCCGTGGCCCTGGGGCTGTGGCTGTTCAGCCACGGAGGCAGTCCCATCGCCGTGCTGCAGCGGGACGCCAACCCCCGGTATGGCCGGCAGTCAGCGTCCCTTGAAGTTTTGGCCGGCGCCACAGATAAGGCCGCCCGCTTCCTCTCGGAGTTCCGCCGTCGGATGGAGCACCGCAGCGTGCTCAAGGGGCAGGTCATTTCCCTGGTGATGGGTGAGTATGGTCCCAGCGCGGCCGGGGTGACCTTTCATGCGCGGCCGGTCCTTGCCGGTTCGGATGTCATCCTGCCGGATGGCCTGCTGGAGAAAGTGTCGGACCACGCACTGGGTATCGCCGAGCACCGTGAGTCTCTGATCAAGTACGGCCAGCACCTCAAACGCGGCGTCCTGCTCTATGGCAGGCCGGGGACGGGCAAGACCCATACGGTGAGGTATTTGTTGAGTCGGAGCGAAGGTGTCACAGCAATCCTTCTTTCGGGCGGATCGCTCGCCAGAATCTCGGAAGCCGCCACCATGGCCAGGGCGCTGCAGCCCTCCATCGTGGTTCTTGAGGACTGCGACCTCATCGCCGAGGACCGCAGCTTCGGGCACGGGCCTCAGCCGCTGCTGTTCGAGGTGCTGGATGCCATGGACGGTCTGGCCAGCGACGCCGATGTGGCGTTCGTCCTCACCACCAACCGCGTGGACATGCTCGAACGCGCCCTGGCACAGCGTCCGGGCCGTGTGGACCTGGCCGTGGAAATTCCTGTACCCGCCCAGACGGAGCGGGTTGCGCTGATCAAACTGTATGCCCGTGGTATTCCCTTCAGCCCGAACTCGATTGAAGATGCCGCCGCCCGCGCTGAAGGCACCACCGCCTCGTTCGCGCGCGAACTCGTCCGCCGTGCGGTCGTTGCCGGCGCATTGGAAGGCGTGCCGGTCGCGGACATTCATCTAGAGAGGGCTGTGGATGACCTGATGGCCGACAGCGCCGCCCTTACCCGAAGCCTCCTCGGCAGCGGCGCCGGCGGCGACACTGAGGGCATGGGAGGACCGTTCCCCGGACCGCCGGCGACCTTTCATCCCGGGGGCTAGGAAGGACCGCGCCCTTGCGCTTGGGCCGTCAGCGCCGCCACCGGTACGGCGTGGTTGTGGACACCCGGCGCAAACCATAGCGGTCCAGGATTGGTCGCGAATACTCAGTCGAGTCACTGTGGATGAGTTTCTTCCCGAGCGTTAGCGCGGCTCGGGCCCGGGCGGCGGTGAGGGCCCGGTAAATACCCCGGCCGCGCCATTCGGCCCGCGTTGCCCCGCCCCAGATGCCCGCGAATTCTGTGTCCGGCACCGGTTCGAGGCGGCCTGCGCTCACGATCAGGCCTTCGTGTTCGGCTACCCACAGTTGCATTCCGCCGTCGTGTGCCACCCGACGCAGGATTGCCTCAGCGTTGCCGTCGGAGACGTCGGCGCCGAAAACCTCGTCCTGCATGGCGGTCATGGCACGGATGTCCCGTTCTGCGCTCACCCTCCGCAAGCTGACGCCGGGCGGGAGTGGCACGTCCATGTTCAGCAAGCGGGCCGGCCCGATCATGATCGACTCGGTCTCATCAGGTTCAAATCCGTTGTCGAGCAGTGCGCCATGGAGTCCAGGCGCATGATCGTGACCACGGGTTTTCCACTCGACCCGGGCGATTGCGGGATCCTCGCGATAAAACGCGAGCGCTTCGGCCACCCAACGCGCGATCGTCCGGGCACTGGCCCCATCGAGGTCCTGATACGTCACGAAGCCGCTGCCGCCCGCGAACGTCACCAGGCGCAGCGGGCCCAGCCGTTCGACGCCGATGGCACCACGGGTCTCGGCATCCGTGCGGAGTTGCCGGTCGTACGCCCTAAGAAGTTCGTCAGAAAGAGTCATCGGCGTCCACGGTACAGCCAGAGAACTACCTCTTCCACGGCCAGCCGCCGAGGCTTAGACTCGATTCGCTTGACCAAACAGGGAGAAGTCCGGCATGAGGCTCGTCGTCGATCTCACTAAATGCCAGGGTTACGCACAATGCGCCTTCCTCGCCCCGGACGTCTTCACGATCCAGGGGGACGAGGCCCTGACGTACGACCCGGACCCTGACGAGGCGCAGCGCACGAGGATCCGGCGGGCCGCCGCGGCGTGCCCTGTACAGGCCATCCGACTCGACCAGCTTGAGGAGCCGCGCAGCCTGCGGACTCCCATAGAAGCCCCGGGAACGGCAGCCGCAGGCGGGGGCAACGGGGGCATGTTCAAACGATCCGGAAGGATCGTCATCGTGGGCACGTCACTGACCGGGCTCCGCGCGGCGGAGCGGCTGCGCGAGGAAGGGTTCACAGGCTCGCTGACCCTCATCGGCGAGGAAACGCACGAACCGTATGACCGCCCGCCGCTGTCGAAACAGGTCCTGACCGGTACGGTGCGCTCCGATGACACGTCGCTGCCACGCCGCCGGACAATCGACGCAGACTGGCGTCTGGGCGTCGCCGCCACGGGTCTGGATCTGGCCGCCAGGCAGGTGCATCTCGCCGACGGCAGCCGGATCGGATTCGACAAGCTGTTGATCGCCACCGGCGTGCGGGCCCGTTCCTGGCCAAACGCGGCGGAGGCGGCGCTGGCAGGCGTGCTGACCTTGCGAACCCGGGAGGACGCGGCAACGCTTCGGCAGCTCCTGGCCGCGCGCCCTCGCCGGGTTCTGGTCATTGGCGCCGGGTTTATCGGCTGCGAAGTCGCTTCGGTGTGCCGCGAACTTGGCCTCCCCGTCACCGTGGCAGAGGCGGGCCCGGCACCGCTCGGCGCGGCGCTCGGCACTGTGCTCGGTGCAATTGCCGGCGAGCTGCAGATGGAGAACGGTGTGGATCTGCGCTGCGGCGTCAGGGTCGTGTCGCTGGAAGGCGATGCCGCCGGACAGCTGTGCCGCGCCCGCCTCTCCGATGGCACCACACTTGAGGTGGATGTCGCGGTCGCCGCGCTCGGGACCGTCCGCAACGGAGAATGGCTCACCGGTTCCGGATTGGCGAGCGGTGTGTGGGGCGTCGCGTGCGACGCCGGCTGCCGCGCTTTCGACGCCAACGGGCTGGTCACCGATGACGTCTTCGTCGCCGGCGACGTGTCCCGCGCCCCGCAGCCGATGTTCGGCTACCAGTTCCTCGCCGTCGAGCACTGGGGCAACGCGATCTCCCAGGCCGAGGTTGCAGCGCACAACATGGTGAGCGGCGAGACCGAACGGTGGCCGCACCTGGCGGTGCCTAAGTTCTGGTCCGTCCAGTTCGGCACCGAAATCAAGAGCGTGGGCGTGCCATCGGTCGCCGATCAGGTCGCCATCGTGCAGGGATCGGTTGCCTCGCGCCGGTTCCTGGCGGTTTACGGCTACAAGGGCCGCATCGTGGCCGCGGTGGCCTTCAACCAGAACAAATGGCTTGACTTCTATGAACCGCTGATCGAGCAGGCGGCGTCCTTCCCGCCCTCGTTCCACCATGTTGACGAGCCCGCCGATGCGCAGCCGGTGCCGGCCGGGTTCCAGCCCGCCGCCAGCCCGACTCAGGATGCGACCGTCGTGGTGACCGGCCACTATCCCAATGAGCGGCGCGCCAGATTGACTGACCGCCGCCTCCCGTAACGCGCCGCCCGGTGACCGGCACCCACCGGCCCCACTACCCTAGGAGCCTTCGCCATGGCCCAACCCACCATCTGGGAGCAGATCCTCGACACCGCCAACCGGGCGAACCCCTACCCGTTCTACGAGGAGCTCCGCAAGACCCCTGTGACACGTCTTCCGGACGGGAGCTATCTGGTGAGCACCTACGCGGAAATCGCCGCCCTGTTGCACGATCCGCGGGTCAGCTCAGACATCGCCAGGAACCCGGCAGCCGCCGCGGCGGGCGCCGCCGCCACCGGCGAGGACGGGGACGGGGACGGCGCGGGCATGACGCCGACTTTCCTCAGCATGGATCCGCCTGATCACGACAAGTTTCGACGGATCACCATGCGGCACTTCGGCCCGCCTACGACTCCCGGCAGGGTGGCCGGGATGGAGGAGCGGATGGCGGAAATTGTCACCGACCTCGTCGACAACATGGCGGACCGCAGCCGGATCGACGTCGTCGATGACCTGGCGTATCCGCTGCCCGTCACGGTGATCTGCGAACTTCTCGGTGTGCCCCTGGGCGATGAACAGCGCTTCCGGATTTGGGTGGACGTTGCCCTGCAATCCACGGATCCAGGTCTCGATCCCGAAACCCAGCAAAAGAAGAGACTCGAGGCCGGCAAAGAACTGCGCGCGTTCATGCAGGAGCTGGTGGACGCCCACCGGCGGGCACCGGGGAATGACCTGCTTTCAGCGATGGCCACCGATGATGGCCCCGAAGGGCGCATGCCGGACGAACAACTGGTGAGCACCGGGCTTCTCCTGCTCATCGCCGGGCATGAAACCACCGTGAACCTCATCTCCAACGGCGCACTGACGTTGCTCCGTCACCCGGCGGAGCTCCAGAGGCTGCGCGATGACCCCGGTCTGGTCATACCGATGGTCGAGGAGCTGCTCCGCTACGAGCCGCCCGTCCATTTCATCCCGTTCCGCACCGCCCTCGACGACATCGAGATCGCCGGCACCACCATCCCGGCCGGCGCCTCCTTGACCCTGGTCCTGGCCGCGGGCAACCGCGACCCCGCCCACGTCGCTGATCCCGGCCTCTTCATCCCAGACCGGCGCAACAACCAGCACCTCGGCTTTGGTGGCGGCGTCCATCTTTGCTTCGGGGCGCCCCTGGCCCGTCTGGAAGCGCAGATCGCCCTCACCCAATTCGCCACCAGGCTGGAGAACCCGCGGCTGGTCTCCGACCCGCCGCCGTACCGGCCGAGCCCTTTCCTGCGCGGCCCCTCCCACCTTCCGATAGACATCGACGGCGTCCTCGCCCCTGGCCTGGGGAACTGACGGTAGACGGTGGCGTTGCCAACGCCGGCTTCCCTGATGATCTGGTCCCTGTTCGAACGCATCGGCGCCTTTGATCACCTGGTCCTGTCGGCGGGCCCGGGTGCGATGGGTTCGGTGCGCGAACTCTCTTCCGCCGCCGCCCGGCTAAGCCTCTGCTCGCGTCACCCGCTGGGGAGTGCACTTCAGCGGGTGACCGTCAGCGGCTTCATTGGCGCCGCACAGGACACCAGTGCAAGGCCGACCTCGCCAGCGCCTGCCACGCGGTTGTTCCTGCCGGTGTCATCGCACCAGTCAACGTTGTAGGGCATAGCGGTTACGACGGCATCCCCCTCGGCCGTCTGGGCGGGTACGACAAATGTGTACGTGAACCCGCCGGCGTCGTTCATGGCGGCGGTGGTGTTGACGACTTCCACCCCTGTTGCGTCGGTGACGCTCACCTGGATGCGCGCATTCTTGCCGTAGCGGGGATTGCAGTCAGCGTCCGGCGCTGCCACCGTCACGCTTTGCCCAGGCGCGGCCGTCGTCGGAGTCAGCGAATAGGCGGGCGGGAAACACGGCGGTTCCCCGTCAGTGGAGGACGCGCACCCCGAGATCGAGGCAATGAGTACCAATGCGCCCACCGTGGCACTGATCGCGGAGTGCCGGCCACGGTCCTTCCAATGGAGAGCCATGCCGTCAGTGTCGCTGGTACGGCACCCTACGCCTACTGTTGTGCTGAATTCGTGCCCGGATCGTTGCCTGCGCGTGTCCGCCACCGGGTGATTGCGCCCATCACCCGCCCGCATAGCGCCGAGTAGGCCACGCCCACGGCCAACGAGCCTGCCACGGCCAAGGCGGGGCTGATCGCGGCCAGCGGCGGGTAGACCACCCAGTGGACCAGATACGCGTAGAGGGAGGCGCTGGCAAGCACCACCATGAGGCGGCGGAGGACCTTCGGCACCGGAATGCTGGGCAGCCAGATGAGCAGCAGGATCCCGGCGAGCAGCGTGGCCTCCCGACCCGGATTCTCGAAGAATCCCGGAACGGTCGCTGCCGCAACGACAGAGACCAGGCAACGCTGGGCGATGGTCCGGGACCGTGCAATAGCCCAACCCAGCGCGAAGAGCCAGAGCGCAGGCGCCGTGTGCGGCACCCCGGGGTTCACCAGCTCATACCGGGTCAGGAGCCCCACGCCGGTCAGCGCCAGCGGAAAGAGCAGGGGGAAGCGCCGCTCGGCGCGGTCCGCCCACGGAATGGCCAGCAGTGCCGTCGCCGCGAGAAGCAGGTAGACGAGAATTTCGATGAACCAGAAATGCCACTGGGTGCTCACCCTCTCCGGCCCGAGGACGGCGTTGAGCAGCAGGATATTGGCGGGTGCGTAGTTGTCGGTGATCAGGTACGCCACCGCAATGAACGCCATACTCGGCGCCACGATTCTTGCCACGCTTGACAGCTGCCGCCGCAGCCGCGGGACCCGCTTCCCGGAGAGCTGGAAGCGGGCGAAATTGTAACCGGCTACCGCCATGAGCACGTGGGCCGCACCCTGCCAGCTGAACAGACCGACGTGCGTGCTGACGATCAGAACGATCCCGACGGCCCGCAGCACGACGCTCGTTTCCACGGGCGCAACGAACCGCCGGCGCTTCCGGACCGGTGCAGTGCGCGGCGGCGGCTCCAGGTCCCGGACCGGCGTCACGTGCCAGTTGGGCGGGAGATGGCCCAGGGCCTGTTCCAGCCGCACCGAGGCGGCCACGTAGGACAGTGAGTCCCCGCCCAGGGACACGAACGTGTCATTGGGCGCGATGTCGGCGCACTCCAGCGCGTCCTCAAAGATCTTCCGGACGCTGTCCGGAGGACTATTGTCCGGGCCGCCGGTTTCCGCCACGGCGGCGGGTTCCGGCCGGGACAGGGCCAGGACAGCCTGGTAGTCGAGCTTGCCCGTTGCCAGGCGCGGGAGATGTTCGACGGCGTGGACCTCCAGGGCCGCACGCGGCAGCCCCATGCCCTGGGCGAGGACCTTGCCCAGCAGGTGCGCGTCGTGGTCGCCTTCGACGGCGACGACGACGCCGTCGTCCGTCCCGGCGCTGGCAGCCTGCACACCGAGATCCGCCAGGAGCCGCTCGACCTGTCCCAGGTCAACGCGCAGCCCCACGATCTTGACGAACCGGCTGCGCCGGCCCACCACTTCGTAGACGCCCGCCGGGTGCAGCCGGGCGAGGTCGCCGGTGCGGAGCTCCGCAACGGTCCGGCCCGCGGCGAGGTCCGCCGGGCATTCGGCATAGCCAAGCATGACGTTGGCGCCGCTGTAGACAAGTTCGCCGTGTTCCAGCCCCGGCACGGGGTCGATCCGGAACGAGCCGCCGGGCACCGGGATACCCACCGCGCCCGGAACTTCGGCCGCCAGTTCCGGAGGCAGGTACGCCATCCGGGCCGTCGCTTCGGTCTGGCCGTACATCACGAAAAGCTCCCAGCCGTTGCGGCGGCCCAGTTCGGCGTATTTCCGCACCGATTCCGGCCCCAACCGGCCCCCCGCCTGGGTGACGTAGCGGAGGCCGGGCAGGTCCATGTCCGCGAACCCGACCCGTTCCAGCAGGTCAAAGGTGTACGGAACGGCCGCGAAGGACGTAGCTCCCCGGCGTCGGAAGAGCTCCCAGAAGCATGGATCAACCACGGAAAGGTCGGTCAGGACCAGCCCGGCGCCGCGGAGCAGGTGGCTGTTGATCACGGACAGTCCGTAACAGTAGGACGTCGGCAGCGTCGTCGCCGCACGGTCGTCGGGCCCGATGTTCAGGTACTCGGCAATGGACTCGGCGTTGGCCTGCAGGTTCGCATGAGAGAGCCGGACGAGCTTGGGCGAGCCCGTGGATCCGGACGTGCTGAGCAGGAGGGCCAGGTCCGGGTGAAGCTCGTGGCGGGTGCCGGTCCGGCGTTCGTCCATCAGGAGCTGCCCGGTGCCGGACCGGACAACGACGTCAGGGTCGTAGGCCGCAACGAGGGATTCCAGGGTGGCCGGCTTGTCCTCCGGCAGGAGAATCAGCGGGTGGCCGCCGGCCAGGGCTGCCAGATAGACCACCAGGGAGTCCAGATCGTTGGCTGCGGCGAGCGCCACGAGGCGCCGGGTGGTGCCAAGACGGAGGGAGAAGGCATCGACCCTCTCCGCCAGCTCCCGGTACGTCATTGCCAGGGTGTCGGTAAGGATGGCAGGGCTGTCCCCGTGGCTCGCAAGATCGGCGGCAAAGGGCACCCGCATGAAGTCAAGCTGCGTGGTCACCCGGATCACTTTATTAGATTAGGCTTACCTAAACCAAATTAGGGTACGAAAGGTTTGCGTAATCCCCGCCGATGGGTATTCTCCTTACTTAGGGGTGCCTAAGTCGGGCTTGCGTCGGTGGTATTGCCGAGGGAAGCCCACACGGCCCCGCACCCCCCCGGCTTCCGCACCCCAGCACAGCACCGTTCCACCCGTCCGATCCAAGGAAACACCCATGCCCAGCATCCCCCTGCCCAAAACCACTCCCCGGCTCCGGAAGACTCTTGCCCTGTTCGCCGCGGCAACCGCCGTTCCGCTTGCCCTGGCCGGCTGCATGGACACCCCAAAGACCCCGGGCGGCGCCGCCGCCGGGCCCGTCCAGGTCAGCAGCAGTCCCGCCGTCGACGCCAAACTCCAGGCCCTGCTGGACACCGGCACCCGGCAGTACTCCGCCTATGTCAAGGACCAGACCGATCAGCTGCTTGACGGCACGAAGGCGTTCGCGGCGGCTTACGCCGCCGGGGACGCAACGAAGGCCCGCGGGCTCTACGCCGACACCCGCATGCACTGGGAGCGCATCGAGCCGGTCGCCGAGTCGTTCGGGGACCTCGACCCCAAGCTCGATGCCCGTGAAGCCGACCTCGAACCCGGCCAGGAATGGACCGGCTGGCACCGGGCCGAAAAGGACCTGTTCCCGCCGGCCGGCTACACCCCCCTCACAACGGCGGAGCGTGCCGCCATCGCCACTCAGCTCGTCTCCGACACCGAGGACCTGGCCCAGCGGACCCGCACAGTGGAACTCTCCGCGGACAAGATCGGCAACGGCGCCAAGGAACTCCTGGACGAAGTAGCCACCGGCAAAGTCACCGGGGAGGAAGAAATCTGGTCCCACACCGATCTCTGGGACTTCCAGGCCAACGTTGACGGAGCCCGGACCGCCTTCGACAGCCTGAAGCCGGTGCTGGCGCAGAAGGACCCTGCCCTGGCCGCAGCGCTCGAGGCCAAGTTCGCAGCCTTGCAGGCCGGGCTCAAGCAGCACTCCACCGGCGACGGCTTCACCTACTACAACAAGCTCAGCCAGGCCGAAGTCCAGCAGCTCGCCTCCCTGGTTGATGCCCTGGGCGAGCCGCTCGCCAAGCTCACGTCGGCAGTAGTCCTGTGAGCGGCTGCCCCTTCGGCGGCACCGCAGGCCAGACCCCCGATGGCGGCACGCCGGAATCAGCCAAGGCAGCGGGAGCCGCTGCCATGCCCGCACCGCCGGCAGCCTCCGGTCCGGGAAAGGGCCGGCTGTCCCGCCGCGGGCTCCTGTCCCTCGCAGGAGCCGGCGGCGCGGGCGCCGTCGCCGGTCTGGCGGCTGGCTTCCTCAGCCACGACGCCGTGGCGGAAGCGGCCGCTCCGCTGGCAGCGCCCGGCGACATCATCCCCTTCCATGGCGACCGCCAGGCCGGCATCGTCACGCCTGCCCAGGACCGCCTTCACATTGCGGCCTTCGACGTCGTCACGGAGGACCGCGCCGAGCTCATCCGGCTCCTGAAGGACTGGACGGCGGCCGCCGCGGCCATGACCGCGGGGCGCAGCACGGGCAACAGCGGTGCCGTCGACGGCCCCTACGACGCCCCGCCCGAGGACACGGGAGAAGCCCTGGACCTCGGGGCCGGCAAACTCACCCTCACCTTCGGGTTCGGCCCCGGCCTGTTCGAGAAGGACGGCAAGGCCCGCTTCGGACTCGAGGGGCGCCGCCCGGACGCACTGATCGACCTGCCGCACTTCCCCGGCGACGACCTCCAACCCGGACGCACCGGCGGCGACATCGTGGTGCAGGCCTGCGCGGACGACCCCCAGGTGGCCGTCCACGCGATCCGCAACCTTGCCCGCATCGGCTTCGGGCAGACCCGCGTCCGCTGGTCCCAACTGGGCTTCGGGCGGACGTCCTCCACGTCGCGGGCCCAGACCACCCCGCGGAATCTCTTCGGCTTCAAGGACGGCACCAACAACCTCAAGGCAGAGGACACCGCCCTGCTCGAGGAACACGTGTGGGCCGGTCAGGGAACGCGCCCGGAAGAGGGCTGGATGGCCGGCGGCACTTACCTCGTAGCGCGCCGGATCCGGATGCACATCGAAATCTGGGACCGCACCTCGCTGCGGGAACAGGAAGCGCTGATCGGGCGCACCAAGGGCGCAGGGGCACCGCTCTCCGGCGGCGAAGAATTCACCGCCCCGGACTTCCAGCTCCAGGGGCGCAGCGGGGAACCGCTGATCCCGCTGGACGCCCACGTCAGGCTCGCGCACTCAAGCCAGAACGACGGCGTCAAAATGCTCCGGCGCGGCTACAACTACACCGACGGCTCGGACGGTCTGGGGCACCTCGACGCCGGACTGTTCTTCATCGCGTTCGTCACGGACCCCAGGACCCACTATGTGCCCATGCAGCTGGCCATGGCGAAGGAAGACACGCTTGCTGTGGAATACCTTAAACACACCGGCTCGGGCCTGTTCGCGGTTCCGCCGGGAACCAGGGCGGGGGGCTTCATCGGCGAAGGACTCTTCGCATGACGGCAGCCGTCACCGATGCCGGACTTCCGCCCGGCACCGGTGAAGCGGGCCAGCCCGATGGCACGGAACATCCCGGACGCGGCATCAGCGGGTCCGGCAGGCCCGCCGGCAAACCAACCCTGAAACTCGCGCTGCTGGCCGTGGGGTGTTCGGCAGCGTGGCTGGCCTCCGTGCTGATCGGAGGGTCCTTCGACCCCGGGGTGCAGATCCACCGGGTAGCCCTCGCCGCCCATATCCTGGCCCTCGTGCTGTCCTTCGGCGCCATCCTGGTGCTCGACTGGGTCGGCATGCTCTGGCTCCTTGGCCGCCGCGACGTCCACGACACACGCCGACTCGATTCCGCCGCGCAGCCGCTGATCTGGGGCGGGCTGGCGATCCTGCTCATCTCCGGGGCGCTGCTGCACCCCGATCTCTCCAGCCCGCCGACGGCAATCAAACTCGTCAGCATCCTGGTCCTCATGCTGAACGGGCTGGTCCTGACCAAAACCATGAAGCAACTGCACCGGCTGCCGCCGGAAACCTTGTTCACGGCCATGGCAGCCGGGCTGCGGGCACGCTTGCTCGCGGCCTTGTGCATCTCGCAAACCTGCTGGTGGACGTCCGTGCTGGTCGGACTGCTCAACAGCACGCTGCGGCGCTGGACGGGAACCTGACGCCGGCGGGTCCTTTGACTACCGCGCGGGCGAGAAGATCCGGCTGTGGCGTTTCTCTGCCACAGCCGGATCGAATCTGGTGTCTTCCAGTGTCCCGCCGTCGTCGAGCCACCGGCGGTTGGTGTAGAAGCTGATGGCCCGATTGTTGCCTTTCTCCACCCAGAGAAATGCCCGGTCGTAGCCGAGTTCGATCAGCTGTTGTTCCACGGCCGCGAACAGAACGGAACCTGCGCCCTGCGCCCACCAGTCCGGATGCACATTGATCGCGTGGAGCTGACCGGTTCCCGGATCCGGGGCGCCGGCGGCCGGGCCGAGGATAGCGAAGCCCACAACGTTATCGCCGCTCTGGACGACGAGGTGAATGGTCCCGTCCCCGGGCTCCAGGATATTCCGACGCCACGCAGACGCTGCCCGCCCGGCGTCGAGACCGTCAAGGTACTCATCGGTCATGACGCCGCGGTAAGCGGCCCGCCAGGCCGCAATATGGATCTCGGCCAGCCGTGCGGCGTCGTGCACGGTTGCGGCCCTAACGCTGATGTCCGGAGTGGTCACGGTCCAGAATCTATCAACCCGGCTCAGCGGTGCCGTGCGGCGCGCACGAGACGGCGGAAAAGGTAGAGGATAACGACGACGCTGGCTGCGGCAAGGAGCCACGTGCCCGCGGATCCAAGGGCCGGGCCGCTCACACTAGGGCCGATTCAGTCAGCGCGGTACCCTGCAATAACACCGTGCCGGCCTCCCCCGGCCAAGTCGCCCTCCTGCGGTCCGGACCGGCTAACGGAACCGTTTCTTTGGAAAGGTCCACGCAATGTCAGAATCTGATCTTTCAGCACTCCGGGAGCGTGCTGCCCGCGGCGACAACGACGCCATCGGCGAGCTCATCGAGCTGGCCGCGGAGAGGGAAGATTTCGAAGAGCTGCGGCAACTTGCCGACGGCGGCAGCCGCGACGCTGAGGATCAGCTGGTTGAACTCGCAGCTGAGAAGGAAGATTTCGAAGAGCTCCGGCGGTTGGCATCCGCCGGAAATACGGACGCCGCCGACATCCTGGCCGAACTCAATGAGTAAGCACTCCCGTGCCGCGGGAGGATCTCCGCAGCTGAAAATTGACTAGGTGAATATTCGCTGAAGCACCTATGCTGCGCTGAGTCGTAAACGCGGCATCGATACTGGGGGTTTGAAATTGGATCTTGGCTTGCTCGTTGCGGCCCTTTACTGGGCTTTTCCCGTGGCAGCGTTTTTCGTTCTGGCGCGAACCGTGTTCCGGCTGAACACGTTTCTGAAGTTGCGGATCGCCCAGCTTCGCGCAGAGGCCTCGGCCGCCGAGGCAGCAGAGCTTCCGCACTAATTTCAGCTCGCTGGATTGACTCCATATCGGCGAATAGTTCAAGGGAAAGAGCGCCCGTGACGACGAAAGGGCTGGTGGTGCGCGCAGCGAGGGCGGAGGACACGGCTGAGGTGCGTCGGTTGTCCATTGCCTTCACCCCAGCCGCACAAGAGGTTCCGCCGGGAGTTTTCCATAGCCGTTTCGCTCAGTTCGTGGCCGACGCCTCATGGTGCCTCCCCGTGGCACACGCACTGGGAAGCGGCAGTCTGATCGGCTATGGCCTGGCCCAGGACTTCGGGCCAGGTCTGCGGGCTACGTACACCACAGGTCGCGTACATGACCTCTTTGTCGATCCTGACACACGCCTGGGCGGCACCGGCAGGGCCCTCATGAACTTTATCTTCGACTGGTCGCGGGCCCGGCCACAGCCGATGATCCTGGACTGGCAGGCAAGTCCGTCAGCCATCGGCTTCTACGAGGCTCTTGGTTTCACCCCCGATCGTGTGGGCGACTTTCCCGAGCACCCGGGCTTCACCCTTGACCACCGAGTCGGACACGGCGTGCGGCACATTGCTCTGTCCTCGACGACGGCTCGGGCGATTGAGGGGGACGGGCGCCGGTAGCTCCCCGGCGCCCGTGGCCCCTGGCCCCAGGGAGTTCAGACCGAGCGGTAGCGGAGCGAGCCGGGAATCTCGCCGCGGGACCCGAGACCTTCCCCGTAGGCGAATCGTGCCCACAGTGCCCGCATCGCCCGGCCGTGGGCATTGATCTCCTCCCACGTCGCTCCCGCCAGGAGCCCGGCACCCTCCCACGTGCGCTGGTGGCCGAACAGCAGGGGCAGGTCTACCGTGTGCGCGGCGCCGTAATGATTTCCCGGTGCGCGCCAGGACAGCACGTAGCTGTGCGCCCGCCCGCCCGCCCGCACATGCCGCCTGGCAAACCGCCGCGCCGCTTTGCCGTACACCATTTCGGTGACCACCCATGTGACTGCCTTGAGCACGGCGCTGCCGACTACGGGAATCCTCGCCACCCGGCTCAGGCGCGGGCTTCGCGGCAGAAACAGGCGGGCTTCCTCCGCCGTGTGGCCGATCAGGATGTCGATCCCCGGGGCAGCGGCGTTCCAGGCCCGGTCAAGCCCGGATTCCTCTGGCAGCGGTGAATGCCCGTACTGGATCCCGAACGGCATGGCAGCCATCAGCCCGAACTTCCTCGCCGCCCGCGCCACGTCCTCTTCGACAGCAACGACGTCCATCGCCGGCGTCGCGGCGGTAACCGCCTCCGCGGCCACCCCCATGGCGGCGTTCATCCTTTCCCGCCCCCGCGTTATGCCCAACGGAGCACTTTGAATGATGGCGCGCTGGAAAAGCGACGCCGCGTCAGGGGTCGCCATGAGGTGCGCGACGGCGTCGCCCCCTGCGGATTGCCCGAACGCCGTGACGCGGCCCGGATCGCCGCCGAAGGATCCGATGTTGCGCTGCACCCACCGGAACGCCTCGATCTGGTCCAGCAGGCCCAGATTGGCGGGCCGGCCGGTGCTGGTGGACAAATATCCGAAGAGGCCCAGCCGATAGGTCACCGAAACGACGATCACCCGGGTTTCGGCAACCAGCGCTGCCGGGTCGAAGATCGCCAGATCCCCGGAACCGGACGTGTAGGACCCGCCGTGCAGCCACACCATCACCGGCAGCCGCTCACCATCGTCGAGATCGGCAGGCAGGGCGATGGACAGGCGCTGGCAATCCTCGCTGCCCGGAAGTTCGCCGTAGCGGGTGCCGAGCACGTCATCCAGGAAGGGCACCGGCGCCTGCGGGCACGCCGGAGACAGGGATGTCGCCTCGAGCATCCCGGTCCAGTCGGTTGCCGGCTCGGGCGGCTGAAAGCGCTCCGCGGTGGCGTAGGGAATGCCGGTGGCACGCACGACGGCGCCGTCGCGCCATCCGGTGATCGGCCCACAGGGCGGATCGAAGGAAAGGTTCACATTCATTCCGGCCTAGCTGTTCTTCAGGAGGGCAACATCGGAGACAAGGTCAATGTGCTCGAGCATCGCCGCCGCGGCGGCCGCCGAGTCCCGGGACCTGATCGCGTCGGCGATCTTGCGGTGGGAGGCGAGCGACTGCTCCGGCCGGCCGGGCTGTCCGAGCGATTCGAGGCGCGTTTCCAGCACCATTCCGGCAATGAAGGACATTAACTGGGCCAGAACTGCCGAGTGGGCCGCGGCGGTGACGGCCTGGTGGAACAGCTCGTCGCCGCGCGCACCGCGGTCCCCCGAGGCGACTTCTTCCGCCATGGCTTCGAGGGCGTGATCAATGGCGTTCATGTCCTGCTCCGTGCGGCGGGCAGCCGCCAGTTCGGCCAGTTTGACCTCCAGGGTGCTGCGCGCTTCAACGATCTCGGGCAGACGGCTGCGGTGCTCGCGGAGGCCTTTGATCACGGACGGAACGTTGGGCCGGTAAACCAGCACCGCTCCGGTGCCGTGCTGGACGTCGATCACGCCGAGCACTTCGAGGGCCACCAGGGCCTGGGCCAGGGTGGCACGCGAAACCCCCAACCGCTCGGCAAGTTCCCGTTCAGCCGGCAACGTGTCCCCGGGACCCAGCTCAGCGGACTCGATGAAGTCCATAATCTGCTCCACCAGCTGCTCGTAGAGCCGGGGCCGCGAAACGCGGGAAATCTGATGCGTTGCCGCCTGCTTTGCCATGCGCGTCCTTCCAGCCTGCCCTGACCCCTAAGACTACCGGAGAACTATTGACAAAGACACCTAGTGTCTAGGAGGCTAGGCCACTAAGCCAGTAAGTGACCCACTTCGATCCGGAGGAACAACGATGTCCGCTCCCGTCCTATCCATCATCATCCTGGCGGTGATGTTCCTTCTGGCCACGGTGCTGCCGCTGAATATGGGTGCCTTGGCCTTTGTAGGCGCCTTCCTGCTGGGCTCCGTGGTGCTGGGGATGTCCACCAACGACATCCTGGCCAACTTCCCCGGCGGCCTGTTCCTGACCATCGTCGGGGTCACCTATCTGTTCGCCATCGCGCAAAACAACGGCACCATCGACCTGCTGGTCCGGGGCGCCGTCCGGCTGGTCGGCAACAAGGTTGCCCTGATCCCGTGGGTCATGTTCGCCATCACCGCGGTGATTACCGCCGTCGGCGCCCTCTCCCCGGCCGCCGTGGCCATCATCGCGCCGATCGCCCTGAGCTTCGCCGCCAAACACAAAATCAATCCGCTCATGATGGGCATGATGGTGATCCACGGCGCGCAAGCCGGCGGCTTCTCCCCCATCGCCGTCTATGGCGTCACCGTCAACAGCATCATTGCCAAGACGGAGCTGGATGCTAACCCGATGGCGATCTTCCTGGCGAGTTTCCTCTTCAACCTGGCCATCGCGCTGGTGCTGTTTGTCGTCCTCGGCGGCGGCAAACTGCTGTCCACCCCGGGCGGGCGATTGGTGGAACAGGCCGCAGAAAAGCGCATGTCCGTCAGCGTGGGTGCCCGCGCGGCCGGCGTCACGCTGCAGGGATCCGGATCCGACATCTCCGCCGCCGGCGTCTCGGCCAAGGGCACCTCCGGCTCCGGTGCATCCTCGGCAGCCGGTCCCGCCGGGGCCGGCGTACCTCCGGCCAGCGGCGCCCGTGCATCCATTCCCCAGCTCATCACCATCCTTGGCCTGATCGCCCTGGCCGTCATCTCGCTCGGATTCAAGGTGGACGTCGGCTTCGTTTCGATCACCATCGCAATCGTCCTCGCCCTCGTGTCCCCCGCAGCGCAGAAGGGCGCCGTCAACAAGATCAGCTGGTCCACCGTCCTGCTCATCTGCGGCATGCTCACCTTCGTGGGCGTCCTCGAAGAAGCCGGCACCATCGCATTCGTGTCCGGCGGCGTGGCGGATCTTGGCATGCCCCTGCTCGCGGCCCTGCTGATCTGCTACATCGGGGCCATTGTCTCGGCCTTCGCCTCCTCCACCGCCATCCTCGCGGCCCTCATTCCACTGGCGGTGCCGTTCCTGGCCACCGGCGAGGTCGGCGCCGTCGGCGTGATCGCCGCCCTGGCCGTGGCCTCCACGATCGTGGATGTTTCCCCGTTCTCCACCAACGGCGCCCTGGTCCTGGCCAACGCCCCGGAGGACGTGGACAAGGACAGGTTCTACAAGCAGATCCTGGCCTACAGCGGCATCGTCGTCGCCGTCGGGCCGGCCATCGCCTGGCTGGTCATGGTAGTCCCCGGCTGGATGTGACCGCTGGATGTAGCCGGCAAATCAACCAGCCGGGCGAGCACACCGATCAGAGCCCGCAAAGACCGACCAGAGAAGGAACACGCCCATGAGCACCGAACCCACGCCCGACGCCCAAGGCCCCCTCACCGGCTATCTCGTGGTGGACCTGAGCCGTGCCCTCGCCGGCCCGCATGCCGGCATGATGCTGGCGGACCTCGGCGCGCGGGTGATCAAGGTGGAAAACCCCGGCACCGGAGACGACACCCGCGGCTGGGGCCCGCCATTCGTGGGCCCCGAGGATGATCCGCAGGCCACGTACTTCCTCTCCTGCAACCGCAACAAGGAATCCATTGCCCTGGACCTGAAGAGCGACGACGGGCGGGCAGTGCTGCGTGAGCTGCTGGAACGCGCCGACGTGGTCATCGAGAACTTCCGTCCCGGCGTCCTGGACCGGCTCGGGTTCTCCGCTGCGCAGATGCATGCCCTGAATCCGGCGCTGGTGGTCCTCTCCATCACCGGCTTCGGGCACGACGGGCCCGAATCCCGGCGCAGCGGCTACGACCAGATCCTCCAGGGCGAGGCCGGGCTGATGTCCCTGACCGGACCCGGGCCGGACGATCCGCAGCGGGTCGGGGTCCCCATCGCCGACCTCCTCTCCGGCATGTACGGGGCGTTCGGCACCCTCGCGGCGCTGCTCCAGCGTGAGCGGACCGGCCAGGGCCAGATCGTCCGCACCTCATTGCTCGCGGCCCTGATCGGGGTCCACGCCTTCCAGGGCACCCGGGCCACGGTTGCGGGCGAAGTGCCCAAGGCCCAGGGCAACCACCACCCGTCCATCGCCCCCTACGGACTGTTCCACTGCCGGCAGGGCAGGGTGCAGATCAGCGTGGGAAGCGAAAAGCTCTGGAGAACGTTCGCATCGACGTTCGGGATCGACGCCGCGCGGCCGGAGTTCGCCACCAATGCGGACCGCGTGCGCAACCGCGAGAAAGTCATCGAAGAAGTGCAGCGGGTGTTCTCCGATTTCGAGGCGGAGCCGCTGCTCACCAAACTCAACGACGCCGGCATCCCTGCCGGCAAGGTCAGAACCCTGGACGAAGTCTATGAATGGGAACAGGTCCACTCGCAGGGTCTGGTGATCGACGTCGAGCACAAAATCCTCGGGACCGTGAGCCTGCCTGGCCCGCCGCTGCGGTTCTTCAGCGCCGCCGGCACCACTGAAACCACGTTGACGTCCCACACCGCGCCGCCGCTGCTGGACCAGGACGGGGAGCAGATCCGGCGGTGGTTGGGGCTGGCAGCCGGCACCCGAGCCGGCGCGGCGACAGTCACGGGCCAGAAGGGTCCCCGGGCATGCTGACCCAGCAGAAGGTCCGGCACCTTAACGCCACCGAACTCATCGCCGCGGTCCTCGATCCCGGGTCCTACCGCAGCTGGGACGCTCCCGTGCTGGACCCTGATCCCGGCCCCGGGTACCGGCAGGAACTGGCCGCCGCCCGGGCCAAGTCCGGCGTGGACGAATCCGTCCTCACCGGCGAGGGCCTCATCCGCGGCCGCCGGGTGGCCATCATCGTCAGCGAGTTCCGGTTCCTCGCCGGCTCCATCGGCCAGGCCGCCGCGGAACGGATCGTCACCGCCGTCGAACGGGCCACCCGCCAAGGCCTGCCCCTCCTCGCCGGCCCCGCGTCGGGCGGGACCCGCATGCAGGAAGGGACCATCGCGTTCCTCTCCATGGTCAAGATCAGCGCCGCCGTCCGCACCCACCGCAACGCCGGGCTGCCCTATCTGGTCTACCTGCGCCATCCCACCACGGGAGGCGTCATGGCCTCGTGGGGGTCCCTCGGCCACATCACCGCCGCCGAGCCCGGCGCCCTGCTCGGCTTCCTCGGACCCCGGGTCTACGAGGCCCTCCACGCCACCCCGTTCCCGGAGAACGTCCAGACGGCCGAGAACCTCTTCGACAAAGGGCTGATTGACGCGGTGGTCCCGCCCTCGCAGCTGTCCGACGTCGTCGACCGCGCCTTGGGCATCCTGGTCACCGGCCCCCGCCCGCCGGTCGCCACGCCCGCCACGCTGTCCGTGAAACCCTCCGGCGCCGGCGCCTGGGAGTCGATCGGCATCTCCCGCGACCCCCGCCGGCCGGATGTCCGGCAGCTGCTGGCGCACGGGGCCCGGGACGTGCTCCCGCTCAACGGCACCGGCCAGGGCGAAAAGGACCCCGGCCTTCAGCTGGCCCTGGCCCGTTTCGGCCAGGAATCCTGCGTCGTGATCGGCCACACCCGGCCGCGGGCCMCGCGGCCGACGGGCATGGGACAGACGGCACTGGGACAGACGGCGATGGGGCCGGCGTCCCTCCGGGAAGCCCGGCGCGGCATGCGCCTTGCCGAGGAACTCGGGCTGCCGCTGGTCACCATCATCGACACCGCCGGCGCCGCCCTGTCCCAGGAAGCCGAGGAAGGCGGCCTGGCCGGCGAGATCGCCCGCTCCCTGCACGACCTCATCGGGATCAACGCACCCACGGTGTCCGTGCTGCTCGGCCAGGGGGCCGGCGGCGGGGCACTGGCCCTCCTGCCCGCGGACCGCACCATCGCCGCGCAGCACGCCTGGCTGTCGCCGCTGCCGCCCGAAGGCGCCAGCGCCATCGTCCATCGGAGCACCGGCTTCGCCGCGGCCATGTCCGAGGCCCAGGGCGTCAACGTCGCGTCGCTGCACGCCAACGGACTCGTGGAGCACATCGTGGACGAACGCCCCAATGCCGCCGACGAGGCTCTGGCCTTCTGCAGCCGCCTCGGCCGCGCCATCGAATACGAACTCGCCACGCTCTCCAACGCAGGAGTCGACGAACTGCTCCCCCGGCGCCTGGCAAAGTACCGCAACCTGGGCAGCGTCCTTGCACCGACGGAGGGACGCCGCCCGGCCGGGTCACCTCTAGATGAGGCTCAGAGCAGGCTCGAAAACTCCGCGTAGCTGAGCGGGGCGTAGCGGCCGTAGGCGGCGATCACCGCGGCCTCGACCGCATCGACGTCGAGGCCCGGCACGAGGTCATCGGCCGCGCCGGCCGTCGCCGGGTCCCATTCGAGGCCGAGGGCGGCGTAACTGGCCTCCAGGACCGCGCGGATCGGGGCCGAGTCCGCCACTACGATCACGGAGCTGAACAGCCAGCCGCCGGCGACCACCCGCTGGGCGGTGCCGACCAGCTTGATCCGGTGTTCGGGGAACTCCGGGTCGCTGCCGTGCACGCTGAACTCCCCGGGGCAGTACTCCCCCGGGATCTCACCGACGCCGGCATCCACGCCGGCGTCGCGCAGTGCCCCGGCGAGCAGTTCGCCGAAACGCGAAAACCGTCCCTTGGCCCCGGCTATCGCGTCCGCATCGGGTTCCAGGTGGTCAATGACGAGCGTTCGCTCGTGGTACGCCGCCGCGCGGCCGCCGGCCTTGCGGACCAGCGGCTCGAAGCCCAGCTCCCGGCAGGCGTTGGCGGCGGCTTCGAAGCCGGGCAGGTGCGTGTCGCGCTGGCCGAAGGCGACCGTGGGAACCGGCCGGTACAGCCGCAGCGTGGGGCCCAATGAACCGGATTTGACCTTCTGGAGGAGCCCGAGCGCGAAGTCGAGGTCGGCCGCGGCACCGAGCGATTCCTGCTGCCGCACCACCGTCAGAGTCCGGGACCCGGCAGGCGCCTGCGGCATGTTGTTATGCTCCCTTATGGTCATTCTGCAATTCCTCGTCGTAGCCGCCGCATTCGCCATCATCGACGCCATCTGGCTCAAGACGATGAACCCGTTCTACCGCCGCCAGATTGGTGAGCTGATGGCCGACAAGCCCAATCTAGGGTACGCGGTGGTGTTCTACGTCATCTACATTGCCGGGATCGTGTTCTTTGCCCTGACGCCAGCGCTCGACGGCGGCAGCTGGCTCACCGCTGTCGGCTACGGTGCCGCCCTGGGCGCGTTTGCGTACGCCACCTACGATCTCACCAATGCCGCCACGCTCAAGACGTGGCCGTGGCAGCTGATCGTCGTCGACATCCTGTGGGGTGCCGCACTGACGGCACTGGCCACGCTGGCCGGCTGGCTTGTCTTCCACACGAACTAGGACTTGCGCAGCGTCAGGATCTGTTCCGCGCGTCCGAACGGGCCCGTGAGGTCATGCAGCACCGTAGAGGTGAGCCCGATCCCGTCCGTGCCGAACGTGACTTCGTTGTCCAGCCCCAGCCACTCCCCCTCCGGCTGCCGGTACATGTGGATCTGCAGGTCCAGGTTGGGGAAGGCGTAGCTGCCCTTGCCCGGCGGGACCCGGGCGGCAATGCCGTTCGCTGTGTCCACGAGGCCGACCAGCCGGGCGAGGTCGCCGCTGTCCGCCCGGTCTGTCAGCGGATAGTCGGTGCGGAGCCACACTGTTCCCGAGCCCGCCCGGTGACCCTCGGCGATCCGCATGTGCAGTGAGGCGATGTAGCCGCCGGGCCAGATCCTCGCGGCGTCGTACGGCTCGCAATCCTCCGGCGCGGGAATCCGCTGATCCTCGAAAGCCGCGATGGCGGACGTGTCCGAGGTGATCATCCGCCAGGCCGTGGCGCGAATGGCCGTGCGCCCGCCGGCCACGAGCTCGGCCTGCACCAGCTCGATGGTCCGGCCCGGGCGCAGGGTGGACGTCACGACCTCGAACTCACCGCCGGGGATCAGCCCGAGTATTTCATAGCTGAGCCGCGCCATGCGCATATCCTCGCGGGGCTCATGCCGGGCCAGGCAGTCGGCCATGATGCCGGAGGCGGGGGCCATGTGCTGCTCGTGTTCGTTCCAGGCGCCCTGGGCATGGATCGTGGAGCGGAACCGCCCGTCCCCCAGGACCTCGTAGTAGAAATCGCCCTCGGCAAGTTCCGGTAGTGCAGCAGTCAACGTCCGCCCTTTCGCATGGCTGGTGATTCCAGAACACACTATCCTGCTGCGCTTTTCGCAGCTCCCGGCCGGCTCCGATCCGGCGCGGACCCGGGACGCGCGTTCCGGTTGTTCCCACTCGATCCGCTCTGACTGGGTAGACTCGGGTGAGGTTTTAACGACTATTCACCGAAGAGGTGCTCCCCCTGCTTAGAGTCATCAGCTACAACCTCCGCAAGCACGCGGCCAGCGGCGAGCTGGTCGATCTGGCCCGTGATTTCGAGATTGATGCTTTGTGCCTCCAGGAGTGCGACACGGACGATCTGCCCGAAACCATCGGGGATCTGCATCTGGCCGATTCCACCAAGGGCAACCGGCTGGGCCTGGCGATCTATTACCGCATGAGCCGTTTCACGGCCTACGAGACCAAGACCTTCGCCCTCAAGAAGTCCATGCACGACCGTGTCCTCTCCCCCGCGCACGAGCGGCTCATCGGCACGCGGGTGACCGACAACGAGACCGACCACGGTCTCGTCATCGCATCGTTCCACGCGGCGCCGCTGACGGCGTCCAACTCACTGCGCCGGAACCAGATCCATGCCGCCCACGCCGAGCTGCTCAGCATGGGCGGCGGACTGATGTCCCTGATGGTGGGTGACTTCAACTATCCGTTCTTCACCAAGTCCCTGACAGCGCAGATGAAAGACGCCGGCTACGACCTCACCATGAGTGACCGACGGACCTACACCCGGTACAAAGTCTTCAAGGGCCATTTCGACTTTGCCACGTCCCAGGGCCTCGAGATCGAAAGCGTGGAAACGCTGGCCCGGGGCGCCTCGGACCACCTTCCCATCCTGATCACGGCCGAATATGGCCAGGATGGCAACGGCAACGGTGCGGCACCCACGACCAGCTGACGGCCGCTCCTGCCGGGCAGGTGCTGCCGGGCAGGTGCTGCCGCTAGGAGCCCGCATTGAAGACGTCCCCGCCGAAGCCGTTCAGCCCCGGCGCCCCGGCGTACCCGAGGCGCGGAAGCGAGAACGCGTCTTCGATGCTGGCCAGGAGGCTGAAGTGGTTGTAGGCCCGGTCCGACGTCGTGCCGGCCTTCGTGAACGGCGAGAGGACCAGTGCACCAATCCTGCCGCCGGCCGTCCCTCCGGGCAGCAGGCCTGAGGGCCCAACTGTCTTGCCCTCGGACTCGTCGAAGGTGATGACCAGCATCCCGTCCTGCCGGAAGGCCGGGGAGTCCAGGATGGCCGGGACCTGCTGGCTCAGCCAATGGTCGGCGGTGGCCAGTCCGCCTGCGCTGCCATCGACGCAGGGGTTGTCGTGGCCGTCATTGCAAAGATTGGGCGAGATGTAGGACAGGTTCGGGGTGGTGGCTACGGACTGGAGGTCGCCGCGGAGTTCGCTGAAGTCCACCACATTGCTCTGGCAGTCCGGTGACGAGGTGATGGCCTGGAAATACACGAACGGGTTGTGCCGCGTTGCGTATTGGTCACCCACCTTGGCGCCCTGGCTGCTGTCCTGCCCGCCGAGTTCGGGATGCCGGCACGGCGTGCCCATGTCTTCCATGTAACCCTTCCAGGTCTTGCCGGCGGCGCTGAGCTGCCCGGCGACCGTGGGGACCGAGGCCGGATAGACGCAGCCGGTGCCCTCCGCCAAGCCGAACGCGCCGGTCCCCGTCAGCTCAAACGCGGCGTAGGTGGGGCAGTCGGCGCGGGTCATCGCGTTGGACGGCTGCCCGGAGATCTGGGCCAGGTAGTTCGGGTTCGAATTGTGGGCGATCCCGTAGTACTTCGAAAGCAGGACGCCCTGGCTGCGAAGCGTCTGCGACAGGTAGGGGGCCTCAGAGCCTGCGCCCCACACCTTGTTGTAGCCCTTGTTCTCGAGATTGATGACGAACACGTGCCCGGGCTTCGACGCCGCCCCCGTCGTGGCGGTGCCCCCCGTAGTGGGACCCGGGTTGCTACCCGGCGGCGCCGGCTCGCACGCCGCTGCCGACACCACCAGGACTGCTGCAGCAAGCAGCCGCGCGGCGATTCGTCGATGAGTTTTCGTGGCAGTCCGGCTCATGGATTCCGGCTTTCTGATTGACCGATCAGCGTGGCCTTGGCGGCTTCAGTGTTTGCACTCTTTCACACCGCGGTAAAGAAAACCCGCGAGGACCCTGCACAGTTGCTGGGAATGAGTTCAGTAGTGAATGCTGCGGTGGTAGTTTGCACTCATGGGCGCACCATCGGATTCCATTCCGCTCCTGGACCTGAGTACCGCCAGGGGGCGCGACGGCACGTTCGACCCGGCGTTTATTGATGCACTGCGCGACGCCACGCACCGGGTGGGCTTCTTCCAGCTGACCGGCTACGGGGCCTCTGCCGCCGAGGTGGATGAGCTCTTCGACGTCACGCGGCGGTTCTTCGAGCTTCCGCTTGAATCACGGCTGGAACTGGACAACCGGCTCTCACCCCATTTCCGCGGTTACACCCGGCTGGGCCACGAAATCACCCAGGGGCGGCCGGACGCGCGCGAGCAGCTGGATTTTGGACCGGAGCGGCCCGCCGTCGCAAACTACCCACCGGATCAGCCGTATTGGCTGGTCCAGGGGCCGAACCTGCTGCCGGACCGGGCGCTGCCCGAGCTGCGCACCGTGTGCATGGCCTGGGCGGAGCAGATGTCCCGCGTCGGAGCCGAATTGCTCAGCGCCATCGCCGTGTCGCTGGAACTGCCAGAGGGATACTTCGACGAACCGTTCCGGGACTCACCGGCCTGGATGGCCAAGTTGGTCCACTACGTGGGCGGCGTTGTCGCGGATGCCGGACCGCAGGGTGTCGGCGCGCACGCGGACTACGGCTTCGTCACCTTGTTGTTCCAGGACCAGGTCGGCGGCCTGCAGGTTCTCCCGCCGGGCACCGATGCCTGGATATCGGTCGAACCTATTCCGGGGGCTCTGGTGGTCAATCTGGGCGAAATGCTCGAAGTCGCGACCCAGGGCTACCTGGCCGCCACCATCCACCGCGTCGAGGCGCCCCCGGCCGGCGTCGACCGCTATACGGTCCCCTTCTTCTTCTCGCCCCGGCTGGACGCCGTCATTGAGCCAGTGCCCCTGCCGCCCGCGCTGGCGGCCCGCTCCAGGGGGGTCACCGATGCTCCGGACAACCCGATGCTCGCGTCCTACGGCGCCAACGTGCTCAAGGGCTGGCTGCGGGCCCACCCCGAGGTCGCCCGGATCCATCACCCCGAACTTATCCGGACCGCCGGGCCATCCTGAACGGCCGCAATTCACCGGCCAACGTGCCGGGAATGGCGGGCCGCCGCAGGGCATCCCGGCGGCGTCCCCGCTCAGGCCTTTCGCTGTGCGACGGCGCCAGCCAGCGAGGCCAGGCCCTTTTCGAAGTCGGCGCCGACCATCTTGTCCATATTCATGAACAGGGCAAAGACCTTGCCGATGCCCTTGTTCTCCCCGGTCATCGTCCAGGTGACCTGAGTGCCGTCACCGGAAGGCGTGAACGTGAAGGAGGTGGGGTTGACCGCTTTGAAGGGCTTGGTGAACTCCAGACGGATCTTGATGTTGCGCGGCTCGGCGGTGTCCACGATTTCCATCGTGCCGGAGCCGGCCTTGCGGTTCCCGCTCCAGGCGTATTTGGCGCCGACCCCGGATTCGCTGCCGGAGTAGCTCCGTTCCATGGCAGGGTCAACTGACTCCCACGGCGACCACTTGGTCCATTCGCGGAAGCTGTTGACCAGCGGAAAGATGTCCTCGGCCGGTGCGGGAATGACTGCGCTGCGGGTAACTTCGTAGGTAGACATGCCGCAATCCTAGAAGGTGATCGGCCCCACCGGGCGCAGGACAGGCGGGCGCAGGATAACCGGGCCCGGCACAGGCAGGTCAGCCCTGCAGCGGGATGACCTCAATCCCCCCGCGCTGATCGGCAACGACCAGAACCCGGGCCGCCGCCACACCCTCCAGTGCCGCCGCCAACCGGTTCTCCTGGGTCCCGGCATCGCCCGCGGCTTCCCCACCGGCAACGCCGGCAACGCCGGCAACGCCGGCAGCACTGGCAGCACTGGCAGTACCAGCACCGCCGTCGGCCCGCTTCCAGACGGTGACGCCGGCCCCGGTGACCTCGTCGATGACGCGCCGCAGCGGTGCGGGGTCGGATCCCGCCACGAGGAACACGTGGCCGATGGTTCGCGGACGGACCGGACCGGCCGCGGCGAGCGCGGCGCGGTCCTGCCGCCACACGGCAAAGTGGTACCCGAACACGAGTCCCGTGGCGACCAGAAGCCCCAGGGGTGCGCGGATCCGGTCCACGAGGCTTCCACCGCTGACCTCGCCCAGGAAGAACTCGAACATCCGGAACCCGATCACCAGCAGGGTGACCACCGCCACCACCGCGCTCAGGCCGAACACGGCCACCAGGTAGATCCGGCGCGCGTTCAGTCCGGCGCCGGTCGCCGCCGACTGCTCCACGGGCCGCCATGCAAGCCACCAGACCGGCCCGCCAACCAGGAGCGAGCTGATTCCGGCAAGCAGCAGCGTCCGCGCCCCGGCGCCGGCCAGCGGCGTCGCCGTCATCGCGAGGACCGAGTTGACGATCACGCCGATCCCGGACGCTGCCGCGACCAGGGCGACGCCGGAGGTCACCAGCCTGCCGCCCTGCAGCGTTGCCTCTGTGCGCCCGCGCGCGATGTTGCGGTGGTAGACCCAGACGAGGCAGCCGAGGGCGGCCGCGGACACAGCCGGCGCGAGGGGCTCCAGCAGGAGCTCCAGCGGTTCGGAACGGTCAAACAGCAGGCGAAGGACCACGAAGAGCGCGACACCGGCTCCGCCCAAGGTGAGAATGCCGGCGCCGAGCACCCCGACCGTGATGAGCGCGACGTCGGCCAGCCCGGTCTGCAGCCTCCGGCCGCCGTCGTGCTTCCAATGCCACCACCAGATAATGGTTCCGCCGACGGCCCAGACCAGGGATTGCAGCGCCGAAACCCACCACGGCTTGCCCACCGACACCTCAGTCGCGGTTCCCCGCAGGGCGGCATCCAGCAGGGTGGATAGGGCTGAGACGGCGCCGCCCACGCCCAGCACGAGCCCCAGCACCGAGCCGAGCACCGTGGGGACGTCGGAGAGGTCTGTCGGATTCTTCCGGGGGTGATGCCACATCCACCGGTGCCAGGCCAAGACCGCGGCCCACACCAGACCGGTGGCCAGCGACAGCCGCCATTCCAGCCCCTGCCCGCCGATCAGCGAGGACAGAGAGTTCAGCACGTTGGTGGCGGCGATGAGCAGGGCGAGCAGGTAGGCGCCAGCCAGGTAGAGACCCCAGCCGATGGCGGACCGCTCCTCCGGGTCGTCGAGCCGCCGCCATACCGCCCGCCACAGAAGGGCCGCGAGCGGCCCGCCAATCAGGGCGAAAGCCAGCGAGCGCGCGAGCCCGGCGACGTCGTACGAGGCCAGCTCCGTCCCCGCCACCAACAGGCGGCCCAGCAGTCCGCTGAGCCCGACGGCGGTGATCACCACCAGCGCGAACAGCAGCGCGTAGGTGATGAGCCGGCGCACAGTCCGTTGGGCGCTCACTGCTTCACCTGGCCCGGGCACACCGTCAGCTGCCAGGGTGCGGTGTCGATCAGCCAGCCGTTGCCCGACCGAACGAGGTCGAATGCGTCCTCCACCTGGTATTCGGCGCTGCCGAAGGGGCCGCCCGGCTCGGACACAGTGATGAGCACCCTCACGTCCGCGGATTCCGGCCGCTCGGTGGTGGATACCAGCGTGACGCGCAAATTCCGGGCCGTGGGGCGGGCGTCGGGTGTGCACTTGCTCCGGGCGGTTGGCGTCAGGTAGGCGGAGGCGGCCGCCTCATCCCCGGCAATGACGGCGGCGGCATAGCGCTGCGCGACGCCGGCGGGCGTTGACTCGGCCAGGGGCGCGGGTTCCCCGCGGGTGAAGACAACTGCCAGCGCGATGATCACGATCACCGCGATCGCGGCCAGGATGGCCAGCAGGGTCCGGTCAGGCCTGGTGCGGCGCGGCTCCCCCGGCTTCTCCGGCTTCTCCGGCTCCCCCGGCTTCTCCGGCTTCTCCGGCTTCTCCGGCTTCTCCGGGCCGGGTTCCTCCGGCGGTCCTTCAGGCTGCAGGCTCATGCCGCAAGTATGGACGCCGGTCCAGCGCACGGTCACGATGTCTTTCGTCCCCTTTCCGCGGCGTCCGCGTCGACGCAGCCGAAGCCAGCCACTACGCTCGGAAAATGGGATTCATGCGCAAAGCCCTCGCCGCTGCGGTTGTGCTGATGGCCGGCCTTCTCGGCGGGGCCCCCGCGGCGCTCGCCGTGACGCCGACCGCCGTCGTGGTTGAAGACCGCGCCGGGGTCTTGGACCAGCGGACGCTGCTGCCGGCGGTACAGGCCACCGACTTTTATGAGCCCACCAAAGTTGCGATCTACACGTACAACGGCACGGCCGCCGACAATCTGAACGAAGAAGTCCTGCGGTTCGCCCGCACCGAGCATCCCGAATGGATCAGCGCCGACGGGCAGAAGTGGGCAGACGGGCTGTTCATCTTCGCCCTCGATCCGGTGGGCCGGCATGTGGGGACGTACATGGGCGAGGACCGGAAGGTCTCCCCTGAACAGCGCGAGGACATCCAGAACGCCGCCAAGGAACTCCTTCGCGATGCGCAGTGGACCGAGGGCACCATTGCCGGGATCCGCCGCGGTGCCGAACTCATCAATCAGCCGTGGTACCGGTCCACGGCTTTCCTCGTCACGGCCTGGGCGGCAGTGGCCGCCGCTGTCTGCTCAGCCGCGGCATGGCTGATCGTGCGGTGGCGGACCAGGGTGTCCAGCCGGAAGGAACTGGGCCGGGGCGAGGCCAGCTACGCCAATGTCAGCATGGACCTGCAGGTGACCGAGCTCAACGCCAGCACTATTCCCGAGTCGTCCCGGTACGGGAGCACGGTGCTCGAAAAACACCGCACATTCGTGAACCGCTACGGTACAGCCACCGAACTATCCAACCAGGTACACGCCCTCAGCAGCCGGGACCTGAGCCGTCGGCCCAACCTCAAACTGGTCCGGAGTTACGCCGACACCGCCGCCGAACTCGACGCGCTGGATGACGTGATCGCCGATACCAATGCCTTGCTCAACCGAGGCTCATCCTGGCCTGCCGCCTGGGACCGCCAGCTCGCGCCGTTCCGCAGTGACCTGGACGGCGTGGAAGACCTGCTGAGCCAGCGCCGCGCCGAGGGAACCTCAGCGACGGCGGCGGCCCTGCGGTCCTTCCGCGACGAAAGCCGACGTGACATGGAGCGCTGGTCGGCGGAACTGGCGGACGGCTCAATCACACCCGAAACGGCGCTGGACCGGTTGCGTGACGCCCGGACCCACCTCTCGGAGCTGTTGAAGAAGCACGCCGACACCCTGATCCAGGCTTATGCCCGCAATGAGAAGGAAGCCGGGCTGATGCGCGAGGAAATGGACAGCGCGCAGGCGGGAGCGAAGGCAAAATACGGCCGCACATACGAGCCGAGCATCCTCGGAACGGTGTACCCGTCCTACTACTTCTTCTCGGTCCCGAGCTTCAACACCGGCTTCAACAGCGGCGTCAGCAGTGTCAGCAGCGCGCGCGGCGGCGGCACCACCACCGGGTATGGGTCCAGCGGCGGAAGCTTCTCCGGGTCCGGGAGCTCATCAAGTTTCTAAGGCCAAGTTTCCAGGGCCGTACTCCCTGCGGCCTTACTCCTGGGGCCCGTGCTCCTAGGGCCCCGTCCCGGGCCGTTCGACGATGAAATCACCACCGGGAAACATGATCGTCTCGTGCCCGTCGTCAAACCTGACGAGGTACGGCGGAGCACCATCGACCCCCCTGACCTCAAGGATCTGGCCGTGTCGGTCCGTGGATTCGACCGTGGTCCCCCGGATGACGATGCGGTCCCCTGCGACTGCTTTCATGGCGATCACCTGTATCTCTATTGACGCCTCTGTGCCCGAAGATCATTATGACTCTTGACGGTGGGGGGCGCCATGGCCTTGGACTGAGGAGCCGTGCCGTGAACACCATCCAGGCATTTTCCACAGCAGAAAAAGCATTCTGCACCGATTTCCCCGAGTTCGGCTCCGCCGCCGGAACGCGTCGCCCGATCGCCTCGTTTCCCGGGCTCGTCGGTCCGGGCCACCAGCGACGCCGGCCCGGTGATCGCCACTCCGCGGGCCCGGCCAACATGGTGGAGCCTGCGGGGTACCGGCCATGATGGGCGCAATTCTCCGGTGGGTTCTGCAGTTCCGGATTCTGGTCCTGGCAGCGGCCGCGGGAATCCTGGCCCTCGGGCTCACCAGCCTGCCGAGCATGTCCGTGGACGCTTTCCCGGAATTTGCCCCGCCCCAGGTGGAGATCCAGACCGAAGCCCTGGGACTCTCAGCCGCCGAGGTTGAGCAGCTCATCACCTCACCTATGGAAGCCGACCTGCTGAACGGGGTCGCCTGGGTGGAGGCCATTAGGTCCAAATCCGTCCCCGGCCTGTCCTCGATCCAGATGGTTTTCAAGCCGGGGACCGACCTCCTCCGCGCACGCCAACTGGTCTCGGAACGGCTGACTCAGGCACGCGCACTGCCCAACGTTTCGGCGGCGCCGGTGCTGATGCAGCCGTTGTCCTCGACCAGCCGGGTCATGATGATCCGGCTGACCTCGAAGGACATGTCGGCCATCGACATGTCCGTCCTGGCCCGCTGGACCATGAAGCCCGAGCTCCTGGCCGTGCCAGGCGTCGCCAACGTGGCAATCTGGGGCCAGCGCGACCAGCAGCTCCAGGTCCTGGTGGACCCGGCGCGGCTCGAAGCCAAGGGCGTCACGCTGGACGAAATCATCAAGACGACCGGCAACTCCGTGTGGGTCTCGCCACTGAGCTACCTGGAGGCATCCACACCCGGCACCGGCGGCTTCTTCGAGACGGGCCACCAGCGGATCGGTGTCCAGCATGTCCTGCCGATCACCACACCGGAGGACCTGGGCCAGGTCCCGGTCCAGGGTGCGCCAGGCCATCTCCTGCTCAAAGACGTGGCCACAGTGTCAACGGATCACCAGCCGCTGATCGGCGACGCCCTGCTGAGCAAGGAAGCCGAGTTGTTGCTGGTCATCGAGAAATTCCCGGAATCCAACACGATGGACGTGACCCGGGGCGTTGACGAGGCCCTGCACGCCCTCCAGCCCGGCCTGCCAGGGGTCGCGATAGATACCAGCGTCTACCGGCAGGCGTCCTTTATCGACGAGGAGATCGGGACGCTCGGCGCCGCTGTGCTGGTGACGCTGCTGCTCATTGTCGCCATGTTTGGGGCCTTCTTCCGTTCCTGGCGCACCGCCTTGATCAGCCTCATCACGATCCCGGTGTCGCTGACCGCGGCGGCGCTGGTGCTCGATTGGCGCGGCACCGGGATGAACACCATGGTCATGGCCGGCCTGGTGCTGGCCCTGGCGGTCATCGTGGGAGACGTCGCGGAAGACCTCAGCGGCATCGCCCGGGCACGGAGGGCCGAGACCAGGTCCCGCGGCGAAACTTCCGACGGCGGGACGGAGTCCACGCCGGCACAGGATAGGCAGCCGCGCGATTCAGTGATCCCGGCCGCCCTGCGGGCAGCCCGCACACCAATGCTCTACTCACTGCTGATCATGGCTTTGGCCCTCACACCCGCGCTGTTCATCCCGGGTGAGAACGGTGCCCTGTTCGGACCTCTGGTCCAGAGCTACCTGGTTGCCTTGGTTGTCTCGATGATCACCGCCCTCACGGTCACGGCAGCCCTCGCGTTCGTCCTTCCTGCGGCATCCAAGGCCCCGGAGCGGCGGTCCCTCCGGCGGCTTGAAGGCGCTTACGGCAGGTACGTGAAGCGTTTGGCAGGGAGAACCCGGTGGGTATTCGCCGCCGCCGCGGTGGTGGCGCTGGCCGGACTGGCGCTCGCTCCCCAGCTGGCCGGGACCCATCCCGTGGTGCCCGTCCTGGCGGACAAGACCCTGGTGGTGCACTGGAGCGCGATAGCCGGCACCTCGGACCGAGAAATGAGCCGGATCACCGAGGCGGCAGCCGACGAACTGCGAACGTTGCAGGGGGTGGCCAACGTGGGAGGACACATCGGACGCGCGATCACCTCCGACCAGGTTGGCGACGTCAGCTCCGGCGAGCTGTGGGTGACCGTGGCCCCCGATGCGTCGTACGCCGACACGGCCGCCGCCGTCGACCGCGTGATCGCCGGCTATGCGGGCCTGACCAGCAAAGTCTCCACCTATCCGCAGGAACGCATCGACCAGATCCGGGAAGAAGCCAACGGCGGCTTTGCCGTCCGGGTCTTCGGACTCGACCCGACGATCCTGCGGCAGAAGGCGGCGGAGGTCCAAACAATCCTGGAGCACACCGCCGGAGTGGCCAATCCCCACGTCGACCTGCCCGCCGAACAGCCCATCGCGGAAGTCAAGGTGGACCTCGCCGCGGCCCAAAAGGCCGGCGTCGTTCCCGGCGACGTCCGACGCGCGGCAGCCGCCCTGCTGCAGGGCATCGAAGTCGGCAACCTGTACGAGCAGCAAAAGGTCTTCTCCGTCATCGTCAAGGGCGCCGCGGCCACCCGCAGCAGCCTGGACAGCGTCCGCAACCTGATCATCGACACTCCCGACGGCGGCCACGCCCGCCTCGGCGACATCGCACAGGTGACCATGGTCGGGTACGAGTCCGTGATCCTGCATGATGACACCTCGCGCCGCATCGATGTGAAAGCCGACATCCAGGGCCGCCCCCTGGGCGACATCCAGCGTGACATCAACGCGGCCCTGCAGCAGATGCAGTTCCCGATGGCGTACCACGCCGAGATCCTCACCCAGTATGCCCAGCAGCAAAGCAACTACCAGTGGCTCTGGCTGCTCGCGGCAGTCGCCGCGGCCGGGATCCTGGTGTTGCTGCAAACGGCGACGGGGAGTTGGCGGCTCGCCGCCCCGCTCTTCCTGGGCCTGATCCTGGCACTGTCCGGCGGCGCGCTGGCCGCCCAGGCCACCGGCGGCGTCAACGCGCTGGTCGCCCTGGTCGCCTTCGCTGCAGTCCTGGGAATCGCTGTCCGCGGCGCCCTCCTGCTGGCAGGCCACGTCCGGGGCCTGCGGGCAACAAATGCTTCGGCCCCCTGGCAGGCTCTGGTGGTCCGCGGAAGCAGGGAGCGGCTGGGACCTGTCCTGATGTCGACCGTGATAACGGCGCTGGCGCTGTTGCCCCTGGTCCTGCTGGGCGGGGTCGTCGGAACGGAAATCATCCTGCCGCTTGCCGTGATCATCTGGGGCGGCCTGCTGACAACAACCTTCTTCACCCTGTTTGTGGTGCCCGCTGTGCTGCTTCGGTTCGAGCCCCAGCAGGCACCCAGCCCGCCGGCCGGCCAGGGCACCGCCGCACCAACTGAAAGCCGGGATGCGTCATGAACTCCACACTTTCGCCGCGGGGTAACAAGGTCACGGTTTTCATCATCGCGCTGATCGTGTCGGTGTTCACGGCGCTCTCGGCCACAGGTTGCGCCCAGGCGCCGGAGGCCGCACCGTCCGAAGGCGAACCGGCGGAGATCGCTGAAGTCCCCGGCACGGATCTTCACCGGCTCACCCTCACCGACCACGCCGTCGAACGGGTCGGGATCGCGACAGCGGTGACTGCAGTGGATCCCCAAACCGGCAAACTCACTGTCCCCTACGGAGCCATCCTGTACGACAGCTCAGGCAAGGCGTGGGTCTACACCAACCCTGAGCCCCGGGTCTACGTCCGCCAATCCATCACGGTCCAGCGCATCAACGGCGACGTTGCCGTCCTGACGGACGGGCCGCCGGCAGGGACCGTGGTAGTCACCACAGGTGCCGAGGAACTTCTCGGCACCGAATTCGATACGGCCGAGTGACATGCGCTGGCTCATCGGGATCAGCCTCCGTTTCAAGACGGTTGTAGTCGCCCTCGCGTGCGCCGTGATGCTGCTAGGTTCCCTGCAGTTGGGGGCCGCATCCGTGGATGTCTTCCCGGAATTCGCCCCGCCACGCGTGGAAATCCAGACCGCATGCCTCGGGTTGACCGCCCAGGAAGTCGAAGAGCTCGTCAGTGTGCCGATCGAGGCCGCCGTGAGCGGCATGCCGGGCCTGGACGAGATTCGGTCCAAGTCCGTACCCCAGCTGTCCTCGATCGTACTGCTCTTCCATCAGGGCACTGACCTGCTCAACGCCCGTCAGCTCGTATCGGAACGGATGGCTTCGGTGACCGCGGCGCTGCCCACGTGGGCGGCCCCGCCGGTGATGCTGCAGCCGCTGTCCGCGACCAGCCGCGTGATGAAGATCGGGATGACGTCGTCGGAACATTCGCTCATCGAAATGTCCATGCTGTCCTACTGGACCATCCGGGCCCGGCTCCTGCGGGTCCCCGGGGTGGCCAACGTGGCCATCTGGGGCGAGCGGCTCCAGATGCTGCAGGTCCAGGTGGAGCCTGACAAGCTCAAGGCCCAGAACGTCTCCCTGAACCAGGTCATGGAAGTCACTGCCGGCGCCCTCGACGCCGGGCTGCTGAAGTACTCGCCCGGACGCTTCATCGGCACGGGCGGCTTCATTGACAGTCCGACCCAGAGGATGGGGGTCCGCCACGTCCAGCCGATCCAGACGCCCGCGGATCTGGCCCAGGTGACGATTCGGGAAAAGAACGGCGTGGCGCTGCATCTGGGCGACGTTGCCCAGGTTGTCGAGGATCATCAGCCGCTGATTGGTGACGCCGTGATCAACAACGGCCACGGGCTCATGCTGATCGTCGAGAAGCTGCCCTGGGGCAACACACTGGACGTGACCAAAGGTGTGGAGGAGGCCCTCCACGAGCTGCAGCCGGGCTTGCGCGGTATCAACTTCGACACCACGATCTTCCGGCCGGCCAGCTTCGTTGAGGAGGCGATCTCCAACCTCAGCATCGCGCTGTTGCTGGGCTGCCTGCTGGTGGTCATGATCCTCGTCGCGTTCCTCTTCCAGTGGCGCACCGCCCTGATCAGCATCATCGCCATTCCGTTGTCCCTGCTTACGGCCGCACTGGTGCTCTACTTCACTTCCAGTTCCATCAACACGATGGTCCTGGCGGGGCTGGTCATTGCGGTGGGCGTCGTGGTCGATGACGCGATCATCGACGTCGAGAACATCATGCGCCGCCTACGGCAGCGGCGCGCTGCGGGCAGCGACGAATCTGCGGCATCGGTGGTTTTGAAAGCCTCCCTGGAGATGCGGAGCCCGATCGTCTACGCGACCCTGATCATTGTGGTCGCCGCCGTACCGATCTTCTTCCTGGACGGGCTGACCGGCGTCTTCTTCCGGCCGCTGGCCGTCTCCTACACCCTGGCCGTCCTGGCCTCCATGTTCGTGGCGCTGACAGTGACGCCGGCCCTTGCCCTGATTCTGCTGGGCAACGCCAAACTGGAAGAACGCGATGCGCCGCTGGTCCGGGTGCTCAAACGCGGCTACCACGCCGCCTTGTCCAAGGCTATGAACCGGCCCCGGTTCGGTTATGCAGGCTTTGGCGTGCTGGCGGTGGTGGGCCTGGTCCTCGCTCCCCTGATGGGTTCTTCCCTGTTCCCCACGTTCAAGGAACGGGACTTCCTGATGCACTGGATCTCCGAACCGGGAACTTCTGCCGCCGAAGAGTTCAGGATTTCCCAGCGCGGCTGTGAGGAATTCCTCAAGGTCCCCGGGGTCCTGAACTGCGGCACGCACATCGGGCAGGCATTCGCCGCGGACGAGATCGTCGGTGTCAATGCGGGCGAACACTGGATCAGCATCGACCGCCACGCCGACTACGACGCGACGGTGGCCGCTGTGGAGGAAGTGGTCAACGGCTACCCGGGGCTGCACCGTGACGTCCAGACCTATCTGAAGGAGCGGATTGAAGAGGTCATCACCGGCGCCAGCGAACCCATCCTGGTCCGCGTCTACGGAGACGACCTCAACGTGCTCCGGGAACAGGCGCAACGGGTCAAGACCATCATGGACTCGATCGAGGGCACCGAGGACCCGCATGTTTCGCTCGAGGTGGAAGTCCCCCAGATTGCCGTGACGGTTGACCTGGCCGCGGCGCAGAAGTACGGCCTCAAACCGGGCGACGTCCGGCGCGCGGCCGCGACACTCGTGGCTGGCGAGGAGGTCGGCGACGTCTTCCGGGACGGCCGGGCCTACGACGTCCAGGTCTGGAGCACCCCGGCCACCCGTTCCTCCGTCACCAGCATCGAGGATCTGCCCATCGATACGCCCAGCGGAACGCGGGTTCGCCTCGCCGACGTCGCGGACGTGAGCCTGCAGGCGACGCCGAACCAGATCGACCGCACCAACGGTTCCCGCCGTGTCGAGGTGGGATCCTTCCTGGCCAACGGAGCGGACATGGGAACAGTGGTCGGCGAGCTGAAATCGCGGCTGGAGAGCCTGGAGCTCCCCACCGGCTACAGCGTGCAGCTGCTCGGCGAATACACCGAACGCGAGGCGGCAACGAACCGCCTGATGATCTACTCCGCGGCGGCACTTGTGCTGATCCTCCTGCTGCTGCAGGCGTCCTTCCGCAGCTGGCGGCTGGCAGTCCTGTCGCTGCTGACGCTGCCCGTAGCCCTGGTGGGCGGGGTCATAGCCGCCTACATGACCGGCGGAGTCCTTTCCCTCGGGTCCCTCGTCGGCTTCCTCACGGTGATGGGGATCGCTGCCCGCAACGGCATCCTGCTGATCAACCACTGCCAGCATCTGGAAACCTATGAAGGCCAAACCTTCGGCCGCGCCCTGGTGATGCGCGGGGCGGCGGAGCGGCTCTCGCCCATCCTCATGACCACCCTGGCCACCGGGCTGGCCCTGGTACCCCTGGTGGTCATGGGCAACATCCCGGGCCATGAAATTGAACACCCCATGGCCGTCGTCATCCTGGGCGGCCTGGTCACCTCCACCCTGCTCAATCTGTTCATCGTGCCCTCGCTCTATCTCCGGTTCGCCAAGTCCAGGAAGACCACCGAGAGGGAACGCGCTGCCGCCGGGCCGGCGACCGTCTGACGCGGCCAGACTCAGAACAACGCGGCGGTCACAGTCCGGGTGAGCTGCTGAATGATCTGGGTGCGGGGGCCCATATCGGAATAATTCTTGCCCCGGGTGTACACGACGAACACGAAGGCCCGGCCGTCCTTGTCCAGGACGGCCGCGTCATGCAGGCTTCCGAACAGCAGTCCGTACTTATGGTGAACCCCTACCCCGGGCGGAACCGCCGGCGGGATCAGTGTCTCAAAGTTGGTGTTCTGCATATAGGACAAGAGCTGGGCGGTGTTACGGGCATTGAGTAGCTGTCCCGTGTAGAGCAACTGGAGGGTCCTGGCCATTTCTGCGGGCGTCAGTAGGTTGACCGTGCGGTCGTAGGTGATCCCGATCGAGGCGGCGTACTCCGTGATGCCCCGCTGGCCGACCGCCCGCAGGATCAGCGCCCACGACGCGTTGTTGCTCTGCTGGACCATCTGGCGGATCTGGGCGCCGGCCGTCGAGGCGCCCATCCGGGCGGTCAGCGAGGCGCGGCCGGTTTCCACGAGATGGTAATACGCCGACGCGGCCAGGATCTTTGCCGTGCTGGCGGCCACAAACTTGCCCTGGGCCCCATAGCCGTGGACCACGCCGTCGGAGACATCGATCAAGGACACCCCCAGCGCATAGGCGCTGTTGGCCGCGATGATCCCGTTGATCTGGCTCTCCAGTTCCGGGTCAATGGCCGGGACCGCGACGGCAGGCACGGCGGGGAGCTCAGCCGGTTTCCCGGCGGCCGCCGAGACGGTGCCCGCCACGGGCGAAGCAGTTGCGGGCAGGTCAGATGCCGGCGGAACGGTCCGGCCGGCATCGGTGGCCGGCGCCGTCGCCGCAGCGGCCGGCGGCTCAGATGGCAGCCCTGCCTGGACGCCCGCATAGACGCCGGCGGCTACAAGGGCAAGTGCGMCGGCGGCCGCCGTCGCATACTGTCGCCGGATCCTCCCCTCACGCCGGGCGAGGGACCGCGGGCCGGGCTGGGACCCGTCGCTTGCCCGGTGCCCGCCGGAGCGGTAGTGGCGCGGCGTCGGCTCAGGTATCCGGACCGGCCCCGTGCTGTTGTTCGAATCGTTCGCAGGCATCGTACTTCCCCGAAGGTGACTGACCGCGGTGGGGCCATAGACTTCCAGCATTCTTCCCGCTTGCGGTATCCCGCGCAAGGGCACATCTCGGGGAAAAAGTGGTTCTGCCATCCAAAGCCGCGGCGTACTGTGGAGAAAACGTGAGGAGCGGAGATGCGAAAAATCGTCCTGGCCATGCAGGTGTCCCTCGACGGATTCTTCGAGGGCCCGGACCGCGACATCAGCTGGCACATGGTCGACGACGAGCTGCACCGCCATTTCAACCAACAGTTGAGCACCATGGGCGCCTTCCTTGACGGCCGCGTCACGTACGAGCTGATGGAAGGGTTCTGGCCCACCGCGGACAAGGACCCAGCCGCCGGCCCAGTGATCGCCGAGTTCGCCCGGATCTGGCGGGACATGCCCAAGATCGTCTACTCCCGGACGCTGACATCAGCCGCCTGGAACACCACCGTAGTCCGGGATGTGGTGGCGGAAGAAGTGCTGGCCCTGAAGGCGGAGCCGGGCGGGGACCTGGCCCTTGGCGGGGCAGAACTGGCCGATACCTTCCGGCGGCTCAGGCTGATCGACGAATACTGGCTGTACGTCCATCCGGTACTGATTGGCCGGGGCAGACCCCTGTTCAAGGCTGCGGACAGCAGAGCCCAGCTCCGGCTGCTGGAGACACAGGCTTTCGGCAACGGAGTGGCGCTGCTGCGCTACGCCGCGTAGCCGGTGCGGCGGCCCCCAGCGGCGACCGCTGCTGCACTTTCTTAAGCATTTCTTAAACGGCTGACGGAAGAGTGGAAGTTGTCGCCTGTCCGGGCGCCCTTGTCCCGAGCCGGAGGATCCCATGACTGGACCTGCCCCTGTTAAGAGCGATACGCCGCCGGGCGGTGATGGAGCACCAAGCCGCAGTGGAGTACTGCGCCGTCCCGACGCCGTGCCTCCCACTGCGGGGCCCCGGCTGTGGGCCCTCCCCCAGGTGCGCCACTGGCTGGTGCTGGGCATTCTGCTGTCCGCCGCCGTCGTGGCGCTGGGCCTGGCGGCGCAGCTGACACCCGGCTTTAGCGCCACCGAACTCGGGATCGATCAGGACCTAAGCCGGCACCACGCCGCCGCCCTGACCGCCGTCGCGGTGGCCCTGAATGTCGTGTTTGGCCCGGTGGCGGGCCTCGCGCTGATCGGCGCCACGGCGCTGTCCATCTGGCTGTTCCGCGGCGGCCTGCCCAAGGCGGTTGCTTTCGGCCTCGTGGCATCATCCGGCTGGGTGGCTAGTGAAATCTTCAAGCTCATCGTGGCCCGCCAGCGGCCCAACCCTGCCCTGCTGTTCGATCCCCTGGCGCCGGAAACGGGTGCCAACAGCTTCCCCAGCGGCCACGTGTCCTTTGCGGTGGCACTGGGATTCGCCGTGTACTTCCTGGCCCGCGGAACCCGCTGGGCCAAGGTCACGGCCGCCGGGGCGGCGGCGGTGGCCCTCGTCGTAGCCTGGTCACGGCTGTATATCGGCGTCCACTACCCCACCGACGTCGCGGCATCATTCCTGGCCGCGAGCGCAGCCGTGGTCTTGCTCGCGGGACTGTGGAACCTTGTCTGGCCGCGGATGGCGGATCGGATTCGGGTGACGTCCGGCAGCCGGCCGCTGGGCGCTGAGGAGAAATGAGAATGTCTGCCCTGGACGTTCTTGCCGTCCTTCCGGCCGCCCACGCCGCCGGAACACCGTCCCTGCTGGACCCGGCAAGCCTGCTCGCCGGGTTGGGTCCGGCCGCCTTGGGTGTGATCGCGGCCATGGTCTTCATCGAATCGGGCGTGCTCTTTCCCTTCCTGCCCGGCGACTCCCTGCTGTTCACCGCAGGCCTCCTGCACCAGCAGCTGCAACTGACGTTGCCCGTGCTGATCGGCGTCGTCACCGCGGCCGCGGTCGCCGGGGACCAGGTCGGCTACATGCTCGGACGGAAATTTGGCCGGCGCTGGTTCAAGGACGACGCCCGGGTCCTGAAGACAGCGCACCTGACCACCACGGAGGACTTCTTCCGCCGCCACGGCGGGGCCGCCGTCGTGCTGGCCCGCTTCGTCCCCATGGTCCGGACGTTTGCTCCCCTGACCGCCGGGATCGCGCGCTATGACTACAAATCCTTCACCCTGTGGAATATCACCGGCGCCGCGGCATGGGCGGCCTCCGTGACGATGCTTGGCACCTGTCTGGGGCACTTCGACATCATCGCCAGGAACATCGACGCCATTGTCGTGGCCATGGTGCTCGTCTCCGTCGTGCCGGGGGTGGTGCAGCTCCTCAAACGCCGCCGCAACTCCCGCGGCGCAGCCGCATCCGCAGCCAACGCCGCCGGCGACACGGCGGAGGAACCCGGGGGCGGACGGCGGACTGAGGAAATGGCCGCGGAAGAATAGCTGACATGACTTCCGCTGACCGTCCCTCCCTGCTGCTCGTCGAGGACGACGCCGTCCTGGGACCGCTCATCGCCGAGCTCCTGGACCCCGACTACCGGGTCCAGTTGTTCACCAACGGCCGCGATGGCCTCCACCAGGGGCTGACCGGGAGCTGGGATGTCATGGTGGTCGACCGCGGGCTGCCCGCCATGGACGGCATCGCCCTCATCACGGCTTTGCGGTCGAAAGGCATTGCCACGCCCATCCTGATCCTGACCGCGCTGGGCGATCCCGACGAAAAGGTCAGGGGACTGGACGCCGGCGCCAACGATTACGTGACCAAGCCGTTCGACGCCGGCGAACTGGCAGCACGCCTGCGCGCACTGACGCGTTCCTTCCCGCCCCCGGCCCCGGCACCGGTGGCGATCGGGGACTGGGAACTGGACCCGACGCAGCGCTCCGTCCGTTCCGTCTACGGGCAAACGGTGCCGCTGACCGCGAAGGAAGGCCAACTGCTGGCAGCCCTGGCCGCGGAACCGGACCGCGTCTTCACCCGGGACGAGCTCCTCGCGGCGTGCTTCCACGCCTCGGAGCAGCCCGGCGTGATCGATACCTATGTCCATCACCTGCGCCGGAAGATCTCCAAAGCCGTGATCCGCACGGTGCACGGCCTCGGATACCAGATCGGCGAAGCTAATGAGTGACGGCCGGCAGGCCGGCGGAAATCCGGACCACTCCATCCTGCGCAAGGCCTCCCTCAAGGTCGCGCTGCGGATCAGCGCCGCGTGCGCGGTCATGGTTCTCGGGCTGCTCGCCGCCACGGCGCTGTACCTCACGAACCAACTGGCCCATCCTGAAGTGCCGGGTTCGGCGGCGGCCGGGGCGGCCTACACATACCTGGATTCCAAGGATGTCCTCGAAGCCATGATCATCGCCGGGGTGGCGGGAATCCTGCTGGCCGGCATCGTCGGGTGGCTCAGCGCGCGCAGCGCCATCCGACCCCTCGGTGAGGCCCTGGCCAGGGAGCGGCGTTTCGTCCAGGACGCGAGCCACGAATTGCGCACCCCATTGACCATCCTGGACACCAGGATCCAGCTGGCCCAACGCAACACTGTGCCCGGCTCCCGGCAAAGCCAGGACCTGGCCCGGATCCGGGAGGACGCCGCGACGCTGACCGGGATTGTCAACGAACTGCTCCTCGCAGCTACCGCGGAGGCCCCGGCCCACTCCGCACCTCCTGCCGACCTGGCCGACGCTGCCGCCAGCGTCGCCGGCAGCCTCCAGCCGGTGGCAGAGCAGCGGAAGGTGCGCCTGGAATTCTCTGCCGATGCCCGGCCGCTGGCCCGGATCGAGAAGAACGCGCTGCGCCGTGCCGTGCTGGCCCTGGCGGACAACGCCCTGGCCCACACGCCTCCGGGCGGCCGCGTGTCCATCACGACCTCAATCGAGCAGAAGCGCGCCGTGATCACCGTGGCGGACTCGGGGACCGGAATTACCGGCGTCGATCAGGCCCGGATCTTTGACCGGTTCGTGCGGACCGCCAGCACCGGCACCTCACAGGGACAGCGGAGCTTTGGCATCGGGCTGGCCTTGGTCCGGGAGATTGCCGTCGCTGCCGGGGGCACTGTCGAGGTGGCCGCGACCGGGGACGAGGGAACCGTCATGAAGCTGACGCTTCCGCTCAGTGAGAGCGGGAATCCCTGAGGATCCTGTGCTGCAGAAGGCGGTGCCGCCGGGAGCCCGGACCCCCAAAATGCGGAGACAGAAAAGACCGGCGATCGATTTGCCCCCAAGGGAAATCGATCGCCGGTCTTTCCGGACTGTCTGGCCCCGGTCGGGGCCATGCGGCTTAGGCGCGGACGAAGGTCACGCCGCCGGTCGCGGTGAGCCAGGACAGCGGGTGCACCATCGTCTGGTTCGAGCCGTTCATGCCGCCGCTGACCACCTGGCCGTTGCCGGCGTAGATGCCCACGTGGCCGGACTGGACCACTATGTCACCGGGCTGCGGCGTGGCCACAACGGCTCCAAGGCCAAGGAACGCGCGGGGACCGATGTCGCCAACGGGCTTACCCGCGGCGCCAAGGGCCTTCTCCACCATGGCGGTGCAGTCCTGGGTGATGCCGACCTGGCTGTAGGCGGCCGAGAGCATGATGGCGTTGCGTCCGCCGGCAGCGGGCGCCGCGGCCGGCGCTGCTGCCGGAGCGGCCTGCACCTGGACGGTCGCCTTGGGCGCTGCCTTGGGCGCTGCCGCCGGGGCTGCAGCGGGAGCCAGAGCCGGAGCCGGAGCAACGGGCTGCTCGATGACCGGCGCGGCAACAGAATCCACTGCGGGGCGCTCGAAGCTGATCTTGACGCTTGAATCGGCGCTGACGGGGGCGCTGACCTGTCCGGTGACGTCGATGTTCGACGCCGGAGCGGAGTCACGCTGCACGGGGGCGGTGGCGGCGTTGGCAGCCATTCCGCTGGTCAGGACCAGGCCGGATGCGGCGGCGAGGACGGCGGCATGGCGCGCAAAAGTATTGACTGAAGTCATGAATGTAGCCTCTCCCAATGCCTGCGAGGTGAGCTGTCGGATTCGGATGGGAGGCACCCGGCCGCACTCCCGGGCCCGTCGTGGCGGGCACTGTGCGGCTTCACCCCAAGACCTGCATATCAGCAGGTCAAAAGTGGTTTCCCCGTCTCTGCCGGACGTTGATGCGAGTTACCCCCGGGCCGCGGCAGAGTTAGGCAATCGGCTGGGGAGCGCCCGTATCGGAGACAACAGGCACTCATCAACCGTAGCGCGAACCGCACCCGAAAGTCACATTCAGGTAACGGAGGCGGTGATGCCGTGCCGCAATTTACCCATAGGGCGGCGCCGCTTCCGAACATAGGATGATGCCATCAGCACCACCGGAAGCGGAGGCCCGAAATGAACAGCCATTGTGTCGCCATCTGCCAGTTGAGCACTCAGCCCCAAGAGGATTTCGACGTCAACACCGAGCTGCTGATCCTGGACGGCGGGGACGTCCACGTGAGCACATGGGACGCGGAACCACGCGACGGAGGCTTCGACGAGCACGTCCTGAATGACCGGGTGGACGCGCTCGGGTACATGGTTGTCAACGACTGGGCCTTCCTGGACGGGAAGGCCTACGCAGTAGTGGAACGGCGGTCGGGAACGGCGCCGGCGGGCCGCGGCGAACCGTGACCTTCCTGTCCCTGGCGCTGATCGCCGTCATCGCCCTGGCTGGCCCCCTGCTGGCCCTGCCCGTGCGCTGGCACTTGCCTGTCATGCTGGGTGAGCTGCTGGCCGGCATCGCGATCGGGCGCTCAGGCCTGGCCCTTGTGGACCCCGCGGACCCGACGTTCACCCTGCTGGCCAATATCGGGTTTGCGCTGATGATGTTCGTGGCAGGCACCCACGTTCCCGTGCGGGATCCGCACATCCGTGGCGCCCTCGGCAGGGGCTCCCGCCGGGCGATTGTGGCCGCAGCGGCAGCGGTGGTGGTCGGAACCGGCATCGGGCTGCTGTTCGGGACTGGACATGCTCCCCTCTATGTCGTGCTGCTGGCGTCCTCGTCGGCCGCCCTGGTGCTTCCAATCGTCGATTCCCTGCGCCTCGGCGGGCCAGATGTCGTTGACATGACCGCGCAGGTGGCAATAGCCGACACAGCCTGCATAATGGCGTTGCCGCTCCTGGTGGATCCGCCCCACGCAGTCCAGGCGGCGCTGGGCGTCCTCGTGGTGACCGGGTGCGCGGTAGTGCTCTTTGTCGGCTTGCGCTGGCTGGAGCGCCGGGGAATCCGCCGGCGCGTGCACCGGCTCTCGGAAAGCCGCAAGTTTGCCCTGGAGCTGCGGATCCAGCTGGCCGTACTCTTCACCCTGGCCGGTGTCGCAACGTGGAGCAATGTTTCTGTGATGATGGCAGGCTTTTCCTTCGGCCTGGTGATGGCTGCCGTCGGCGAACCGCGGCGGCTGGCCCGGCAACTGTTCGCGCTCAGCGACGGCTTCCTGGGTCCGCTCTTCTTCGTCTGGCTGGGTGCCTCGCTGACGCTCAGGGACCTGGCCGGACACCCTGACATGATTGCCCTCGGCCTGGCACTGGGGGGCGGGGCCCTGCTGGCGCACGCCGACCTGGCTTTCCTGGGACTCCCGCTGCCCCTCGGGGTGCTGTCGGCGGCCCAGCTTGGCGTACCGGTGGCCGCGGCGAGCATCGGCACGCAGCTTCAGGTCCTGCTCCCGGGCGAGGCCGCGGCCCTGCTGGTGGGAGCGCTGGTCACCATAGCCGCGGGCGCCGTCGCCGGGTCACGGGCGGCGAGGACTTTCGCGCTGCCGGCAGGTGCCGGCGGCAAGTCCGGGGATTCCGGCAGCACCGTCGGGCAGGACGATCCGGGAGATCCGAAGGCCTGACAGTCCGGATGTCTGAATGTCCGATTTGCCTGAGTGCCTGAGTGCCTGAGTGCCTGAACCAGCCGATCCGGCGGCGAAGGTCCGGATCGTCATGCTCCAACGGACGTGAATTGCAGTTCCGGCCTCCGCTTTGCCATCTCCGCCAGGACCCGGGAGACCGCGTCCCGGACAGCCATGCCGTCGGCGTCGAACTTCCCGTCAGGCTCGCCGAGCACCGCGTTGGCGTGCCGGACAAACCTCTCCCAGTCCCCCGCGCCCGCGCGCAGCGCCAGCAACGGCGAGAGCAGCGCGGCCCGGCGCAGCCAGGCATCCGGCTCGCGCACCCATCGGTCCAGCACGCTGTCGGCCCGCACCCTGGCCAAGACATCGAGCCCGTCCACCAGGGGCCCGACGACGTCGACGGCGAGCGGATCCACAAGGTCCGGCACACGCGCCTGCCGGATGAACCCCTCCAGCCGGGTGAGGTCGGAGTTGGTCAGCAGCTTCACGTTGTTCTGCAGCAGGACCACGGCTGCCAGCCGGCGCTCGAAAACCGGCGCCGCCCCCAGATCGGAGCCCTCCAGATCGGAGCCCTCCAGTTCCGAGCCCCACAGTTCGGAACTCAGCGCAGCGACCTCATCACGGGAGAGTCCGGGATAGCGGCGGCCGGCATCGCGGACCGTGCCGCGCACGGCACCCACGGAGGTGCCGTAGAACCGAAGGCCGCTGCCCGCTGGCGCCGTTTCCAGCCGCGACTGCAGCTGCTCAGCGCGGCGCCAGGAAGCTTCCCGCTGCAGGGAGAGGTCGATGAATTCGCCGGCTTCACTCACAGGTCCATTCTTTCCCGTCGCAGCTCACGGTGGAAACGCGGTGCCAAGCCGTCCTGGGCGGCGGGCGTGGACCATCCAGATCCCCGCCGGCCCTGCTTGGCGGGTCACCACTATCTTCGCGGGAGGTTTGCAGGCTGAGGTAACGGTCCGGTAACGTTGGCCGCTGGCCGTGAGGCCCGGCCCGAATGCAGGGCCCCGGACCGCCCCTTCGCAGGGCCCCGTTGCGCCGTTCGGCGTCTGCTCGCCCATGCCTTGCGGCAGGGGCCGGATGAAACTTTCCGCACTATCCGCCGCCCTGGCAGCGTCGGTTGTGTGTGCCAGCCACGAAAGCCCGGAGGGGTCCGTTGTTCAAGAAGACACCGCTGTTCAATAAATCAACGTTCAAAGATGCACGGCCGGCGGCACGCCTCTCGGCACCACAGCTGAACAAGGTAGCGATTGCGCTGAGCCTGGGAGCACTGTCCCTGACCGGCTGCAGCGCTGGTCCCACGTCCGGCGCCGCAGCCGTTTCCCCGGCCACCGAGGCCGCGCATTCTGCTGCGGACTCCACGTCCTCGGCGGCAACCCAGGCTTCGCATCCTGCCGCGAAGGCCACGGCCTCGGCGGCCGCAACGCCTAAGCCGGCGGCCCCCTCGGCCCCCAAACCTGTCTCCGGCACGGCCGCTGCACCTGCGGCCCCCGGAGCCGGTGCGGCACCTGCACCGGCCGCCGCGGCAGTCGCCCCGGCAGCTGGGGCACAAGCGGCAGCCGCTCCGGCGCCGGCACCGGTAACGGCGGCCGCCGCGCCCGTCGCGGCCCAGGCCGCCACGGCCCGGGGCTGGGGTGCGGTTGTTGCGGGTGACGAGTTCTCCAAGGCCGGCGCCCCCGACTCCACCAAGTGGAGCGTCTTCAAGGGATCCGGACATGCCGGCAAGGGTGTCAGGAGCCCGCAGGCGTGGTCAGTCGCCAACGGCGTGGCCACCGTCAGCGGCGACTCGGCCGGCACCACGGGCGGCATGTCGGCCAAATTTGCGCAGCAGAAATACGGCAAATGGGAGACGCGCATGCGGACCAACGCCCGGGACCCCGAGTACCACCCCGTGCTGATCCTGTGGCCCAACAACAACACCTCGCCCAACTGCGCCGAGATTGACTACGCCGAGGGCAGCGCCAACACCACGCAGATCAAGTTCTTCCTGCACTACGCCTGCGGCGGCTCGAACTTCCAGACCACGGCGGCCAAGACGATCGACACCACCCAGTGGCACAACTACGCAGTGGAGTGGACTCCTGCCGGCATCACCGGTTACATCGACGGCGTGAAGACCTTCTCCGACACGAACCCCGCGCACCTGCCCTCCGTGGGCATGCATCAGACGTTGCAGCTGGACTGGTTCCCCGACGGATCGGCCACCAAGCCTTCACAGATGCAGGTTGACTGGGTCCGCGTCTACAAATAGGACCGACACCAGGCAGCCCCGCGCCCTACTGCGGCGCGGGGGCTGCCATGGCGTTGGCCGCTGGTACGCCGCCACAGGCGGCAGGACTCAAACCTCCTGAAGTTTCCGGGCGAGAACCGCTGAGACGAGCATCGAACCGGCCGCCGTCACGGCGTCGATCACCGGAACCCCGAGCCGGCGGCGGAGCACGTCCGCCATGCCGATGCTGCTCAGGCCCGTGCTGGCCTGGACGATCACGTCGGCACCGGCGTCGACCAGCATGTGGGCCGCAGCGAGGGCGTCGAAGATCCCGGCAGGCATGAGGAATGCGTCGGGTGTTTCGACACGCCCCTGCCCGTCAATGAGCAGCATGCGGTCGCCCAGTGCATCCGAAATCGGGCCCGGCACGTGTGCGCCGAGTCCCAAAACTCCAATCCGGCCGCCGAAGGTCAGAGCCGCGGCCGCGGCTGCGGAGCCCGCCCCGATGACCGGGATATCCACGGCTGCCCGGGCGGCGGCCAGCCCGGGGTCGGACGCGCAGCTGACAATCAGGGCGTCGGCGTCCCCCGCCATGTCCCGCGCCAGCTGGACAACCTTGGGTGCCGCAGACTCGAGCGACGCCTGGTCGTAAACGCCGGACGGCTGGTCCGGAATACAGCGCGAGGTGACGGTAAATCCGAATGCTTCCCGGAGGAGTTTCCCGTGGGCGTGAAGCAGGCGTCGGTCCGACGTCGTCATCACCCGGATCAGTCCAACACGCATGGCGTACTACCTTTCGAACGGATTGCTTGGTGCGAGGCTACCCGGCGAGTATTTCCGCGTCTTTTCGGGCAGATGACCAACACAAGCGCTGCAGCGGATACGGCCCGTGGCGCCGGCAGCCGTTAGCATTCCGCCGGCAGCGGCACCGTGACTTGTGCATGAAACTTGGCGAAAACTTCGCTCCCGTGTGGGGTTGGCGGCCCGGCGTCGTTGTAGGTTTGTCACGGTGGCCCGTCTTAGGACCCGGGTACAGTACCCGGGATTGGGGGAAGGCGGCAGGCCGGTTCCGGACTCAGCCGGAACGTTGATCAAAGGAATAGCCATGTCGGTGGAGCCGTCGTCCACTCCAGGACGCCTCGAAGAACAGAATCCCGAGAACCTGGTATCCGGTGCGGAACATGCCGCATCTGCCGCCGGAATCCGACATCAGGCCGCTAGAATCATTGACGCCGTCCTCGACGACACTGCCCCGGAACAAACCCGCGCCCGGGAACTGCTGCGCCAGCAGTTGGCTGCGCATCCCGGACATCCGGAACGGGCCCTGTTGGAGCACCTTGCGGCGTTAAAGGCTTTGGACTGGCCCCGCGAAGGGACGTCGGAGGCTGGCGGCCCGTTCCGGCCGGAATTTGCCTCGGGCGAGTAAGCGCAACGCTCACTTGTAAACGCGGATCCAGTCGACCTGCATCTGGCTGGGTTTGGTGGGCGTCCCGTTGGGAAACCAGTCCAGTTGCACCGTTTGGTGCATGCCCACCGTGGGCTGATGCGCCGGGTTCGTATCCGCAAACCACAATGACCCATCGAGGTATCCGGTAATTCCGGCGGGGGTCCACTCGACTGCATAGTTGTGCCATTGCGTCGTGTCGAGCGGCCGGGCTGCCCGGGTCTGGAAGCCCGGTCCGCTGCAGGCGTGGTGCAGGTTGAACCTGATCAGAGTGGTGTTCGCAGTGCCTTCCGCATAGTCGACCTCGGCACACGTGGGTGAACTGTTGTTGTTCGGCCACAGGATCAGGACCGGATGGTATTGCAAATCCCGCGCACTCGTTTTCATCCTGGCCTCCCAGCGGCCGTACCGCTGATTGGCAAACCTGGCGGACATTCCTCCCGTGGTGCCTGCCCCGTCGCCGCTGAGGGTCACGACGCCGCCGCCCACTGCAAGGGCATTCGGACTTCGGATCCCCTTGCCCGCGTGCCCCGGGCCGTTGTAGACCTTCCATTTCGCCGGGTCAGGCGGCCCTGCATAACTAAACTCATCCCCGGCCACCACCGGTCCCCAGCCGCGGACGACGGCGGCCTGGGTCCCGTTTGAGGCCAGCGTTATGGCCGTGGCGGCTTCGGCCGGCCGGTCCATGCCCGGCGCGGCGCCATACCCGCCAAGAGTCAACGCGCCCGCCGCGGCCAGGGCCGCCGTCGTTCGTCCTACGGTCATCGTTCCTCTATCCGGTCGGGAGCTATCTCCGGGCCCTGTCGCTCATACGTACTTGCCGAACCAGGCGAGCGTGTCGTTCCATGCGGCCGTGGCCTGCTCCTGTTTGTAGCGCGGTCCGGTGTCATTGTGGAAGGCGTGGTCCACGCCGGGATAGATCTTGAGCTCGTTACGGACGTCGGTTTTGGCCAAGGCATCCCGGAGCGCCGGCATGGCGCCGGTGATCCGCTGGTCCAGTTCGGCGTAGACGCCGAAGACAGCCGCCTTGATGGCGGTGACCTTGTCCAGGTCAGGTGCGGGTCCATAGAATGCTGAGATCGCTTTCAGTCCCGGGATCGCGGTCGCCGACTGCCACGTGATGCCGCCACCGAAGCAGAAGCCGTTCATGGCGATGCGACCCTGATCAACGAAGTCCTGGGCGTTCAGGTAGTCAAAGCCGGCTGTGAAGTCGGAAACGTGACGCTGCGCCCCGGCCTGGGTCAGCGCGCCCGGGACAGCGTCCGGGTCCATACCCGCGGTCCCGCCCTCCCGGCTGAGCAGGTCCAGGGCCAGTGCGGCGTATCCGGCTTTGGCGAAGCGGCGTGCCACATCCTGGATATGGGGTGTCAGCCCGCGGTTCTCGTGGCAGATCAGCACGGCCGGCCCGGCGGCCCCCTGTGCAGGCCGTGCGAGATAGCCACTGATATCGGTGCCGCCCGAGGCGAATTGCACGGTCGCCGTTGTTAGTCCGGCCGCTCCCTCCGGGACCGACAGCGGGCTCTTGGCCCCCGGCACCGCACCCGCGGACGCGGCGCCGGACCCCGGAGCGGACAGTGTCGGCGTCGGCATGGGATCGGTACTGCGGGGAACCTCGTCGGGCGCGCAGCCCACCAGGAGCATCGCCGCCGAGGCCGCTGCCATGCTGCCCATGATGAACGCCACACGGCGCGTGAACGTGTGCTGGCTCATGGCGCCGGCGCGGTAGTCGTCGAAGAATTCCTCGATCAGATACTTCTCAAACTTGCCGAGCTGGGTCATGACGGGCCTCCTCCAGTGTGCCGATCATCCTCCTCCGAAGTCAGAATTCCGGCAAGGGTCCTGCACGGATTCCGTCTCATGAGGCCCAACGCGCCACACGTCCGGGTTGGCCCGCGCGTTGCCTATCCGGTGACCTTCTTCAGTGTTGCGTTCCACGTCAGCCGCCCATATTGGAAATCCGTCGCCCGACCGACGGATACCGTGTACGAGTCGCTCGTGGGATATCCCAGCCGGCTCGTCTCCCAGCCCAGTGACGCCCACTTAGACCGGATCGCACCGGTCACCGGGTGCGCCAGGGTCTTCGGCGTCCAGTAGATCGACGCCGAACCGGAGAAGTGATTGTAGCGCCCCACTTTATCCGGGGTGCCCTTCTCGTCCGTGATCGGGTAACGCAGCGGGCCGGTCTCCCAGCCAAGTGCCGCCCATTTGGACCGGATGGCACCTAAGACAAAGTGCGCCCCCGTCGTCGGCGACCAGAAGATCGAGTTTCCACTTCCACCTGAGAAGTGGTTGTACCGTCCCACCCCGTCCGCCGACGCCGTAGTGTCGGACGTCGGATAGCCAAGTCCGGTCTCCCAGCCCAGCGACGCCCACTTGGCGCGGACGGCCCCTGTCACCGAGTGGGCCTTGGTTGTCGGTGTCCAGTAGATCGACGCCCCACCCGCACCGGAGAAGTGGTTGTACCGTCCCACCCCGTCCGGGGCCCGTTTCTCGTCGGTGATTGGATAGCCCAGCGGTCCTGTCTCCGCGCCGAGCGCCCTCCATTTGGACCGGATCGCACCGGTCACCGCGTGCGCCCCAGTGGCCAGTGAATAGTAGATCGAGGTCCCGCACGCACCAGAGAAGTCGCTGTACCTCCCCACCGTGTCTGGCGACACCTTCTCGTCCGAGGTCGGGAAGCCGAAGCGACCTCCCGCGCCGCCTTCGGCCTTGTAACGCTTGTAGATTTCATTGAGGACTGCATGGGCCCCGGTCTTGGGCGACCAGCAGATCACCCCTCTGGTGTAGTCCTGGCATTTGCCCACGCCCACGGCGTACTCCGCGGTCAGTGACCGGCCGAGGCTCGACCCGGGGCGGCCGGCATTAATCTTCCATGCGTAGGCAGCGATGGGGTCATCGGTACCGTTCCCGGTGAGCATGACCTTCTGGGCAGATTGGCCGTCGTCCGCCGTGATCAGGTAGTAAGTTTCGGAAGTTCCGGCCTGCCCGACGGCCGTGGGTGCGAAGGTTACGGTCTGATACGCGGTTTCACCGGCGGGAATTTTCAAGCCCTCGGAGATGGGATTCGTAGTGGAGAAGACGCCCTGCGGCGCTTTCGCCTTCGTGATGGTCATTGGGATGTTGCCGGTGTTCTTGATCTCGAAAGCCCGCGTAACCGACGTCCCGGCGGGGACGTCACCGAAGTCCAAAGAGCGCGGCAACTCCAGGTGCGCTGCGCCTGAAACTGCGGTCGCGGCCACCTTGACGGTCACCTTCCCTCGGTCACTGGCGACTACGAGCGTATCGGTCACCGGACTCGCCGAGGTGGGACTGAACGTCATGGACACCGCCACCGACGCGAGGGGCTGGATGCTCTGGCCGACGGCCGGCACCGTGGCGGCGTCAACGCGGAGCTGTGCGTTGGCCGGCAGAGTGACGCCGGTGATCTTGGCGATGGTGGTGCCCGTGTTGACGATGTTGACGGTCTGCCGGCTGACAGTGTTTGTCGGGACGTCGGTGAACTGGACCGTGGCCGGAGTCGCGCCCAGGCCCTCCTTCGTGCCGACGCCGTGGACGCCGAGGAGGACGGTCTCGCCGTCGGCTGTCTTGACCCTCAGGGTGCCATCCGCCTGTCCTGGAACGGCCGGCGAAAAGGCCACAGGTACCGTCATGCTTCCGCCCTTGGCCAAGGTCCGGGGCAGGGTGAGCGTGGTTCCGATCCTGAACGGGGTGCTTGTTGTGATGGAGCTCAACGTTACAGCCCGCGACGCGGTGATCGTCACGTTGCCGGTCACGGTCTTCCCCACCGCGACGGTACCGAGGTCGGTGTTCTTTGCCCCTACCGCTGATGTTGTCGGGGCGCCGAAACCGAGGACGTGCCCGTCCCGGGTGCCCACGTAGACGCGGCCTTTGTCCGTGGCCACCGAGGAGAACTTGGCCCCTATACCCAGTGGTGCGCTAAACACTTCCTTGAGGTTCCCGGTACTGTCCGGAATTGCACGGTAGGCGCGCAGTTCTGCCCCGGCCCCGGTGCCTCCGCTGACATAGACCACCCAGACCAGGGCGGAGGACCCGTCCGTGCCGGAGGACGTCACCACCGGCGAACCGGAGCTGAACCCGAACGTGCCCGCAGAGGTCCCGACGGCAGCGAGGCTGACCCCGCCATTGGCGCCAGGCACGAGCTTGAAGGCGCGAAGGTACCCGTTGCTTTCGACGACGTAAAGGTAACCACCGTTGCTGGTCCCGAGAAACGCTGGCTTTCCCCACACTCCGCTGTATGGACCGGCCTTGTCCAGGACGGCGTCGGTGCCGCCGGCCCCCTGCGCCATGCCCCCCAGGTTGTCCCGGTCCAGGAGGTACATGGTGCCGTCTTTACCGATTTGGGCCAACAGGTGGGGGTGTGCTGCGGTGCCATAGCCGTCCGGGATCGCGACAGGAGCGCCGGAGCCCAGATCGGCGTCGTTCCGGTTAAGTTTTGCGTTGTCGGCCGGGCTGAAGAAGTCGGTGGCTTTCAGATTGCCGTCACTGCCGACCCGGAGCCGGACCACCGCCTCCGCCAGTGTGGTTGGGGGATTCGATCCCGGGCCGGGCTTCGGGGAAATGCCGTTCCCTGTGGTGAGCAGGATGTTGGCGGGACCGTCGGACACCAGTCCTCCGCCGGATTGCCAGATTCCGCCCTCCGCGTTGGCGTTGCCTGATTCGGTGGCCCACATCGTCGTCTGCCGGCCGGCGGTCGATACGCCGACGACGTAGCCGACGAAGGGGGTGTAGTCGCAGTGGCTGGCAAATCCTGCATATACGACCCCGTTCAAGAGCAGCAGCCCTGGGCGCTGCATCGCCGTCATCGGGTTGAACGGGCGGGCAGGGTCATTTGTCGGGGCGCCTTGGATTTTGACGGGGAATCCGGGTTTCTCCGCGCCGGTCGCCACATCCAGTGCGTGCATGTACCAGTGCGGGAACAGCTTACTTGCCCCGTCATTCGTCTTGGCCAGCAGGTAGACGCTTTTCGTCGCCGGGTCGTAGACCGGAGTGGACGTGATTCCGATGTTGGGAGTGAGGTCACCGCAGCTCACCGTCGACGCCGGCCACGCCGGCCCGAGTTTGCGCGTCCACTTTGCTACGCCCGTTGCGCTGTCCAGCCCGTAGACGGCATTGTTTTCCGTCGCGGCAATCACGGTGGTGCCGACTACGAGCGGCTGGGCGTAGACCTGCCCGTCCACGGTTGCGGAGAACAGTTTGCCGAAGTTTGATGATGCGACCGCCGACGGCGAGAGCCCGGGCTCGTCGCGGTCCCATCCGGTCCGCAGGGAATCGTGGGCGATGGTCCCCACGTCCGCGACGGCGGTCCCGCCGACCGACAGGCCGGCGAGCGCGAGCGTTGCCGACAGCAGCGACGCCCACGCGCCCCGGGACCACCCGCGGTGTCGGGGCGACATTGCGTGGATTGCGGCCGCCCGGTGCTTCCGGGGATGCGGTGGCCCACCCATCCGTTTACTGCGCAGACGGCCCTGAAAATGGCCGGACGACACTCGAGATTCTGTTTGATCATGCATGGCTGAGACCCGATCCTGACCATTACATTGACTTTATTAACCCAGTACTTTGGAGCCTAGAAGCGGGGGTTGGTGAGCGCGCGAGTGGAGGGTACTCGACTTTTCGCGTGCGATTCCGCGCCCGCCCGGGCCGCTGACTGCCCCGGCGTCGCGTTAGGCTCCTCTCATGTCGCCCGATCGATTCCTGGCCGAGCTGGCCAGCTCCCTGGACCACCTCGGCACGCTCGCCCGGCAGCCGCGGGACACGCTTGCCCGCACTGTTCCGGCGTGCCCCGGCTGGTCGCTCGAGCAACTCTTCGGGCATCTCGGCTCAATCGAGCGGTGGGCAGCAGCTGTGGCTCGGACGGGCACCTTTGTCCAGGAACCGGCACCGCCGGCCGAGGGCGCCGCGGCCTGGTTCCTGGCGGGCACCGCACCCTTCCTCGAGACGATGACGGGCCTTGATCCCGGGAAAGAATGCTGGAACTTTGGCCCGCGGCCGCGCACCGCCCGGTTCTGGCTTCGGCGACAGGCCCACGAACACGCCATCCACCTCGTCGACGCCTGCCAGGCACTTGGCCTGGAGATCCCCGCGCTGGCGGATGACTTCATGCTCGACGGTGTCGACGAGGTCCTGGCAATGTTCACGCCGCGGCAGCTGCGGCTGGACCGGATGCCGCACCCGGACAAAGCCGTGACCTTCCAGGTGCCGGGGGCCACCAGTTGGACGCTGGGCCCTGGTCCCGCCGTGGCATCGATTTCCGCCCCGTTGCCGATGATGTATCTGGGTCTTTGGGGTCGATCCAACCTGGCACACAGCGCCCTCATTGAAGGTGACGCCGCCGCGGCCCTGCGCGTGCTTCGGGGTCCGCTCACACCGTGAGTCCCGGTTTTCAGGCTTAGGATACGAACACGTCCCGGGAAGCCGTGGACACTCCACGAGCCGCCCGATGCTTTCGTCACCGCATGTTCGAAGGGAACCCAAACGCATGTCAGAGCACGCCACAACCGGCACCGCAGATCTCTCCACGCCCGTGGCCAGATGGGGAATTCTCGGCACCGGGTTCATCGCCGGGCTCCAGACGCCGGACCTGATCGACAACGGCTCAGTGGTCCAGGCCGTGGGCTCCCGGACCCTGGCATCCGCGACCGAGTTCGCGGCCCGGTTTCAGATCCCCACGTCCCATGGAAGCTACGAGGACCTCGTGGCCGACCCGGACGTCGATGTTGTCTACATTTCGACGCCGCACCCGTTCCACCACGAGAATGCGCTGTTGGCCCTGGACGCGGGTAAACACGTGTTGATTGAAAAACCCTTCGCCATGAACGCCTGGCAGGCCCGGGAGATTGTGGAGCTCGCCGAGGCGAAGGGACTGATCGCCCTTGAGGCCATGTGGACCCGCTACCTTCCGCACATGGTCCGTATCCGTGAGCTGATCCGGTCCGGTGCCCTGGGCGAGGTCCGGACAGTGATCACGGACCACAACCAGAATCTGCCCAGAGACCCGGCGCACCGCCTGAACGACCCGGCGCTGGGCGGCGGAGCGCTCCTGGACCTGGGCATCTACCCGGTGTCCTTCGCCTTCGACGTCTTCGGGGCGCCGACCGGCATCCGCGCTACGGCCAGCATGACTGAAACCGGTGTGGACCGGCAGACCGCGATGATCTTCGAGTATGGTGACGGTCAGCAGGCCGTGCTGCAATGCGCGCTGGACACGGCAGGACCCAACCGGGCCGCGATCATCGGAACCGAAGGCCGGATCGAGATCCCATCAGTCTGGTACACGCCGTCGGCCTTCACCAGGTACGACGCCGACGGAAACGTCGTCGAGCGCTTCGATGAACCAGTCGCCGGCCGCGGAATGCAATACCAGGCACGGGAAATGGAGCGGCTCATTGCGGCCCGCGCCATTGCCAACGACATCCTGCCGCCCCGGCAGAGCGTTCAGGTCATGGAGGCCATGGACGAAGTCCGGCGCCAGATCGGCCTCGCCTACGCCAGCGACGCCAAGGACCACGGGCGCGCCTAGTACCGGTGCTGCGGCGGCCCCGGTGTCCAGAGGCACGGCCCGCCGCCGCTCACCCGCGCCCGATCAACCCGGCCACGCGATCGAGTTCGTCGTCCAGATTGTAGAAATGTACCGCCAGCCGGATCCTGCCCTCGCGGACCGATGCCACCACGTTGGCCTGGCGGAACCGCGCCAGGACCGCCTCGGCGTCTGTCACGGGCACGGAGAAGATCGTGGAACGGTGCTGCTCGGCGAACGGCCGGAACGCGGAGCCCTGCGCCACCAGGGCCTCCTGCAGACGAAGGGCGAGCCGGGCGTTGCGATCGAGCAGGGCCGTGATGCCGAACCGGGTGAAGATGCCGAGTGCCGCCTGCTCGGCCAGGGCGGGAAACCACGCCAAGGAGGCATCGAGCTTCGAGGCCGTGGGTGAGAGGTCCATAGCCGGTCCGTAGAAGCTCTCGGCGGGGTTGCGCGCGGCCTTCCAGCCGGGACCGACGGGCTGGATCCGGTCAAGCAGCCCGCTGCGGACATAGAGGTAGCCCATGCCCCTGGAGCCGAGCAGGAACTTGTGGCTCGCGGCGGCCAGGAAATCCACGCCGTCGCGCACCACATCCAGCGGCACCGCGCCCGCGGCCTGGCAGGCGTCGACGAAGAACCAGGCGCCGGAGCGGGCCGCGACCCGGCTGAGCGCGGCCAGGTCGGCCCGGTAGCCGTTGGCCGAATGAACGGCGCTCACCGCGATCAGGCGGGTGCCGCCGTCGGCCGCCTGGCCAAAGGCCTCGGCCGTCACGCCGTCGCCGCCCGGCGCCAGAGCCCGGACCTCGTAACCGCGGTTCCGGAGCAGGAGCCAGGGGTAATAGTTCGAGGCGAATTCGTTCCCGGCGACCACGACGTTCTCCCCGCGCTTCGCGGGCGGCAGGTTGGCGGCCACTATCCCGGCGGCGGAGCTCACGGCCGGGACGATCGCGATCTCCCCCGCCGTCGCCCCGACGATCTCCGCGAACATGCTGCGGGCCTCCTCCCCTGCCCGCTCGGCATCCATCCAGTCGAACTTGCCGGCGGACCAGCGCTCGACGGCCAGCTCGTAGGCCTCGCGGGCGGGGGCGCAGCCGACGTTCATGGAGGCGGTGTTGAGATAGATGGTGTCGTGTAGCCCCGGGAAGAGCCCGCGAATATCGGCCGCCTGCATGGCCGGGTCCGCCCTAGCCGTGCCCGTGCACGGAGTTCAGGCCCTTGGCGTAGGCCGCCTGCCCCACATGCTGGAGGCAATCGGCAATCGTGCTCACCAGCCGCACCCCGAGGGTGACGGGCGGGTCCCAGCGGGTATCGACGATGCGGTCGAAGTCGTCGTCGCCGAGGTTCGCCAGGAAATTCGCGGTCTGCCGGTGGACCGCGTCGTAGTATTCGAGCAACAGTTCCGGCGGTGCCTGCACCGCGTCCACCTGGGCGCTCGTATGGCCGTAGCCGGTGTCCCGCTTGGAGAGCGGCAGGCCGAAGCGGGCGGCAAACCCCTCCGAGGTCCACACCTGGTCCAGGCCCGCGGCGGAGGCGACTTGGGCGTCCTCGACCCTGCTGAGGTGCCAGATGAGCCAGGCCATTGAATTCCCGTTGCCTCCGGGTCGTCGGAGCAGGGCGGCCTCATCGACCCCGGCCAGGGCCGCGGCCACCGTCTCACGGATCCGGCCGAAGGCATCCAGCAGCAGTTCATTGGATTTCATCGAGTCCCCTCGCTGTGCGTGATCGAAGTGCTGTGCATGATCGGTGATCCCCATGCTTGCATGGAGGCCGCACCGGCGGATAGGGCCGCGCGTCTCCGTGCCAAGGGCGCAGGCGGAGACCCTCCCGGCGGCAACACTGCCGCGCGCAGTTCCGCAGTCCGCGAGGTCTTGGCAGCGGCGACCCCCGCGCCTACCCTTACGGATTATGAGCAACTTGTTGCCTGTAGCGCAGCCGGTGCGGGCGACGTCCAGTCGTTGGGAACGCCGGGACAAGTTCCATCTCGCCGGCATCACCGGCTTCGTCCTCCTGCTCAACGTCGTCGGCTGGAGTGTGTTGACCCTGGCCGTGGCTCCACAGAACTTCGCGCTGGGCCGCTCCGGTGTGTACGGGGTAGGGCTGGGCGTCACCGCCTTTCTGCTGGGAGTGCGGCACGCGTTCGACGCCGACCACATCGCCGTCATCGACAACACCACCCGCAAGCTGGTCGGCGAGGGCAAGGCCGCGCTGGGGGTGGGCTTCTGGTTCTCGCTGGGCCACTCGACCGTAGTGTTCGGCGCGGCGCTGCTCCTGGCCCTCGGCGCGAGGGCCATGGCCGGCACCGTGCAGGACGGGGACTCGGCCCTGATGCAGACGCTGGGACTGGTGGGAAGCGTCGTGGCCGGAACGTTCCTGATCCTGATTGGTCTGATGAACCTCGCCTCGGTGATCGGCATCGCCCGGGTGTTCCGCGGGATGCGGACCGGGGAACTGGACGAGGCCGAGCTTGAGCACCAGCTCAACAACCGGGGCTTCCTGGCGCGGCTCCTCGGCGGAACCATCCGGCGGATCACCAAACCATGGCACATCTATCCCGTCGGCCTGCTGATGGGCCTGGGATTCGACACCGCGTCCCAGGTTGCCCTGCTCGTGCTCGCGGCCGGTTCCGCGGCCTTCTCCCTGCCCTGGTACGCCATCCTGGTCCTGCCGGTGCTGTTCGCCGCCGGAATGAGCATTTTCGACACCGCCGACGGTGTTTTCATGTCCCGGGCTTACGGGTGGGCGTTCCTGAAGCCGGTCCGCAAGGTCTTTTACAACCTCACAGTCACGGTGCTCTCGGTGATTGTGGCCCTGGTGGTCGGGGTTACCGTGCTGCTCGGGGTCGTGGCGGACAAGATGGGACTCGAATCCGGGCCGGCTGCCGCCATTGGCTCGCTGGACCTCGGAAACGTCGGGTACATCATTGTCGGACTATTCGTCATCATCTGGCTGATCGCGCTCGCCGTCTGGAAATTTGGCCGGATCGAGCAACGCTGGAGCCGGGCCGGCACCAGCTGAGCCACTTCCGGCGCAAATTGGGTCAGCAGTTGGGCGAGTCGAACTCGTAGGCCCCCGAATCGGCAGCGGCCGTTCCGTTGCAGTCCCCGTCCTGGGGCACCGCACTTCCGGCAAGGTCGACGGCGGACAGGCTCGTTCCAGCGCGGTCGATGGCCGGGCTGGTGCCGGTCAGGTGGAGATCGGCCGGTGCGTTCACGAAGCGGGCAGACGCGGTGGTGGACGTGCTGTTCGGGACAAAGTTGAGCGGGCCGTTGAGGACGTTCTGCTTCTCGGTCCAGCCCGAGCCGTTGATCCACAAGGAGTTCTTGACGCCCGTCAGGATGTTGCCACGGATCACGGTCGATGCCGGGCAGCCCGCATGGCAGACGACCGCCTGGGATTGCGGGCCGTTCAGATACACGGTGTTGAACTCGAACACGGTGCCGTTCGTCGGCCCGAAGGACGTCCCTGCACCGCGGGCGATCAAGCCCTTGGCCTGGGCACAGTTGGCACCACAGGTCGACCGGACCAGGTTGTAGCGGTAGGTGTTGCCGTCCGCAGTTCCGGAGGACCGGCCGATCTCCGAGAAGTTGTTGTTGTCCAGGGACACGTTGTGATGGATGTAGTTCCGGCTGCCGTTGTAGATTTCGAAAGAACCGCCGTCGCGCGTGTAATCGTAGGAAAACGCGGTGGAGCCGCTGACCGTGTTGCCGGAAAGTTCGTTGTCATTGCCGTTGACCAGCACACCGGAAGCGCCAGAATCGTCACTGCAGTTCACCGCCTGGGGTGTCCCGCAATTCGTGCCCTGTGTCAGGACGTTCATGATGTTGTTGTTGGTCAGCACATTGCCGGTGTATTTCCCGAAGTCAGACCCGGTCCCTGCTTTGATGCCAACGGCATTGTTGGAGGCACTGGAATTGCGGACCGTATTGCGGTCGCCGGTGACGCTGATGCCCGCGTAGCCGCAGGAGACACCCCGAAGCCCGTCAACGGTGGTGAAGTTGCCGTTGATCCTGATGCAGTTTCCTGATTTGCCGCCCGTAATGGTCGGAGCGTTGCCGGGCCCGTAGCCGATCAAGGTGATGGGCGCTGCCTCGGTCCCGCTCTGGGTGGTCACGACACCGCCGGTCCAGGTGTCGCCCCTGCGGAAACTGACGGTGTCGCCGGGCATGAGGACGATCGAGTTGACCTTCGACAGTGACTTCCAAGGTGCAGCGCTTGACGTTCCGGAATTCGTATCGCTCCCGGCCGCACTGACGAAGTACGTGGTGCCCGCGGCCTGGGCCGGCGCCGGGAGGCCCACCGCCGACCAGCCGGCCGTCAGGAGCAGGGTGGTCAAGGCTGTGAAGGCGGAATTGATTCTCATGGCCATCCTCGCGGGTTTGTGGGTGAACGGAGGAGAGCTCCGCGACCTTGAGTGTGTCCGCTCCGGCGCTTCGACCATAAGTCGAGACAGGTCATCCGCCGACCCTAGTGGGCCGGGGTTGTAAAAAGCTGGGGACAGGTCCGGGCACAGCCTGATCCCAGGCCGTTCTTCCGAGTGGCCCGCGGACCATCCGGTTCGGGTGAGGCGGCGGCCGGAGGAGCGGTCCTATGGTCAGGGAATGGGACTACTGCGGCACCGGAGTACGAGATCGAACGCGACGGCCATACGGTCGCCACGATCTCCAAGAAGCGGTTCCGCGTGCGCGAGTCCTACGGCGTCGCAATCGCGGGCGGCCGAGGACGTTCCGCTCATGCTTGCGATCACCGTCGCCATCGACTCGTTGACCTAGCCTGGCCAGGCACCATGGCGCCCAGGAAACGCACCCGATCCCGGCTAGCCGTGACCCTGTGGGGGCTTTTCGGCTTCTTCACAGCGAGCGCGGTCTGCGGCGTCCTGGCCGCCAGCCTCCTGGTCCCGACCGTGGCCGCCGCCGGCGTCGCCGTCAAGGAATCGATCGTCCTGTTCAACAGCCTCCCCTCGGAACTGACCGTTGATCCGCCGTCGGAGTCGACCAGGGTGCTCAGCGCCGACGGGAAACCGATCGCCACCTTCTATGCGGAAAACCGCGTGAAGGTCCGTCTCGACCAGATGTCCCAGTACATCAAGGACGCGATCGTCGCGATCGAGGACCGCCGCTTCTACGAACATGCCGGCATCGACCCCCAGGGGATTCTCCGGGCCCTGGTGTCCAACCTGACCAGCGGCGGCAGGCAGGGCGCTTCCACCCTGACCCAGCAGTACGTCACCAACGTGCTCAACGAATCCCTCGTGTCGGCGGACCGGGGCGATCAAATTGTCCTCAACGGGCAAAAGAGCATGGCCGACAAGATTCGCGAGATGAGGCTCGCCGTTGAACTGGAGAAGAAGTACACCAAGGACCAAATCCTCGAGGGGTACTTGAACATCGTGTTCTTCGCCCGGGACGCCTACGGCATCGAAGCCGCGTCCCGCTACTTCTTCAACACCACGGCCAAGGACCTCACCCTGCCGCAAGCTGCCCTGCTGGCCGGCCTCGTGAACAGCCCCAGCTTCTACAATCCTGACGTCCATCCGGAGAACGCCGTCCAGCGACGCAACCAGGTTCTCGCCAGGATGCTCAGCTACGGCGCCATCTCCCGGACCGAGCATGATGCGGCCGTCGCCGCGCCGGTGGATCTCAAGATCACCCCCGGCAGGCAGGGGTGCGCGGGCGCGGAAATGGCACCGTACTTCTGCGACTACGTGTCCCACCTCATCCTCAACAATCCGGCCTACGGCGCGGATATGGCCGAGCGGGAGCGGAAGCTGTTCCGCGGTGGCCTGACTATCACCACCACCCTGGACAGCCGGCTCCAACTGGCCGCCCAGGCGCAGGTCGATGCCACGGCCGGGGCCAACCCGGACAAATGGGGCGCGGCGATGGTCTCCATCGCACCCGGTACCGGCAAGATCCTGGCGATGGCGCAAAACACCGTCTTCCTCCCGGCGCCCGGGAAATTCGATACGCAACTGAACTTCAACGTCGATTCCAAGGATGCCAACGGCAACGACCTCAACGGCGCCGGCGGGTTCCAGCCCGGCTCCACTATGAAGCCGTTCACGTTCGCGGAATGGCTCAACGAGGGCAAGTCCCTGGCCGCTATAGTCGACGCGTCCCGTCGATCCTATCCGCTCGGGTTCCGCTGGAGATCAAGCTGCGGCAGGGTGCTCGGGGCCTACAGCACCAGCCAGAAGAGCCTCGGCGCGGCGGACGACCTCCAGAACAACGACGCCGGGTACTACCGCCGCATGCGCGTGGACTACGGGCTGTATAACTCCATCAACACCGCCACCTTCGCCGAAGCCGCGCAACTCGACTTCTGCGGCATCCAGAAGATGGTCGATGCCGCCGGGCTCCACAGCGGCGTGGACAACGCCCAAATCAACATGCACCAGCTGGGCAATCTGCTGGGCGCCATCGGGGTGGCGCCGCTCCATCTGGCCAACGCGTTTGCCACGTTCGCCAACGACGGCAAGTACTGCGCACCGATCGCCATAGTGTCCGTCACTGATGCGGCGGGACGAAAGCTTCCGGCCGAGGCCAGCGCCTGCCGTGATGCGTTCAAGCCCGAGGTCGCCCGGGGCGTGAACGCCGTGCTGCAGGACGTGTTGAAACGCGGGTCCGGCGTTTACATCAAGCCCAAGGTCCAGGAGCGGTTCCCGGTCGCGGCCAAGACCGGCACTTCCAATACCAACGGCGCCACCTGGGTGGTGGGCTACACCAGCGGCCTCGCGACGGCTTCCTTCTTCGGCGACGCCCTGGAGGGCCAGAAGCGGCCAGGGCAAAACATCACCGTCAACGGCAAGTTCTATAAGGCCATTGACGGGTACATGCTCGCCGGCCCGCAGTGGGCGAACTACATGCTTCAGGTCGCCCGGTATTACCCCACCGCCACCTTCCCGACGCCGCCGGAGTCCATGACCCGGACGCCCTCCTCGAGCCGCACGCCCCGTACGACCCGCACGCCGTGCTTCCCCGTTGTTGATGGGACGTTGTGTCGCTGACACGGGCCCGAAATCCTCTGGATCCAAAAGCGCACTCTATGCCAACGGGGCCCGGAGCCTCTATCCTCTTGCCATGGGAGACGGGATCAATTTCCGGCGAGGGGAAGCGCGCCACCGCGCGCGAGTGGCTCGTGAATCCCGATAGCGCCCAGCCCCACGACAATTACGACGCCTTCCTGTCGAGGCTGGACGCCGCTACAACCAGCCTGAGCACCCGGGCCGCGTCGCTGGACAAAGCACTGGCAGCCGTTTCACTCCTCTTGGGACCATCTGAGTCAGCCGTCCGGAAATGGGAACGACGGCGCCATTACGTCAGTGAGCAGCTCGCCGTGCACTCCGGGTCGCCGCAGTCCTACACCGCGCTGTGCGAGCTCCACGTCGTGGCAGGAAAAATGGAATCGATGCTCCGCGGCCGTGTCCAGCGTGTCACCGAGAAGCTGGCAGTCATGCAAGGGCGTCGAGAGGCCATCGACAAGTCACTGTTGGAGCTTGAGCTGAGCAGAATTAAGCTGACCTCATCCCGGATGCTGTCACAAGACCGCGAAAAGTTGAGCAGCATCTTTTCCGAAATCGCCGGCTCCACCGTGGCCACAGGAGCCATTCCCGATATGGGGTTGCTGAGCGATCTCAAGGAAGCACGCGAGGCAATCATCCTGGCCGAAGCGCTCATGGAAGTGAAGGGGTACTAATCATGGATATTTCACGGCGCGATCAGCCCCGAAAGGACATCGTCGCTCTTGTTCGCTGGTCAAAGAAACCGGGCGAAAACCCCGTTTTCAAATTCATCATGTCGAGTATTTTGGGATTGATTCTCTGCCTGTTCCTGATGATCTTTCTGCCCTTCCTCAGAAGCTTCGGTGCCTTGGTGTTGTTCACCCTCTTCTTCGCCGCGCTTCTGACGGTGCGCACGGTCACGGCCCAACGCCGCTTCATGCGGGGGCTGACCAAGAGGATCAATGACACCCTCGCCGAGGTCACGAGCAGCCCGGGCGACCAACTGTCGGTCAGGCAATTCCGGCACATGACCAAGAGCGGCGAGCAACTTCCGCTCCTTGTCAGCGGCGTACCCGGGCTGAACCTGCATGTGGCCCGGGCATCAACGCTGGAGAAACATGCCCCCGAGAAGTGGGTTGCGGTCTTCACGGTTGTGCCTCCGGAGAACGGGACCGCCAGCTTCGACCGCCTGGTGGCGGCGGCCATCAACGCCGGCCCCGGTACCACCAGCGCGAAGGCCTCCTAGCGGCTGGAGCTTGCCCCCGTCGTCACTCCAAATTTTTCAGCGCCGCTGGTGGCCGGCTCCTCGGCCATGCAGAGCGGCCAAGTGGGACGTTCTGCCCTAGCGTCTAAGCCATATAGGCCCAACAGTGAGGACATGACGACCAAGTCGGGTCGCAGGCTGTCTCTGCTCAGCAAGTTTTGGGCTGCTGTTTTCTTCCCTCCAAGGAGTACAGAGAATTCAGAGATCTGGTTCCGGGGACCGAAAATGACGCCAAGACAACATGTTGACCGGGTGAGTGCCGAGGACATGATGTCCCTGGACGCCGATATTGGCTCAGCACCAATGCAAGTCGGGGCCATCCTCATGCTCAGCGGGGAAGGCGGCGAAGATCCTGCACCCCTCCTGGATGCACTGGCGCGTCGACTCGGCGCTGTCCCCCGGCTGCGTCAACGGCTGGTCTCTGTCCCCTTCGGCTGCGGGCGGCCCATTTGGGCGGATGATTCCGGCTTTGATCCGGCACATCACATGGGCGTGATCGCCTGTCCGGCCGGCGGCGAGGAAGCCGTGCTCAACATCGCAGCCGAAATGCTCGCCACGCCGCTGTCCCACGACCGTCCTCTCTGGTCAGCCAAGCTCATTACCGGCGTGAACCAGGACGTGTCAGCGCTTGTTGTCGTTTTTCATCATGTCCTCACGGATGGAATTGGAGGTCTCGCCGTCCTGGAGGCCCTGGCCGCCGCGGAAGACGGGTGGGATGGCCGCCGGGAGACAGAGATCCCATACTCGGCGCTGCACCTGGCCATTGATGCTGCAAGGAGCCGATTCAACGCACTGGCCCGGCTGCCGGCCGCACTGCGGACCGCAGCCGCCGGAGCCTCCGAGTTGCGACAGACGGGCAAACCCCGGGCTGCCCGCACCTCACTCAACCGCCCGACGGGTCCGCAACGGACGCTTGCTGTCCTCCGCTGCGACGTGGAGGCCGTCAGAACCGCCGCACACGTGCAGGGAGCGACGATCAACGATCTCATCCTCACCGCCGTCGCGACGGCCCTGCACCGCGTGCTGCTGGCGCGGGGCGAATATGTCGAAGAGTTCGTCATCTCTGTGCTGTTTTCGGCACGCCGTCACACAACAGTCACCTACTTGGGGAACCGGAGCGGCATCATCCCGGTGACCGTTCCCGCGGTCGGTCCGACCAACAGACGGCTGGCAACAGTGGCCGCAACAATGATGAGTGTCAAGCAGCGGCCTCCCGGGGCCTCCACTGCAATCATCGGCCCCGTATCCCGGATCGCAGCGCACCTTGGCGCCTACCGCTTCGTCATAGACCACCAACACCTTGTCCACACATTCGTCACGAACCTGCGGGGGCCCGAACGCGCCCTGGTGATCGCGGGCCGGCCGGTAACCGGGATCATTCCGCTCGGAGCGATCAGCGGTAACGTAACGGTTGCATTTGCAGTCCTCTCCTACGCCGGCACGCTGACCATCACCACAATCGCCGATCCCGAGACATGCCCGGACCTGACACGTTTGCGTGACGAACTTTCCAGCGCACTTGAAGCTCTGATGGAGACTGGGCCCGCATAAGCTTCGACCCGGGAATATCCGGCCATGCAGAGCAGACGGCCGGGCGCATACTGCGCGGGTGGGAACCTAAGGGACTGACCTGGCGCTGGCTAACGGCGTTTATCCAAGCGTTCACGGAGCTTTGTCCAGAAGCCCTGACCGGCGCCGTCGTGATTCATCCGCCCGGTCCAGTGGCTCTTCGAGATGTCCCTCCGGTAGACATGACTGTGAACGGTTGGGTCCGTACTCAGCAGCCAGTCCACGACGCCCCAGAATTGGGCCAGCAAGTCCTGCTGGAGCGCTTCCTCGCGTGAGAGTTTGTGGCCCCAAAGGGGTGAGTCAGGATATGGCCGGGCTGCGTCCACCACAGTCGCCGCCGGTTCTGCGGTTCCCGCTATGGGACCGACTCTGCAGCCGAAGCTCACTCGCCCGCCGGTGGAGTCGTCCCCGAATGGGCCGAATATGACATCGATCCACGCCTCATGTTCGTCGCCATGGTGATGAAGTGCTGACTTCGCAATGGCATGGGTGCGGCCATCCATCAGGATGAAGTGATCCACAACGACAAAGGTCGCCCCGCAACAGGAGCATTCCTGCTCACGAATGTCCGGCGCGCCATCCAAGCTCAAGGTCATGCCCCGACCCTAAGCGATGGACTGGGTATCCTGCCTGCAACCGGGCCATAACTTTAAGTATCCGGGCCGCGCGGCCGGCGCCTGGCCTCGACTGTCCTGGCCATCGCCCTCGCCGGTGCCGTGGTCTGCGTCAGCACCGCCCCGTCTACGGTTTCCGTGCAAGGGCTTCGGTGTTTGCGGCGCTGTCGGGGCTGAACCTGTTCCCTATTGAAGGGATGCGGTCAGGCGCGCCAGATTGTCGAATACTTTTTGGGCTATGGGCCGCCGGATCCAGTCCTCGAGCTGCAGCTCGCGGCTTTCCACGCGGTACCCGTCTTCGATCCCGCGAATGGCGTCCACAAAATCGCGCCCGTGCACAAGTACCGATACCTCCATGTTGAGGCTGAAGGAACGGACATCCATGTTGCTGGACCCAATTACCGCAACCTCCTCATCGATGGTGAAGTGCTTGGAGTGCAGCACCTTGGGCGAGCGGTAAAGGTAGATCCTGACGCCGGCGCGGAGCAGTGCTTCGTAATACGAACGCTGCGCGTGATAGACCATGCTCTGGTCTCCGACCTCGGAAACAAAGAGCTCGACGCTTAGCCCCCGCCCAGCTGCCGTGACAATAGCCATGAGGATGGATTCGTCCGGGACAAAGTATGGACTGGTGATGCTGACGCGGCGCTCAGCTTTGTGGATAAGGGTCGCGTAGAGCTTCAAATTGTTGTCGTTGTCGAAGCTGGGGCCACTGGGCAGGACCTGTGCGTCAATGAGCGCAGAATGATGGCTGACGCCTATGGCGCTGGAATCCAGTGGCAGTATCACATCCGTTTCGCTGTACCAGTCCGTCGCGAAGACCGCATCCAGCTCCCGGACCACTGGTCCCTCAACGCGCACCATCAGTTCGTGCCACCGGAGCCCGCGCTTCAGGTTGCCCTTCGTGTCGTAGCTTGCGTCGATGAGGTTCTGGGACCCAGTGAATCCCACGCGGCCATCGACGACGAGGATCTTCCGGTGATTGCGCAGGTCCGGCCTCTGCCATTCGCCACGCCACGGCCGGACGGGCAGCATGGGGCGATACTCCGCCCCCATCTCCTGGAGAAACTCCAAGGTTTCCTTCCGGCCGGGGAATTTCAGGCCAGCCAGATGATCGGACAGAACCCGCACGTCAACGCCGCGCCGTCGTGCCCGGGCCAGCGCTTGAAAAAACGGCGCCGTCGTTGCGTCCAATACCAGGATGTAAAACTCCACGTGCACGTAACTGGTGGCCGAATCAATCTCGGCGATCATGGCATCGAAAGTGCCGTTGTAGTCGCCCAGCAGGGTCGCACTGTTGCCCTCGACCATTGGGAGCGCCCCGAGGTTGCTGTTCAACACCACCGCCGAATGCAGCCAATCCGGCCAGTCAAGGCCGCGGCTAATGAGCGGGCTGCCTTCAGTCCGGGCCAGGACCAGAGCGTTGACTTCGCGCTGTTTGTCCCGGCGCGCCTTGGGCAGTTTCGAGTAACCAACAAAGAAATACGCGACGGCACCAAGGATCGGTATGAAAATTATGGCGAGCACCCAGGCAATGGCAGAGGATGGACGGCGATTCATTGACACCAGGACAGCTGCGACGGTCACGAGTAATATGTGGGCCGCCAGAAGGAGCAAGGCGAACGTTTCGGCGTCCTGGAAGAATCCGCGCACGGCTGCCTAAACGTACTTCGAGGCACGAACGCCGTCAGGCCGGCACCCGGCTCTTGGTTTCTTCGAAATATCCCAAAAGTTCTTCCGGAAACTCATTTGTCTTTCCTGCTCTCAAAAGAAGCGTTCTCGTTTCCGGGACGGCCTGTCCCTCAGCCCTCTCTGTGGAGGGTATGACCATTGTTTGCATCAAGCCAGGCATGGGCCTCACCCGCTGCGGGTGAAATTTCCTGAAATGCAGAGCGCGAGTTCCGAGTCATGTTCGACCAGCCGGGCCTGCAGGCGACTGATATCCCGGACCCGGTCCGCGGAATAGTCCGCTCGCCGGGCTGCAAGGATCCGCAACCTGTTCCGAAGCCGCGGCAGGGCCTACGGCTGCGCCCGAGGAGTCGTCGCCGTTAGCAGTGGCCGCCAAATAGACGGACGCAGAAAGGAAAGGCAGGCACCCGAAGGGCGCCTGCCTTTCCGTCGCCCATGCCGCGCTCAGTGGCTCTTGCGTGCGTCCTGCAGGTGCCGGTCGAGCTTTTCTTCGGCTTCGCGGCGCCGCTGACCGATGATGCGCAACTGCTGCGTGATCGGATTTCCGTAGCCATCAACGTCGCGGTGATGCGTGCCCTTCAGGCGCTCCGGGCCGGAGGGCAGGGTCAACCGCGGTTCAGTATTTTCGCCCATACCGGGATGATCCCACACTGCCCGCCGGCTGAAAAGGGACTGTTTTAGCCTCGAAAATTGGCCGGCACGCCTGGTTCACTCCCGGCTCGTGTCCCGATGCAGGTCCGTGTCGAGGGCATGGCCGCTGGCCAGCCTGGCCAGCAGGAGCCCCAGCTGCGCAGACTGTTCGCTGGTAAGTGGGGCCAGGAGGTCGGCCTCGTGCCGTTCGGCGATTCCGCGCAGTGCTCCGAGCACCTTCGTGCCCTCGGCTGTCAGCCGGAGCTCGTAGTTCCGCCGGTCGGCGCTGCTGCGCACGCGCGCCACCAGGCCCCGCGTTTCCAGCGAGTCGATGAGGGGAACAACCCGGCTCGGCACCGCTCCCAGGCGGTCGGCCAGGGACCGCTGGCTCAGCCCGGGGGTGCGGCCGAGCAGGCGGAGGACACCCGCGTCGCTGGGGGTCAGGCCGAGCTCGCGGGTGCGTTCGGCGAAGCGTGCCGATGCCAGTGCCCCGAGCTGGGACAACAGGAAAGCGGTTCGCTTCGGCCGCGGCGGATCCGGTGAGTCCATGCCCCCATATTACGCCATTGACAGAATCATTCAATAGGTGAATCATTTTAGTTGTGACGTAATTATCGGAAAGAAGCGATCATGACCGACCTGTCCTCCCCCCACACCGTTCCCTCGACGCGGTCCGGGGGCCCCAACCCGGGCATCCTGGCGGCCGTGAGTCTGGGACTCACGCTCGGAGCCCTGCTCAGCAGCACGATCCTCACCAACGGGCAGACGTACGTCTCGCCCTTCTCCCCAGCCGGCCAGGTCGCGGCATATTTTCACGGGAACCCCGACGCCGTGCGGCTCGCCAGCCTGTTCCAATTCGGTTCAGCGGTGCCGCTCGGCATCTTTGCGGCCACCGTTTACGCCCGGCAGCTGCGGCTTGGCGTGCGCGTCCCCGGGCCCGCCATCGGCTTCTTTGGCGGCATCACCGCCTCGGTGTTCCTCATGGTCTCGGCCGCCGTGGGGTGGGTCCTGAGCCGCCCGGAAATCACCACCGACGTGACGCTGACCCACGCACTGTCGTTTCTCGCGTTCATCACCGGCGGCGTCGCCTATGTCGTCGGCCTGGGTCTCCTCGTCGCCGGAATCGCCGTCCCCGCCCTCATCCTGCGCTTCGTGCCGCGCTGGCTGGCCTGGGCTGGTCTGGTCATCGCCGGCCTGTCCGAGCTGAGCTTCCTCTCCATGGTGATCGAGCCGCTCCAGTTCCTGTTGCCCGTCGGGCGGTTCGGCGGACTCGCCTGGCTCGTTGCGGTCGGATTCCTGTTGCCGCGGAGCCGGGCTGCCGCTAATCGACGGGAACCCTGAGCCTCTCGCTGGCTTGCCCGGTCTAGGCACCATCCCCGGAGAGGCCGCCGAGCACTGCCCCGTCGGTGCGGCCATAGCGCACGCGCTCAGTGGGACGATGATGCAGGAGGGGTTGGCGGGCGCCCGAACGGCGACCTGGCGACCGTCCGGCGCCTGGCCTCGAGGGCTGCGCGGGCGTTTCCGCCGCCGCTTCATCCGTGACGAGTGTCAGGTCGGTTCGCCGGCCCTGGGCAGCTTCTTCCCGGAGCGCGATCAGGTGTTCCGCCAGCGCAACTTCCGGCCGGCCCGGGTTGGCCTGCAGAAAACGGCACAGCTGATCCCGGGCACGGGCCTGCCCCGGCGAAGAATCTGACAACACTTCGGCGATGATCTCGGTGGCCTGCAGGCGTATCCCCCGCGCCCGGCCGTCCTCCGGCTCGTTGACCCACGGGTCCGTGGGCGTGTTTCCGTGTGATGGTTCCGCACGGGACGTCAACTCAATGGACATTGGCTATTCCTTTGTTCCCGTTCCGGCAGAGCCCGGAACCGGCCACGATCCCTGGAGTCCTGCGTACATTCCTGGAGCCAGCGGGGCGGAAGACCGTGAAGACACATTACAACGGGAAAGACCGGTCTGTCTCGGATCGGGGGCGGATTTGATTGCGGCGCCAGGCCCTGTGGCAAAGCTTAATCGCGGCTCTGGATGACTTCCTGCAGCCATGCGATTGCGTCGGTCCTGGATGTAAAGAACTCGTGCGGGTACTTGGTCTCCCGGCTCGTGGCGGAAGCGATGACCCTGTCGACTGTGCTGGATCCGAGGACCGCGATGGCCACCACGCCCCTGCTCTGCGCGAACTGGTATCTGGCCGCCGCGCTGAACACCACGTCGGTCATCTCCGAGAGCATTGGCATCGGCGTCCCGCCACTGATCCGGTCCACGGCGAGCATGGCGTCCCGGGCGTCGTCGGCGTCCACAAAAGAACCCGGGCGCCAGAGGCTCCTGAGTATCCCTGCATCGACGCTGAGCGAGTTCTTCCCGTCAGCGGCGTCGATTGGTCCCTGCATCATGCCGTTGATCCTAGGCCCGAACTGCGCCGGCGCCCCGCACCGCGCCCATGGCACAGCCGGCGAACGCCGCACGGCGTGGATTCTGCCCTGGCTGCGGAACAACCGCGGGGTGCCGGACGTTGCACTTAGCCTAGTTAAGACTCGAGAAATGAGAACAAGCCACGTGGCAACCGATTACGACGAAGTCCGCTCGGACGTCAAGGAAACCCAGGAAAACTCCCTGGAAGCGCTGCAGTCCGCCAACGCGCCGGACGCCCGCAGCGTCGTCCAGGAACTCGACGAGGCCGACGGGCTGGATGGGGCCGGAGTCCCGGGCGGCGAGTTCATCGCCGAAGAGCTGATTGTCCAGGTCATCCCGCAGGCTAACGACGAGTTCACCTGCAGCTCCTGCTTCCTGGTCCGGCACCGTTCCCAGATCGCCCGGCAGTCTGGCAACGACATCTACTGCACGGACTGCGAGGGCTAAAAACAGGCTGCCCTGGCCGAGGCCAGTGACGCGAGGGCATGATCCCCTGCCTGAGGTGTGGTTCCGGACAGACCATCGGCATGCCTTCGCCGGCCTCCTGCCATTCCCTCGGACAGGCACCAAGGTTTTCCAAAGTTGCTGTGGGGATCATTGGCGACATTCCACAACTGCATTGGGGGCGCGGTCATGACTTCTCAGACCGGGGCGGTTTCTGTTCGGGACAACGGGCGTGCTGTTTCACCCAAATGGACATTCCGGGGCATGGATAGAGGAAAGCCGGTGATGAGGCAGCACTTCAGAAGGCTCATGCGTCGTACAGCGGTCATCGTCGTGCTGGCCGTGGCCAGCGTCGGCGCAATCGGCGGGACTGCGCAGGCCGCCCCCAGCCACCACAGCCCCCATTACACGGCCGGCGCTTCCGGCAGCGGCGACGAGTACTTCCCGTTCGCCGGCAACGGCGGCTACGACGTCCTGAACTACGACCTCGCGCTCCGCTATGCGCCACCGACCAATCCCGCGGTGCTCGCAGGCCGCCTCAGCGGGGTCGCGACTGTCACCGTCCGTGCGAAGCAGAACCTGGAGTCGCTCAACTTCGACCTGCGCGGCCTCGGCGTCACCTCGGTCCGGGTCGATGGCAAAACCGCCAAGTGGTCCCAAGTGCAAAACGACGCGAACCGGATCTGGGAACTCACCATTGGGCTGCGGCCGAAGCTGAAGGCCGGACAGACGACGTCGATCGTGATCGAGTACGGCGGAATCACCGGCCGGCCGCTCGACACCACCGGGGCGCTCTACGGTTGGGTCACCACCGCTGACGGTGCCATGGTCGTCAACGAGCCCGAGGGTGCGGCGACCTGGTACCCCGTGAATGACGACCCTGAAGACAAGGCGACCTACACGTTCCGCATCACGGTGCCGGCTGGGAAGACGGCTGTGGCGAACGGCCTGCCCGTCGGCAGGCCGGCGACGAAGGCCGGATGGACCACATGGACGTGGAAGGCCTCGGACCCGATGGCCAGCTACCTGTCGACGGCGAACGTCGGCGACTTTGCCCTGTCGTACGACGTCGGTCCGCACGGGCTGCCCATCATCAACGCGATCGATGCGGACGTGACGGGCGCGGCACTGGCCGAGACGAAGGCGTCGCTTGCGTTGCAGCCCCAGATGATCACATTCCTTGAGGGCCAGTTCGGGCGGTACCCGTTCGAGGCCTTCGGTGCGATTGTCGACGACGACACGGTCGACTATGCGCTGGAGACGCAGACGCGGCCGGTCTACTCAGAGGTCGCGGACGAATACACGGTGGTGCACGAACTCGGGCACCAGTGGTTCGGCAACGCGGTGAGCCCGTCCGACTGGCAGGACATCTGGCTGAACGAGGGCTGGGCGACGTACATCGAGTGGCTGTGGGCCGAGCACCAAGGCACGGCCACGATGCCTGAACAGTTCGGGGACGCGGTGGCATACCTCGACGCAAACAAGCGCTGGGCGCTCAACATCGCAGACCCGGGCCGCGACAACTTGTTCGCGGGACAGGTCTACCTCCGCGGGGCGGCTGCCCTCTACGCGCTGCGCGCGGAGATCGGCGACGCGGCATTCCTCAGCGGCACCCGGATGTGGCTGAGCCGCTACAACGACTCGACGGCGACGACGGAAGACTTCGAAGCCGTGATGGAAAAGGCCTCGGGCCAGCAGCTCGACGCGTTCTTTGACGACTGGCTGCGCGAAGGCGACCGCCCGGCGATGCCACAGCAGGCGGTAGCGGGCCCGCACCATCAGCCCTGACTGCATGGGGCGTCAGGCGCGCGGGCGCATGAGCGGTGGGTTGAGCACGGCCCGTACTGGCTGACCTGCTGCCTGGCGGGCTGCTTCAGCGAGCCGGAAGAGCGCGGCAGGGCGGCCGGCGTCCCCTGTCGTCATCCGCCCGGTGTCTTCCAGGAAACCAGGCGTTCCCGTGGCCTTGCGGTGGAAGTTCCGGGGGTCCAGCCGCGTGCCCCAGACGGCCTCGTACACGGCCCGGAGCTGGGCAATGGTGAACTCGTCGCCGCAGAAGGCCGCCCCCAACGGCGAATATTCGAGCTTTGACTTCGCCCGCTCCAAGGCGTCGACGAGGATCCGCTCGTGGTCGAACGCGAGCTGCAATTCGCCGTCCAGCGCCTGGCTGACCGGGTACCAGGCAGCGTGCTCGGCGTCGCTCCCGGCGGACAGGACGGGGAAGTTGGGCGCGAGCAGCAGGTGCGCCACCGTGAGCACATCCCCCCGCGGGTCGCGCCCCTTCGGGCCGTAGCTCCCCAGTTGTTCCAGATGGCCAGGGACCCCCACGACGCCGGTTTCCTCGGTCAGCTCACGGCCCGCCGCCGTCACCAGGTCCTCCCCCGCCAGCACGAAACCGCCGGGCAGGGCGAGCCTGCCGCGGAAGGGCTCAATGAGGCGGGTGATGAGCAGGACCTTCAGGACGTCGTCGGTCACGGTGAGGGCGACGACGTCGACCGTCACCGGGAAGCGCGCGGGCGCCGGGTGGGATTCAGGCATGAACCCATCGTAGATATTTATCGTCATATTGACAATAAATATCGCAAGGCCCTACAGTTTATTTATCGTCAAATTGACGACAACATTGGACGGTTTAGGAGAATCCCATGGCCAGCATCAAGCGCTACCCCTGGATCAGCCACTTCCTGGGCAGCCCCACCGGCTATGTCGTGCACCTGCAGAAGGGCGAGGTCAAGCACCAGGGAGTCGGCCAGGCCTTCTGGTTCCGGCCGGCGAACTCAGTGCTTAGCGAGGTTCCCGTGGATGATCAGGAACTGCCCACCCTCTTCCACGCCATCACCCGTGACCACCAGGACGTCAGCGTCCAGGCCAACGTGACCTACCGCTTCATCGACCCGGTGGCAGTCTCCAACCGGCTGGACTTCGGCCTCCAGCCGGCCGGCGCGGCGCCGGCGACCGGGAAGGAGCAGGTGGCCACGATTATCGGCCAGCTGTGCCAGAGCCACGCCATAGACCAGATCGCCACCACGACGCTTGCCGAGGCGCTGGAACGCGGAGTCAGCCAGCTCCGTAACGTCCTCACCGAGGCCCTGCGCGCTGACACCCGGCTCCTGTCCACCGGCATCGAGATCCTTGGGGTGCAGGTCCTGGCGGTCCGGCCGGAGTCCGACGTCGAACGGGCCCTGCAGACGCCGGTCCGTGAGCAGCTCCAGGCCGAAGCAGACCGCGCCGTGTACGAACGCCGGGCAGTCGCCGTCGAGCGCGAACGGACCATCTCCGAGAACGAGATGGCGAGCCAGATCGAACTGGCAACCCGTCGCGAACACCTGGTAGCCCAGGAAGGCGCCAACGCTCGGCGCCAGGCCGAGGAAAAAGCCGCAGCGGGACTCATCGAGGCGGAGGCTTCGGCCGAACGCAAAGGCATCGGCGCCTCCGCCGAAGCGAACCAGATCCGTCTCGTAGGCCAGGCAGCAGCGGCCCGTGAGGCCGCCACCATGGAGGTCTACAGCGGCATGGAACAGGCCACTCTGCTGGCACTGGCCCTGCGCGACGCAGCCGGATCACTGCCCAACATCGGCAACCTCACTATCACGCCGGACCTGCTCAGCGGGGCACTTGCCGGGCTGTTCAGGGAGCCCGCGGGCGGCGCGGTTCCGGCTCCTGCCGCCGGCATGGTGGCAAGCACCACCGGCAGCTTCGAGAACTAGGATCCTGACATGGCAAACCCCCGCCTCGTCATCGTCCACCGCCGGACCGAACTCCAGGAACTCCTGGACCGGCACGCCACCCGCGGCCAGGCCGAATTCTTCCTCCGCACCCGCGGCCGCACCCTCCAAGACGTGCAGGAGCGCCACGACCGGCTCAACGCAGCACTGGCGACCGTCCGCGCCGCAGTTCCGGCCGAATGGCGGCACGCCGAAGTGGAACGCGCGGACCTCAGCAGGTTCCTGCTCACACCGGAGGACGTCATCGCCGTTGTCGGTCAGGACGGGCTTGTGGCAAACACGGCGAAGTACCTCAACTCCCAGCCCGTCATCGGGGTCGACCCGGAACCGGAAGCAAACCCGGGCGTCCTGGTTCGACACACACCCAAGGAGGCAGCCAGGCTCCTGCACGAGGCCGCTGCCGCCGGGACTGTGGAGCGGCTGCAGTGCCAGGAACTCGCGACTGTGACGGCACGGCTCGACGACGGGCAGGAACTCTCGGGGCTCAACGAGGTTTTCATCGGGCACGCCTCTCACCAATCGGCCCGATACCGGCTCACGACCCCGGCGGGCCGGGCCGAGCGCCACTCTTCGTCGGGACTGATCGTCTCGACGGGCACGGGCGCCACGGGCTGGTGCGCATCCATCGCCCTCGACCGCGGCGGACGCCCCCTGCCGGCGCCAACAGACCCCCGACTGGCATGGTTCGTCCGGGAGGCATGGCCCTCCCCCATCACAGGAACCTCCTTGACCGAGGGGGTCCTGGAGGCAGGCGAAACACTCCGCATCACTGTTGCATCCGACCAGCTCGTGGTGTTCGGTGACGGGATGGAAGACGACCGCCTCACCGCATCCTGGGGACAGGAAATCACGGTCCAGTTGGGCGCACGGCCGCTCCGGCTGGTGGGGTAGAGCCCCGCTGACGCCCCTTCGCCGACTTCCCCAAGCTGCGCGGCCTGGCCCTACCTCCGCGAAGACTTGAGGGCCATCGCGGATCCGCCGCCGCGCCGCACGGGCTCGGCGGCTGCGACCATGCCGCCATCGGGCAGGAACTCGATGGCGGTCGCGGCGCCGATCTCCGCTGCCGAGGTGAACGCATCCCCCGACGGCGTGAACTGATGGCCAAAGGGTGCCAACTGACTGCCGTACTTGGCGATGAACTCCGGCTCGGCCGTGACCTTGGCCGTGTTCCGTTGCGAGGCCCGCGGTGCCGCGATCGCCTCGGAGATGGTCATGCCCAGGTCCACCCGGTTCAGGATGGTCTGCAGGACGGTGGTGATGATGGTCGATCCGCCGGGCGAGCCGAGGGCGAGGAACGGTTTGCCCTCCTTGAGGATGATGGTCGGCGACATGGACGAGCGCGGGCGCTTTGCCGGCTCGATCCGGTTCGGGTCGGCCGGGTCGTAGACGGTCGAGAAGTCGGTCAGCTCGTTATTGAGCAGGAAGCCGCGGCCGGGGACCACCATGCCGGATCCGCCGGTCTGCTCGATCGTGAGCGTGTAGTCCACCACATTCCCCCACTTGTCCGCGACGGTCAGGTTGGTCGTCGAGATGTTCTCCGTGTCCAACTCGACCGCAGGCGCGACGGCGGCGGCCGGGCACGCGCCGTCGTACGCGGACACGTCCCCCGGCGCAACCGGCTTCGCCGCCGCGTGCAGCGGGTCGATCCGGCAGGCGCGCTCCTTGCCGAACAGAGGGTCAGTGAGCGCGGCGGTGGGGACGCCGACAAACGCGGGGTCCCCCACGTACTTGCCACGGTCCGCGAAGGCAAGCGCGCTGGCCTCAAGGTAGTGATGCAGGGCGCCCGGAGTGGACATCCCGGACAGGTTGGAGGGGTCCAGGATGTTCAGCGCCTCGCCTACCGTGGTGCCGCCGCTGCTGGAGGGCGCCATGCCGTAGACGTCCAGGTCGCGGTAGTCCACGTGCGTGGGCGCCTGGTCCAGGGCGCGGTATGCGGCGAGATCCGCCGTCGTCAGGTGGCCTGCCGGAACGGGCAGCTGTGTTTTGGAAGTCGTAGGCGGAGCCTGCACCGTGGCCGCGATCTCGGCCGCAAGCGGCCCGCTGTAGAAGCCGCTGGTGCCCTTTTTCGCGAGGAGCCGGTATGTCTCGGCGAGGTCGTGGTTTTGGAAGACACTGCCGACGGCGGGGGCGTCGCCGCCCGGGAGGTAGAGGCTGCTGGTCGAGGTGAAGGCCTCGAACCGGGACTTGTTGTCGAGTGTCTGCTGGCGGAACGTCTTGTCGACCACGAACCCGCGGGTCGCCACGTTGATGGCGGGTTTCAGGGCATCGCCGAGGCTCAACGTGCCCCACCGGTCCAGGGCACGTGCCCACGTGGCCGGGGTGCCCGGGACGCCAACGGAGACGCCGCTTGTGACGAGCTCGGGTGTGAAGCGATAGGGCTGCCCGGTCGCCGGGTCGATGAACGCGTCGTGCGGCATGCCTGCCGGCGCGGTCTCGCGGCCGTCGATCGTGCCCACCTTGCCAGTCTTCGCGTCGTAGAACACGAAGTAGCCCCCGCCGCCGATTCCGGCGCTGTACGGCTCAGTCACACCAAGGGTCGCCGCTGCGGCGACGGCGGCGTCCGCCGCGTTGCCGCCCTTGCGGAGGACCTCGATCGCCGCAGCGGATGCCTCAGGGTCCACGGTGCTCACCGCACCGCCGTACCCAGTGGCGGTTGACGTCTTTGCGATTTCCCGCGGATCGGCCTGCGCAGGGGCGAGGACGCCGCCCGTCACGCTCAATGCCAGGGCCGCCGTCACAGCCACCAGCCCACGTGTCATATGTGCCATGATTACTCCCGAGTCCGTGTTACGCCTGTTGACAGTTCTTGTCACGCTACTACGCGGGCGTGCGCCACTCAACACTCGCGTCGACGGCATTGGCTGCCCTTTCGCTAGCCGTCAGAAGGGGCTGCCGGCTGCTCGGTGGCGTCGGCGGGGTCCGGGGCGCACTCCCGGTCAACCCCGCCCCCGGCGGCATTTACAGTCTCTCCCGGCACTCTGCCCGCGTTGGTTGTTGGCGGCTTGCCGCAACTGAAATCCGCGGACGTAAGTCAGTGCCTTACTCATGTGGCTACAAGACCGGTCTCATCAAATATTGTCGGTGGCTCGTGATCTGCTTGGGGTATGGATCGCAGGACAGCACGGGATGCGGAGACGTGGAGTGCGGAGAGCGGGGCGGCCGTGGAGGCCGTCGCCAAGTCCGCTGCTGCGCTGGCTGCCTTGGCCGGATCGGGCGCTGACCGATCCGGTCCGCCCGTTGCCTGCCCGCTGGAAGACGGCGATCCGTTGCGGCGTCTGGCGGACGGTTGCCTGGACGGGCTCGCCGAGGTTGCCCGGCTGGAGGCCCGGACCGCGGCGCTGAAGGTTCAGCTGGCCGCCGACTACGCGCAGGCGGCCAGGTTCCTGGCCCCACCCGCGGCGTCCGCGCGGGACCGTGCCGCGCAGGAGATGGCCCTGGTGGCCGAGGTCGCGTGTGTCCTGACGGTCAGCGAACGCAGCGCCGGCGCCCTGCTGGCCGAGTCCCGGGCCCTGACGACGGCGCTGCCGCTGACCTTGGCCGCGCTGCGGGCCGGCACGGTCTCCTGGGCCCACGCCCGGATCCTCGTGGAGGAAACCGCCGGCCTGGACCGGGCCGGCGCGGCCGGGCTCGAAGCGCACTTCCTGGACCCCGGCGCGCCCAACGCGGCCCGCGGCTGCCCGGCCGGGGACCTCGTTCCGGCCCGGTTCCGGGCCAAGGCACGCACCTGGCGCGAACGCCACCACCCGGCCAGCATCGAGACACGCCACGCCACGAGCGCCGCGGACCGGCGGGTCGAGTTCG
>NZ_JBFUCO010000006.1:0-282472 GCF_056405215.1 Arthrobacter sp. P1_H7 | reverse complement strand
ACGCCGACTAAGGCCGGCGTCTTCCGGGTCCTGCGCCGCTGGGTGGTTCCCTAAGGGCGGAGACTGGCGAAGTTACTTCCCGAACGGGGCTCCGGGCTGTCCGTAGGGGTTGGCAAAGGGCTGCCGCTTCTGGAAGTACGGCGCTGCCGCGGGCAGGTAAAGCAGCACGATGGCCGCGATGCCGACCAGTGCCGCAAGGGTGGCGAGGCTGAGCGGGATGATGTTGAAGACCGACAAGGCGGCGAACACCGTGCCCAGGATGCGGGCCCAGTTCTTGCCCTTGCGGACATTGAATGCCACGAGGGCGTAAAGCCCGGCGCTGATGGCGGCGAACACCACGATGGTGCCGATCAGCACACCCTTGATGGATTCGAAATCGATGCTCGTGCCGCTCGCTGCCATCTGCTGCTCGAACATGTCCCTGACGGCAGGGCTGTCCAGGGTTCCCAGGGACACCAGCATCGAGATGACCCAGAGGGCTCCGGCTGCGATGATCAGCCAGAACGAAGTATTGACCAGCTGGGGAACCGCGCCCTGAGCCTGCGGCTGTTCGGACGGGTACTGGGCGTAGGGGGACTGACCGTAGGGGGACTGGCCGTAYTGCGGYGYCTGGGGGGCGTTCTGGCCGTAGGCCGGGGGCGTCTGCGGGGCTGGAGTGGATTCCTGGCCCGGCTCGGAGCCGTCGGAAGGTGGGGGCTGGACTGGCGGGTTGCTCATGAAGCGGTCCTTTGCGTGTCGATCGATCGAATCGGCCACCGGGATCAGAGATCCTGCCCTGCCCCCAGCATGGTTTAGCTCAACCGTACCGCGGGCTGGCCCCCGCGCGGATCATTCCGGAGAGGTATTCTCAACCCTCATTCGGTGGCCGGCGAGTGGCGGCGGGGGAGCCCTGGCGCTGCCACGATCCGGAAGGTGCCCTGTGCGGCGGCAGGCCTAAATTCGGCCCCGGTTGGCGACGAACCAGGCCTGTGCGTTCGGCAGCCACATGAGCACGGTCGCCACCAGGCTGATGAGGAAGCCCGGCAGGTTTCCGCCCGCCCGGCCGTCCGCGATGCCGGAACTGATGAGTGCCAGCACCAAGGAGATGCCAACAAGGATGGTGAGGGCGAAGCGGGCCCATTCCCGGCCTTCCTTCATCTTCATCGCCAGGATGATCTGAGCAGTTGCCAGCATGAGCGCCACGATGACGAGCAACAGCACCAGGAGCCCGACTGCCGGCGCGAAGGCGATCAAAACGAAGGACCCGAATAACCCGATGATTCCACCGAGGAGTCCCAGGAGCCCGCCGATAAGCCAGATCCAGTACGAGACCTTCAGCTCGGTGGGCATTGCAGCGACCTTGAACATGCCGGAGAGACCGCCCGCCGGCAGTGCATCGCCGAAGTTCCGGGGGCGGTCGGTGGGCATCTCGAAGCGGAATCCGCTGGCAGGCGCCGGCCCGCCCTGGTACCCCGGCGGCGGTGCCTGGTAGCCCGGCGGCGGTGCCTGGTACCCCGGCGGCGGTGCCTGGTACCCCGGCGGCGGTGCCTGGTAGCCCGGAGGGAACGGCGGGTTGGCCGGGGGCTGCTGCGGTCCCGCGGGCGGGACGTTGCCCGACGCCGGTGGCTGGGCGCCCGGCTGCTGCGGAGGTACATCACTCGGGTTGCTCATGGCTCTCACTGTAGACCGCCGTTTCCCTGTTATCTAGGGAATCTGCAGCCGCGTCCCGGTGCCCGCCGGCGGCGTCCAACAGGGGCAAATAGCAGCGGCGCAAACAACAGCGCCCTGCTTCATCGCGAAGATGAAGCAGGGCGCTGGAGCCGGCCGACCGGCGTCGGCCATCGGGCCCGGACTGGAGTGACCGGGACCGGACCTGTTGAATACTGACTACGCTGCGGGAGCGATGAAGGCCAGTTCCAGGTTAATGGCAACCTTGTCGCTGACCAGCACGCCGCCGGCTTCGAGGACGGCGTTCCAGGTCAGGCCGAAGTCCTTGCGGCTGATCGTGGTTTCGGCGCTGAGGCCGGCGCGGGTGTTGCCGAAGGGATCGACGGCCACGCCGTTGAATTCGGTCTCGAGGGCCACGGGGCGGGTGATGCCCTTGATGGTGAGGTCGCCCTGAAGCTCGTAGGCGTCGCCCTTGGGGACGATGGTGTTGGAGACAAAGGAGATCTCCGGGAACGTCTCGACGTCGAAGAAGTCCTCGCCGCGGACGTGGCCGTCGCGGTTGGCGTCGCCGGAGTCGAAGCTTGCGGTCTTGATCGAGGCGTTGACCTTGGAGTCGGTGACGTTCTCGGCGAGGTCCAGGGTGGCTGAGGCGTCGGTGAACTGACCGCGGACCTTGCTGATGCCGGCGTGGCGGACGGTGAAGCCGATCTCGCTGTGCGACGGGTCGAGGGTCCAGGTGCCGGTGGTGACGTTTGCGGGAAGTGCCATGGTGGTTCTCCTTGAGTCGGGTTGGTACTGCGGTGGTTCGTCTGATCGCTAGTTGAAGCATCATTGGTTGAACTCTCAACTAACTGCTTCACCCAGTATAAACATGCATTTGCATCTTTTATTCCAACTCCGGGGAACATTTTTCCAAACTCCTCAGTTCTACCTCCTGTAGAAGATTTCAGATCGACCGGCATCTTTGAGAAACTGGTAGACATGCCCCAAGCCACTGTTCATTTGCTCCGCCACGGCGAGGTCCACAATCCCGATGGTGTCCTGTACGGCAGGCTGCCGGAATTCCACCTCTCCGAACTCGGCCGGGAGATGGCCCGCACCCTGGCGGAACACTTCAGGGACCGTTCCGCGCAAGGGGCCCGGATTGTCCACCTCGCCGCGTCCCCGCTGACCCGCGCGCAGGAGACTGCGCAGCCGATCGCCGACGCCCTGGGCCTGGAGATTGCCACCGAAGCCCGCATCATCGAGGCCGCGAACTACTTTGAGGGCCTCCACGTCTCCAAAGCGGAGCTGCTGCGGCCCAAGCACTGGGCCCGGCTGTACAACCCTTTACGGCCCTCGTGGGGTGAGCCCTACAAGGAGCAGGCCGCGCGGGTCATCGCGGCAGTCCAGGACGCACGCGTCCGGGCCCTCGAGCTGGGCGGCAACGGGGCCGAAGCCATCCTTGTCAGCCACCAGCTGCCCATCTGGGCCACGCGGCTCAGCGCCGAAGGACGGCCGTTGTGGCACGACCCCCGCAAGCGCGAATGCACGCTGACGTCCCTGACGTCCCTGGTGTTCGACGACGCCGGCGGCCTCGTGCGCGTCGACTACAGCGAGCCCGCTGCCGCCCTGCTGCCCGGTGCCGCCAGCACCCCGGGAGCCTGACCATGGCCGCGAACCGCCGCGAAGAAACTCCTTTGTCCCGCCGCCGGGTCCTGACCGCCGGCGGGGCCGCGCTGGCCGCCGTGTTCGGGCTGTCCGGCTGCGCCCAGGACGACGCCCTCGCCAAACAGGCCAAGGCCGGGGACAACAAGAACTATGTGGCCGGCGACGGGTCCGTCACCGAGTTCGCCGTCGCGGACCGCAAGAGTCCCGTGGCGCTCAAGGGGACGCTGTTCGACGGCACGGCCGTCACGTCGGCGGACTTCCCCGGCAAGGTGACCGTGCTGAACTTCTGGTTCGCCGCCTGCGCCCCCTGCCGGGTCGAGGCGCCCTCCCTCGAGGCGCTGAACCAGGAATTCAAGACCAAGGGCGTGCAGTTCTTCGGCGTCAACCTGCGCGATGAGAAGGCCACGGCCGACGCGTTCGACAAGACCTTCAACCTGACGTACCCGAGCTTCAATGACAAGGACGGCGCCGTGCTGCTGGCCGTCTCCGGACTCGTGCCGCCCGGCGCCGTGCCTACCACCCTCGTGCTGGACAAGCAGGGCCGCGTCGCCTCCCGGGTCCTGGGCGAAATCCAGCAGGGCACCCTGAAGTCCCTCATCGCCGCCGCCGTGGCCGAGTAGCGCGGCCCCACTGTGAACAGCCCCTTCGCCGAAGCCATCCTGAACGGATCGCTCCTGCTTGCCATTCCCGTCGCACTGCTGGCCGGACTGGTCTCCTTCCTCTCGCCCTGCGTCCTCCCGCTGGTGCCCGGATACCTGGGCTACGTCACGGGACTGACCGGCGTCGACCTGCAGAAGCAACGGCGCGGGCGCATGCTGGCCGGCATCGGGCTGTTCGTCCTCGGCTTCTCCGTGATCTTCGTGCTGCTCGGCGGCGCCTTCGGGCAGCTGGGCAGCGTCATCACGGGCTCGCAGAACACGTGGATCACCCAGCTGCTGGGCGTCCTGGTGATCGTCATGGGCGTGGTGTTCATGGGCGGCTTCGGCTGGCTCCAGCGCGATGCCAAGATCCACGCCAAACCGCCGGCCGGCCTCTGGGGCGCGCCCTTGCTGGGCATCACCTTCGGGCTGGGCTGGGCACCGTGCATCGGTCCGACGTATTCGGCCGTCCAGCTGCTTAGCCTCTCCGGCGGCTCCTCGGCGGCCAAGGGGGCGTTCCTGGCGTTCGTCTATAGCCTTGGGCTGGGAATCCCGTTCCTGCTGATCGCCCTGGCCGTGCGCCGCGGCATCGGCGTGATGTCCTTCTTCCGCAACCACCGGCTCGCCATCCAGCGCACCGGAGGCGGCATCCTGATCCTGCTCGGGATCCTGATGGCGAGCGGCGTGTGGGGCACCTGGGTCTCCGGGTTGCAGTACTGGTTCCAAACCGATGTGAAATTGCCAATCTGATGAGCGAGCGCGTGAACGAAAAGAAGAAGTCCCCGAAGCCCGAGGCCGTCCTGCCCACCCTGGGTCCGTTGGGCATGCTCCGGTGGGCGTGGACGCAGCTGACCAGCATGCGCACAGCCCTGTTCCTGCTCTTGCTGCTGGCCGTCGCCGCCGTGCCCGGCTCGCTGTTCCCGCAGCGCCCGGCCAACCCGGCGATTGTCACGCAGTACATCAAGGACCACCCGGACTACGGCGCAATCCTGGACTCGGTGCAGCTCTACGACGTCTACTCCTCGGCCTGGTTTTCGGCGATCTACATCCTGCTGTTCGTCTCGCTGATCGGCTGCGTGATCCCGCGCGCCATCGCGCACTACAAGGCGATGCGCTCCCAGCCCCCGCGCACCCCCGCCCGCCTGTCCAGGCTTCCCGAATACGGCACCCTGGTGATTCCGGCCGACGCCGGGATCCCGGCGTCGGCCGCCATCACCGACGCCGCCGAGCTGCTGAAAAAGCGCGGATACCGCGTCGACGTTCGGGACCGCGACGGCGGCCGCCCGTCTTTGGGTGCCGAGCGCGGCTTCCTGAAGGAAGTCGGCAACCTCGTCTTCCACACCGCACTGATCGGGGTGCTGGTCTCGGTGGCGGCCGGCGGCCTCTTCGGCTACAGCGGGCAGCGGATCCTGGTGGAGGGGGACACATTCGTCAACACCCTCGTCGGCTACGACCAGTTCACCCCCGGCACCAATTTCCAGAGCAGCCAGCTGCAGCCCTATTCGGTCCAGCTGGACAAGTTCGACATCACCTTCGACCGCGAATCGAAGGGCAAGTTCGGTCAGCCCATCGACTTCACCGCCGCCGTGACCACGAAGGAAAATCCGGACGCACCCGCCAAGAAAGAGGTGCTCAAGGTCAACGACCCCCTCAGCCTCGGCGGCACCAGCGTGTACCTCACGGGCAACGGCTACGCTCCCGTGGTCACCATCCGCGACGGCGCCGGCAATGTTGCCATGCAAGGTCCCGTGGTCGCCAAGCTCCAGGGCGAGAACTACTACTCCTCCGTGGTCATCAAGGTCCCGGACGCCAAACCGGAACAGCTCGCCTTCGCCGGGTTCTTCCTGCCGACGGCGTTCGTCACCGACCAAGGGGTGTCCTTCAGCGGGGATCCGGAACTCATCAACCCGCAGCTGACGCTCAACTCCTACTTCGGCGACCTCGGCCTCGACGCGGGCTCCCCGCAGAACGTCTTCGAGCTCGACGTCAAGAAACTCACGCCGCTCAACGCCCGCAACCTGGACACGAAGGGCATCGTCCTGGCGCCCGGAAGCAGCTACACGCTGCCGAACGGCAAGGGTTCCATCAGCTTCGACGGCGTCAAGCGCTACATCGGCGTGGACATCCACCACAACCCCGGCCAGCTCTACGCCCTGATCTTCGCGCTCCTGGCCGTCGCCGGTCTGGTGACCTCGCTCTACGTGAACCGCCGCCGCGTCTGGGTCCGCACGGGCACCCACGAGGACGGACGGACCATGGTGGAGTACGGTCTGCTGGCCCGCGGTGAAGACCACCGCCTGGCCGGGGAGGCCGCGGCCATCCGCAAACTCCTTTCCGACGATTGGCTGCTGGGCGATGACGCCCCAACCGGCTCCCAGCCCGCTCCCAGCGCAACAGCGGATAATGACCGGGCGGATACCGCCGCGAACGGTGCCAGCGGCACGGACGCCTCTCCTGAACAACCCGCAGAAGACTTCATCCAGTCAACAGCCGGCTCTTCCGAGTCGAAGAAGGACCAGTAATGCCGTTCTCGATCAACGAAACCATGGGCCAGTACAGCGAGCTGTTCATGCTGCTGGCCGCCGGCACGTACACGGTGGCGTTCATCGCCTTCGCCTGGGATCTGGCCAAGAGCAGCAAGACGCTGCGCGCGGTGGACCTCAAGGCCGCAGAGCTCTCCGGGGCGGCCGAAGCCGATGCCGCGCGGGTTCCCGTCGGCGTCGGTGCGGCGGCCGCCGGAGCCGACGTCGCCCGCTCCGATGCGGACGTCAGCGGACCGGCAGGCCGTGCCGAGCGTCCGACGTCGGCCACCTCCCGCCGCGGCACCGCGGCGGGCGCGGGCCAGACCGCCGACGGCAGCATGCGCTACGCCGGCGAGCGGCGCGCCCCCGCCCGGGTGGCCGTCGCGCTGACCGTCCTCGGCGCCGCGATTCATGCGGCCGGCGTGATCACCCGCGCGCTGGGTGCCGGCCGGGTGCCGTGGGGCAACATGTACGAATTCCTCACGACGGGCGCGTTCGTGGCTGTGGCCGTCTTCCTGCTGGTGCTGATCCGCCGCGACCTGCGCTTCCTGGGCACGTTTGTGATCGGGCTGGCCATCATTATGCTGGTCGCGGCCTCCATCGCCTTCTGGACCCCCGTGGGCCACCTCGTGCCGGCGCTGCAGAGCTACTGGCTGATCATCCACGTGTCCATCGCGGTGATGTCCTCGGCCCTGTTCACCCTGACCTTCGCCATGTCCGCGCTTCAGCTCGTGCAGTCGCACCGGCAGAAGACCATCGCCGCCGGCGGCGCCGACAAGCTCGGGTTCATGCGCCTGGTCCCGAACGCCCTGAGCCTGGAGAACCTGTCCTACCGCATCAACGCGATCGCGTTCGTCGGCTGGACCTTTACGCTCATGTTCGGCGCCATCTGGGCGGAGAAGGCCTGGGGCCGGTTCTGGGGCTGGGACACGAAGGAAGTCTGGACGTTCGTCATCTGGGTGGTCTACGCCGGCTACCTGCACGCCCGTGCCACCCGCGGCTGGACCGGAACCCGTGCCGCCTGGCTGTCGATCGTCGGCTACCTGTGCGTGGTCTTCAACTTCACGATCGTGAACCAGTTCTTCAACGGCCTGCACTCCTACTCGGGACTGTAAGCCGCACCGCAGCCGGATCCTTCCGGGACCGGGCTCCATCGATTCGCCACAGATGGCCGCTAAGCCGATGTTCTTAGCGGCCATTCGTGTCAGGTGGGTGCGGCTGGAGGCGGGCACGCTTACGCCGCCCCGGCTTTTGGCCCGGGTCCGGGGTCCAGCCGCGCTCCGTCAGCGCCGCACGCACGCGGGTAACCGCGGCCGGCTCCATCCCAGGGCCGGGCGGGGTCAAGTGCCATTGGGTCAATACGACGACGCGCCACCCGGCATCCCTTGCGTTCTCATCCCGGAAGATGTCGCTGCGACGCTGGGCCGGACCGGCGTGGTGACCGCCGTCGTACTGGATCGCGATCCTTTCTTGCTCATAGGAGAGATCCGGGTCCTGAATCCAACCGCCGGTTTCATCGAACATGGGGACGTTGATTCCGGGTTCGGGCAGGCCATGCCGAATCAGGATGAGCCGGAGTTCGGTCTCCTTGGGGGAGTCCGTGCCGGCGCGTATCAGGGAGCAGGCTTGCATGGCGCGCCGGTAGCCCGCCCTGCCTTGCTTCCCGGCGAGGAACGCGTCCAGCTCATGGAGTGGTCAATGGATTTCTCCGCCGCAGCAGGAAGTCCCCGGCAATCACCAAGTCATCGAGGCTTAGTATGCCGGCGAGATCGAACCACGTCCGCAGCGGTGAGGTGCAGTTCACCTTGACCCCGGTCACGATTTCCTCCGGTTCGAGTGCCTGCTGATGGCCCACCACATTCTTATGCCGCACCGCCCGCTGGCCCGGCCGACTCGTCAGATGGATGACCGCCAGGTTCTCCAGGGCCCGCGGCAGGGGAAATCCCCACAGCACAGCCGCGGACAGGTGGCTCACGATTGCGCCCGTCACGGCAGTCAGGGCATGCACACGTTTCAGCAAACTGTCTGGGGTGGCGGCCGTGGCGCGCACCCCGTAACAGGGGCTGACGAGATCCCTGGCCCGGGTCCGTCGTCGCCCCACCCCGGCAGTGCGGGCCGCGGCCACGGTGAAGGGCTGGTTTCGAAGATGCGGGGGAAGCTCACTGGGCTGGCGCATCCGGGCATTCTGCGCCCGCGCCGAGAAGGCTCGGAGGTTATCCACAGAGCGGCCACAGTGTGGGGGAGGAGTGGGCGGTGTGGGCAGCAGACGGGGGCGCGGATGAATGGCGCCATTTGACGGAGACGGCCGCTTAGGGCGTGGGATTCCGGCCATTTGGGGCGAACGGCCGCAACTGGAGGCCCGGAATGGTGCTACTTGACCCCTACTTGACTTCGTCAGTGCCGGGAGTTCCGGCGTCGCCGGGTTCGTGGGCATCGCCGGCGCCTTCGGTGCCGCCGGCTTCCGCGTTGCCGGCGTCGTGCTTGCGGCCCTTGGCGTCGAATTCTTCCTTGAGCTTCTTGAGCCTGTCGGCCTCGGCCTGGTTGCGGCGGCGGATCTCAAGGTTGCGCAGGAACTCGGGGTCGTCATCGGGCGCTACCGGGTGGCTGTAGGCAACCGGTGCGGTGTCCGTGGCGCGGGGGCGTCCAATGAGAAACCACAGGGTGGCGCCGACCACCGGGAGGAGGACCTGCACGAAGATCCAGGCGGTCTTGGAGATGCCCCTGGTCAGCCGCGCGTCAGTGCGGATGAGGTCGACCAGTCCATAGACAAACACGGCCAGTATGACGATCGGAACCACTACACGGAGCATACCTTCAGTCTAGCCGTCGGGCGCCTCGACGGCGCAGGTCACTATGCCCGGGTGCAGGCCACCGGCACCGCGGCCGCGGGGAACGGGATGGCCGAAGCAACGCGCCGTCCTGGCGGCTAAACTTGAGGCGTGGCTTTCCTCAAATACACCCTGATTCGGCTGGCGCTGTTTGCGCCCTTGTTCGCGCTCTTCCTCTACCTTCAGCTGGGGGTGCTCCTGGCCGCACTTTGCGCCGGGATGATGTCTTTCGCCGTCAGCTTCCTGTTCTTCCAGAAGCAGCGCGACGCGGCCACCGCGACGCTCCACCACCGGTTCTCGGGCAAGGCCAAGCCGATGCGCAGCGCCGGTGAGGTGGCCGACGCCGAGGCCGAAGACCGCCTCGTGGACGAGAACCCCGACATTGCCGTCCGCACGGACAACGGCCCCAAAGATTCCCGGCAGCCCGGGGCCTGAGCCCCCGCGCCGGTCCCATGCAGTCCTGGGCAACCGGGGCCTGAGCCCCCGGCCTAGAAGCCGTGGCTGAGGACGAGCCCGAGTGAAAACAGCGCGGCGAAGCCGAGGTTGATCAGTCCGGTCTGCTTCAGGACCGGGATCAGGCTTTTGCGGCGCCGCCCGGAGATCATCAGCCAGGACGGCATGAGGCTGGCGGGGATCAGCAGGAGCACAATCAGCATCCAGGGCCGGGCGGGGGCCAGGACGATGACCAGCAGGATCGCTACGGCCAGCATCAGCACGTAGCTTTCGCGCGCGTGCTTGTCCCCGAGCCGCACGGCCAGGGTTTTCTTCCCCGCCTTCCTGTCGGTCGGGATGTCGCGGACGTTGTTGGCCATCAGCAGGGCGCACGCAATCAGTCCGGTGCCGATCGCCCCGATGATTGCGGCGAGGCTCAGTTGCCCCGCCTGGGTGTACGTGGTGCCAAGCGTTGCGACGAGGCCGAAGAACACAAACACGAAGACGTCGCCCAGGCCGAGATAGCCGTACGGGTTCTTGCCGCCGGTATAGCCCCAGGCGGCCAGCACGCAGCCGACGCCGACCAGGATCAGCCACCAGGCCTGTGTGATGATCACGAGGATCAGGCCGAACAGCATCGCGAGCCCGAAGGCCGCGAACGCGGCCCGTTTGACGTGCTCCGGGCTGGCGGCACCCGAGCCCACCAGCCGGAGCGGACCCACCCGGTCCTCATCCGTGCCCCGGATCCCGTCCGAGTAGTCATTGGCGTAGTTGACGCCGATCTGCAGGAGCAGGGCGACCAGGGCGGCCAGCACGGCGTTCAGCAGGATGAACGAATCCATCTCATAGGCGGCTGCGCTGCCGATCAGCACCGGTGCGATCGCGGCCGGCAGGGTGCGCAGTCGGGCGCCTTGGATCCATTGTGCGGCTGTGGCCACGGTCAGTACCTCGTTGGTAGGTTGAATGCTCGTTGGTTGAAACACGCGGCCGGAAGCCGGACGCGCTTGTCTATTTTCCCTGATGGAGGGCGTCCAGCAGGACCGTCATGCCGAGCCGGTCCGGTTTGCCGTTGGGCAGCATGAGCAGTTCCGCGGCGGGCAGCACCGTTTTCGGGGCCAGCGCGCCCAGCGACGGTGCCCAGGTCTCGTTCCGGCGGTCGGCGAACGCCGCCAGCCCTTCCGGCGAACTGTCGGCCACGGCGACGTACGCGGCCAGGGCATGGCCCCACTCGGCGGACGGCACACCGGCGACAAAAGCCGCCCGGACGCCGTCGAGCTTTTCCAGCTCAGCCTGGACATGCGCGGCCGAAACTTTGACGCCGCCGGTGATGACGACGTCGTCGGCGCGGCCGAGCACGGTGAGCCGGCCGTCGGCGTCCAGCTCACCGAGGTCATTGGTCCGGTACCAGCGGACGCCGTCCGCTTCGATGAACGCCGCTGCCGAGAGCTCGGGGGCCTGAAGATAGCCGGCGGCAATGGTTGCCCCGCCCAGCAGGATGCGGCCGTCGTCCTGCACGCGGACCAGGACGTCCTCGAGCGGGAAGCCGTCGTACACGCACCCGCCGCAGGTCTCGGACGAGCCGTAGGTGGTCACCACCCGCACTCCGGCGTCCCTGGCTGCGGCGAGCAGCTCCGCGGACGCGGGACCGCCGCCGAGCAGGATGGCGTTGAAACGCCGCAGCACCGCCAGCGTCTCGGCGGAGGGCGCGTCCAGAAGCCGCTGGAGCTGGGTGGGCACCAGCGAGGTGAAACGGAGCTTGTCCGTGAGCTCCAGCGCCGCCGCGGTGAAGGCCTCCGGCGTAAAACCGCCGGAGAGGTCCATGACCCACGGGCGGGTCCCCGCAAAGAGCGAGCGGACCAGCACCTGGACGCCGGCCACATACTGGACGGGAAGCGCCAGCAGCCACTGCCCCTCGCCCTTGAGCGCAAAGGCGGTCGCCACGGACGAGGCCGCCAGGGCATCGACGGTCAGGACGGTCGCCTTCGGTGTGCCGGTGGACCCGGAGGTCCGCACCACGACGGCCGCGTCCCCGATGCCGGCCGTGTCAGGGAATCCCAGCACCGGCGAGCCGTCCGGCCCGGCGGAGAGTTCGACGGCGGGGCCCTCGCCGTGGAGGGCAGCAGCCAGCGCCTTGAGCGCAGGCTCGATGTTTATGGCTCCGGAAGTCACAGCGCGCCTTAGAAGTAGTACGGGAAGGCGGACCAGTCGGGATCGCGCTTCTCGAGGAAGGCTTCCTTGCCCTCCACAGCCTCGTCGGTCATGTACGCCAGGCGGGTCGCCTCGCCGGCGAAGACCTGCTGGCCGGCCAGGCCGTCGTCGGCCAGGTTGAAGGCGAACTTGAGCATGCGGATGGCCTGCGGGGACTGCCGGGCAATGTCGGCGGCGTATTCCAGGGCGACCTCCTCGAGGCGGGCGTGGTCCACGGCCTCGTTGACGGCGCCCAGCCGGACCATGTCCTCGGCGGAATATTCGCGGGCCAGGAAGAAGATCTCCCGGGCGGACTTCTGGCCGATCTGGCGGGCCAAGAGGGCCGAGCCGTAGCCGGCGTCGAAACTGCCCACGGTGGCGTCGGTCTGCTTGAACTTGCCGTGCTCGCGGGAGGCGATCGTGAGGTCCGAGACCACGTGGAGGGAGTGCCCGCCGCCGGCCGCCCAGCCGTTGACGACGGCGATGACCACCTTGGGCATGGTGCGCATGAGCCGCTGGACTTCCAGGATGTGCAGCCGGCCGGCGCGGGCGGGGTCGATGGATTCCTTGGTCTCGCCGTCAGCATAGCGGTACCCGTCACGCCCGCGGATCCTCTGGTCCCCGCCCGAGCAGAACGAGTGCCCGCCGTCCTTGGCGGAGGGGCCGTTGCCGGTGAGCAGGACGGTGGCCACGTCCGGGGTCATCCGGGCGTGGTCCATGGCACGGTAGAGCTCGTCCACGGTGCCGGGCCTGAAGGCATTGCGGACCTCGGGGCGGTCGAAGGCGATGCGGACGGTGGGCAGGTCCCGGATCACTTCTCCCTCGGCGGAGCGCTCCACCTGCCGGTGGTAGGTCATGTCCTGGAAGTCGTCAAAACCGGCCACGGTGCGCCACCGGGAGGGGTCAAAGACGTCGGATACCTTGGCGGGGATTTCGTTGCTCACAGTCCGAGTCTAGTAATCGCGTCAGCTGATGCAGAACTCGTTGCCTTCCGGGTCCGCCATGGTATGCCAGGAATGCGGCCCCTGATTGGCGGACCAGAGGAACGTCGCGCCGCGGGCAACAAGGGCGGCCCGCACGGCGTCCTTGTCCCCTCCCGCGAGCCGCACGTCCCAGTGGACCCGATTCTTGACCGATTTTTCTTCCGGGACAATCTGGAACAAAACGCGGTGGGCGGGCGCTTTGGCATCGATTTCCTCGGGCGGGCGGATGGCGGCCCCCTCGCGCCACACAAGCCTGCCCTGGTGTGTGGTGGTCTCTGCCTCCGTCGCGAAGCCCTGCTCAATCATGGAGTGGATGAACACCTCATCCTGCGGCTCCACAGCCCAGTCCAGGGTTTCGGCCCACCAGTCGGCGAGCTCGTGCGGGTTCTTACAGTCGACGACGATCTGGATTTTCAGTGTCATGGAAAGAACCTACGACGTCGCCGCGTGCGGCGGTAGGGTTCAGGCCCTCTCCGACGCCGCGTTCCTTCGGTCAGCCCTGGACCTGCTGAAGCTGTTCGAGCACCTCCGGCGGAATCGCGTAGATGAAGATGACCGCCAGGAGGTTCTTGGAGGCGTGGACGAAGTAGGAGAACATCACGTTCTTCCCGGTCCAGACGTACACGAACACCAGGACGGCGCCCATGGCGAGGTACGGCATCAGCACCTGCAGGGTCATTTGCTCCTGGCCTACGATGTGCAGGGCCGCGAAGAGAATCACGGACATGGTGCAGCAGACCCAGAGGTTGACCCGGCGGCTCAGTTTGCCGATCAGCAGATGGCGGAAGATGTATTCCTCGACGAACGGGCCGACCAGCACCAGCAGGGGCACCATGAGCCAGACCGGGACCTGCTGCATGAGCGCCTGGAGGCCGGCCTGGTTGGCGGAGGTCTGCACCGGCCCGCTAAGGGCCACGAGCACCGCGGTGAGGATGAGCATCGCCACGACGGTCAGCGGCACCATCAGGGCCGTGAACCAGGGCCTCGTGGCCAGGACGCGGAGATCGCGGACCGCAACACGCCGGGCGGCGGTCAGGGCCAGGACGCCGACGGTTGCGTAGAAGATCAGGTTCACCGCGTAGGACGCCACCGCAGGATTGGGCGACAGCTGCAGCAGCAGCGGCTCCAGCAGGCTGCCCGCCACGGCGAATAAACCGGCCACGGCAACATAGAGTCCAACAGTGATGAAATCGAGCCGGGAGAACCGGTAAAGCTCCGGCTGCGGCGCGGGTGGTGTGCGGAGAGCTGTGCCCATGTCCCCAGCCTAGCGCCGAGGCAAGGTGGCGTGGTCCCGTACAATATTCGGTATGCCTAAGTTTTCTTTTCGGTGCGCCAAAGTCGTCCGCCGATCCCGACCGGTTCGCGCCGTCGGAGCCGCCGTCGCTGCCATTGTTCTCTGCCTGTCCCTGACCGCGTGCGGGGGTGCCGCGCCGGGCCAGGGGCCCGGGGGCGGGAAGCCCGTCGTCTTGACCACCTTCACAGTCCTAGCCGACGTGGCGCGGAACGTGGCGGGGGACAAGCTGCAGGTCGAATCGATCACGAAGGCCGGCGCCGAGATCCACGGCTACGAGCCCACGCCCGGCGATATCCGCAAGGCGGCCAAGGCGGACCTGATCCTGGACAACGGCCTGAACCTGGAGGTGTGGTTTGCCCAGTTCGTTGAAGGCCTGGACGTTCCGCACGCCGTGGTCAGCGAAGGCGTGGAGGTGATGTCCATCGGCGAAGACGCCTACCAGGGCAAACCGAACCCGCACGCGTGGATGTCGCCGGTCAACGTTCAAATCTATGTGGACAACATGGTCAAGGCGTTCTCCAAGCTTGATCCGGACAACGCGGCGGTCTTCGAGGCGAACGGCGCCGCCTACAAGGCCCAGCTGCAGACCGTGAAGGATGAAATGGTCCAGAAGCTCGCCACCGTCCCCGAGGCGCAGCGGGCCCTCGTGACGTGCGAGGGCGCATTCTCCTACCTGGCGCGCGACGCCGGCCTCCGCGAGGTCTACATCTGGGCCGTCAACGCCGAACAGCAGGCCACCCCGCAACAAATCACCAAGGCCATCGAATTCGTGAAGGCCAACAAGGTCCCTGCCGTCTTCTGCGAGTCCACGGTGTCGGATGCCCCGATGCGCCAGGTGGTGGGAGCCACGGGTTCGACATTCGGCGGGGTGCTGTACGTGGATTCGCTCTCCGAGTCTGACGGGCCCGTCCCCACGTATCTTGACCTCATCCGGCACGACTCCAAGATCATCACCGAAGGCCTGACAGGAGCGGCATCATGAGCCATCCGGCGATTCTGGTGGAAAACGTCACCGTCCATTACGGCGACGTCCTGGCGCTCGACGCCGCGTCGCTGTCGCTTGAGGCTGCCCGGATCTGCGGCCTGGTGGGCATGAACGGCTCCGGTAAATCCACACTGTTCAAGGCGATCATGGGAATGATCAAGCCCGACGCCGGCCGCGTCCTCATCAACGGTGAACCGCCTGCGAAGGCACGCAAGGAAGGCGGAATCGGCTACGTCCCGCAGAGCGAGGACGTGGACTGGCAGTTCCCGCTGTCCGTCCGCGACGTGGTGATGATGGGCCGCTACGGGCACCAGGGGTTCACCCGCCGGGCGTCCAAGGCGGACCGCGCCGCCGTCGACCTCGCCCTGGACCGGGTGGAACTCTCCGAGTTCGCCGGCCGGCAGATCGGTCAGCTCTCGGGCGGGCAGAAGAAGCGCGCGTTCGTTGCCCGCGGGATCGCCCAGGGCGCCACGATGATGCTCCTGGATGAGCCGTTCGCCGGTGTGGACAAGCGCTCCGAGGCAACCATTACGCGCCTGCTGAAGGAGTTGGCCTCGGACGGCTGCACCATCCTGATCTCGACCCATGACCTGCACGCCCTGCCGCATCTCTGCGACGAAGCCGTGCTCCTGATGCGCAAAGTCCTGATGCACGGCCCGCCCGAAGTGGTCCTGCAACCCGAGCACCTGGCCATGGCCTTCGGCCTCGACGTTCTCAACCGGGATCTGCCCGCCCCGGAGGCTGCTGCCCCTGACCTCACTGGCCCTGACCTCGCTGGCCGCGCCGCATCGAACCCCCAGGGCAGGAGCTGAACCATGGACCTCGTCAACATTCTGCTGGAACCGCTGAGCTATGACTTCATGGTCCGCGCGATCATCACCACGGCGCTGGCTGCGATTGTGTGCGCCGTGCTCAGCTGTTGGCTGGTGCTGATTGGCTGGTCGCTGATGGGCGACGCCGTCTCCCACGCCGTTCTGCCGGGCGTCGTGCTCGCCTACATCGTTGGGGCGCCCTTCGCCCTGGGGGCGCTGGTGTTCGCGCTCATTGCCGTGACCCTCATCGGTGTGGTCCGCAACACGAGCCGGGTGAAGGAGGACGCGGCGATCGGGATCGTGTTCACCTCACTGTTCGCCCTGGGACTGGTGCTCATCTCCGTCACGCCGAGCCAGACGGACCTGAACCACATCATCTTCGGCAACCTGCTCGGCGTCAGCATCCCTGACCTCATCCAGGTTCTCGTGCTGGGTGTGGTCGCCTTCACCATCCTGATCCTCAAGCGGCGTGACCTGACCCTCTACGCCTTCGACCCCACACACGCCCACGCAATCGGCCTGTCCCCGAAACGCCTCGGAGCCCTGTTGATGGGCCTCCTGGCGCTGACCTCCGTCGTGGCGCTGCAGACCGTGGGCGTGGTGCTGGTAGTGGCCATGCTGATCATCCCCGGCGCCACGGCCTATCTGCTGACGGACCGGTTCTCCCGCATGCTCGTGATCGCGCCCGTCATTTCCGCAGTGTGTTCCATCGCCGGCATCTACATCAGCTACTACCTGGACACCGCGTCCGGCGCCATGGTGGTCCTGACGCAGGGGGCCGCCTTCGCCGCCGTCTATCTGTTCAGCCCCCGGCAGGGCCTGATCGGGACGCGCCTGGCGAAGGCCCGGCGCAAGAAGGCGGTGGCGCTCGCCGCCTGAGCGGCCAACGGCGCCCGACGGCGGCACCCGCCCCGGCGCCCAGTGCCCCAGTGACGGCCGGCGGTGCCATACTGAGGCTGCAGGCCGCCGTCGGGCAGGCTGGCACCTACTTGCGAGGACTCCTTGAGCGAACATCTCCGCCTTTCGGGCGTATCCCACGGCTATGGGGACCGCCAGCTCTTTGCCGGCGTCGACATTGCCATCACGGCCGGAGAACATGTGGCGATCGTTGGCGAAAACGGCGCGGGCAAATCCACGCTGCTGCGGATCCTGGCCGGCTTCGAGGCCCCGGACGAGGGCACGGCCGTCAGCCACGGCCGCGTGGGCTACCTGGCCCAGACCCACGGCCTGCCGGAGCAGTTCACCGTCAGCGACGCGATCGACGCCGCACTCGAATCGCTGCGCGCGCTGGAGGCCGAGCTGGACCGTCTGGAGGACGGCCTGGCCGGCGCGGAAGCGGACGAACTGGAGCGCTACGGAAACCTGCAGACGCAGTACCAGCTCAGGGAGGGCTACGCCGCGGAATCCCGGGTGGAGGCGGCGCTGGACCGGCTCGGCCTGGGCGGGCTGGACCGGATGCGGACACTGGGCTCGCTCTCCGGCGGGGAACAGGAACGGGTGGCACTGGCCTGCGTTCTCGCCGATCCCGCGGATATCCTGCTCCTGGACGAACCCACCAACCACCTTGACGCCAGCGGCACGGCCTGGCTGGAGGCACGGCTGGCCGCGCACCGCGGCACCGTGGTGGTGGTCTCCCACGACCGCGTCCTGCTGCGCAAAGTGGCCTCAACCGTGATTGAGGTCGACGCCGAACGCCGGTCGGTCAACCGGTATGGCAACGGCTATGAAGGCTATCTGCGGGAGAAGGCTGCCGAACGCCAGCGCTGGGCCCAGCAATACCACGGATGGCTGGACGCGATGGCCGCCGAACGGCTCCAGGCGGACACTGTTTCCGGGAAGATGGGCTACGCCCGCCAGCGCGACGGCGACAAAATGGGCTTCGACTTCAAGGCCGGCACGTGGCAAAAGGCCGCCACCAGCAAGGTCCGCAACGCCCAGGAGCGGCTGCGCCGGCTGGAGGCAAACCCCATTGACCGTCCCCCGGTGCCCCTGAAGCTGGCGACGGATCTGCGGGCGGACGTGGCCGAAGGCCCGGCTCTGGAGGCGAAGGGGGTCGCCGTGCCCGGCCGCCTGGAACCCACGGACTTCCGGGTGGAAGCCGGCCAGAAAATCCTCATTACGGGCCCCAACGGTGCCGGGAAGTCCACGCTGCTCTCCGTCCTCGCCGGCACGCTGGAACCGGCCCAGGGCAAAGTGGTGAGGCACGGCCGGATCGGCTACCTGCAGCAGGAGTTGGAACTCCCGCAGCGGCCGGCGCTGCGCCTGTTGCCCGCTTTTGCCGCGGGCCTGGGCGGCAACATCGATGAGCACGCCGAGGCCCTGCTGCGCCTGGGGCTCTTCCGGACCAGCGAATTCCACGTGCCGGTGGGCAGCCTTTCCGCGGGGCAGCAACGCCGGCTGGCGCTGGCCCGGCTCCTGCTCGGCGGGTTCGGGACGATGCTGGTGGACGAGCCCACCAACCACCTGGCGCCCGTGCTGGTGGAACAGCTCGAAGCGGCCCTGTCCGAGTTCGCAGGGACACTGGTCATGGTCAGCCACGACCGCGCGCTGGGGGAGTGGTTCAGCACCTGCTCCCGGCGAGGAACGAGCCGAGAAACAGGGCACGGGAACAGCGCCGGAAACTGGCTCCGGTACGCGATGCGGGACGGCGCGCTGGCGTAACAGCAGGATGAGGCGGACTTTGCGGAGCCTAAATGGAACATTATTCGGTGATTTGGCAAATTATGCGCCATTAATTAGGAATAGTACCCATCTGGTGTTGCCCGCGTCACGGTCAAGCCCGGAATTCTAGTACGATGGATGAGCCGCGCGAAGCTTTGACTTTGTGAGGTTCGGTACACGAGGCTGCCCCACCGGGCAGAACCCGCATGCTGTGTAACCGAATCCCGGTCCCGTCCCGGCCATAATTCGACCTACAAGGAACCGTTGTGCCATCACTTACCCCCACAGAACTCAAGAGCGCGCCAGCGGAATCCGCCGTCGACTCGACCCTCAGCGCCGAGGGCTACAAGAAGACCCTGAGCGGCCGTCACGTGACGATGATCTCGATGGGCGGCGCAATCGGCGTCGGCCTGTTCATGGGAGCCGGCGGACGCCTGGCCTCCACGGGCCCGGCGCTGATCTTCTCCTACGCCATCGCCGGCGTGATCGCCTACCTGCTCATGCGGGCTCTGGGCGAGCTCATCATGTACCGCCAGACCTCGGGCTCCTTCGTCAGCTATGCCGGCGAAATGTTCGGCAAGAAGGGCGCCTTCCTCTCCGGCTGGATGTACTTCATCAACTGGGGCATGACCGGCATCGCCGAACTGATCGCGATCGGCCTGTACTTCCAGTTCTTCTTCCCCAACGTGCCGGTGGAAGCCTCCGCGATTGCCGCGCTCGCGCTGCTCGTGGCCGTCAACCTGCTCAGCGTCAAGGCGTTCGGCGAGTTTGAATTCTGGGCGTCCTGCCTCAAGGTCGGCGCCATCCTGATCTTCCTGGCCGTCGGCACCTTCATGGTGGTCACCAACGCCAAGGTGGGCACGGGCCACGCCTCGGTGGCCAACCTCTTTGCCGACGACGGCGGGATGTTCCCCAAGGGCGCCCTGGTGATGGTCCTCGTGCTCAACGCCGTGATCTTCGCCTACAACGGCATCGAACTCGTCGGCATCACCGCCGGTGAGATGGAGAATGCCAAGCGCGAAGTGCCCAAGGCGATCCGCGCCGTCGTACTGCGCATTGTGGTGTTCTACGTCGGTTCCGTGCTGCTGCTGGCCATGCTGCTGCCCTCGGACCAGTACAAGGCCGGCGTGTCCCCGTTCGTCACCGTGTTCGGCCAGATGGGCCTCGGCTGGGTGGGCGACGTCATGAACATGATCGTCATCACCGCCGCCCTGTCCTCCTGCAACTCGGGCCTGTATTCGATTGGCCGTGTCTTCCGCACCATGGCCAACAATGGGCATGCCCCGCAGTGGCTTACCAAGATGTCCAAGCGCCACGTGCCGTACGCGGCCATCCTGGCGATCGCCGCCTTCTACCTCGTGGGCATCCTGCTGAACATCTGGCTCGGCGGCTCGCACGCCTTCGACCTCGCACTGAACACCGCCTCGATCGGCGTGATCTTCACGTGGGGCGCCATCTTCGCCAGCCAGATCGCGCTGCGCCACCAGAAGGGCCGCGTCTCCAGCCTGCCCATGCCGGGCTCGCCGTGGACCAGCTGGGCCGGACTGGTCGCGCTGCTGGCCATCACCGTGCTGATCGGCTTCGACACCATGACCAGCAAGACCGGCGAGGTCTTCCACCTGGGCCTGTGGACCCTGGCGACCGTTCCGTTCTTCGCCCTGGTGCTGTGGCTGGGCTGGCAGAAGGTCAAGAACAACGACCTGGAGAGGTGGCTGCCGCCGTCGCGTTTAACGCCCCGAAGCTTCAGTAGCTGGCGGGGGTGCCGCCAGGCTCAGCCACCGGGTCCGGTGGGATGTACTCGGCGGCAAGGGCCTCGGAGCCGCGGGCCAGGATGGACACATCGGCCCCGACCAGCACAAACGCTGCCCCGGCGGCCAGGTAGGCGCGGGCCGTCGCCGGGTTGAAGGCGTTCACGCCGGCGGGTTTGCCCGTTGCGGTGGCGGCGGCGAGGCAGTGTTCGACGGCGGCGCGCACCCGGGGGTGTTCCTGCTGGCCCAGCAGCCCCATGGAGGCGGCGAGGTCGGAAGGCCCGAGGAAGATCGCGTCCACGCCGTCCACCGCCAGGATGTTCTCCACGGCCGCAACCGCGGCTTCGGATTCAATCTGGACGGTGACGCTGACGGTGTCGGAGGCGCGGGCGAGGTAGTCCGGGATCCGGTTCCAGCGCGCGGCCCGGGCCAGGGCGGAGCCGACGCCGCGGACCCCGTGCGGCGGGTAGCGGGTGGCGGCCACGGCGGCCTCCGCCTCGGCTGCCGAGTTCACCATGGGGATCAGCAGGTTCTGGACGCCCAGGTCCAGGTACTGCTTGATGAGCACCGTGTCGTTCACCGGCGGCCGGACCACGGCCTGGACCGGGTAGCCGTGCACGGCCTGCAGCTGGGCCAGGACGGATTCGAGCCCGTTGGGGCTGTGTTCGGCGTCGATCAGGAGCCAGTCCAGGCCGGACCCGGCGCAGAGCTCGGCCACCAGCGGGCTGCCCGAGCACACCCACATCCCGGCCAGCGGCCGGCCGGCAGCGCCGGTTTGCTTGCGCAGGGCGTGCCTGAACGTTGCGTCGGGTTCTACTCGAAGCGGCATGTGATGCTCCCCAGCGGTCCGTAGTCGGCGTGCACGGTGTCGCCTTTGTAGACCCAGAGGGGCCGGGTGAAGGAGCCGGCGAGGATGATGTCGCCGGCCTTCATCCCGTCGCCGTGGGCGGCGATCTTGTTGGCCAGCCAGTGCACGCCGTTGGCCGGGTGGTCCAGGACCCCTGCCGCGACGCCGGTTTCTTCCACTGTCTGGTTTTTGTAGAGGATAGCGGAGACCCAGCGCAGGTCCACGGCGTCGGGACGGACGGGGTTGCCGCCGATCACCATGGCGCCCATGGCCGCGTTGTCGGCGATGGTATCCACGATGGTCCGGCCCTCCATCTCGATCCGGGAGTCCAGGATCTCCAGGGCCGGGACCACGTAGTCGGTGGCATTCAGGACGTCGAAGATGGTGCAGCCGGGGCCGGCGAGGTCCTGCTTCAACACGAACGCGAGCTCCACCTCGACCCGGGGATGCGTGTGCCGGTCCCACTGCACCGAGCAGCCGGTTTCCAGCACCATGTCATCGAAGATGGCGCCGTAGTCCGGCTCGGTGATGCCGGTGGCGGCCTGCATCGCCTTGGACGTGAGGCCGATCTTGCGGCCCACCAGCCGGCGTCCGGCGTCCTCGTTGCGCCGCCGCCACAGCTGCTGGACGGCGTAGGAGTCCTCCACCGTCATCTCCGGGTAGCGGGTGGTCAGGCGGGGGACCGGTGTGCGGTTGCGGCCGGCTTCCAGCAGTTCGTCTGCGATGGCCTCGATCGTTGCGGGATCCAGCACGCTAGACCTGCGCCCCGAGCTTGAAGCCCGTCGCTTCTCCGGCGGAGCCGTCCTCTTCCTTGCGGGTGTAGGAGAAGCCGTCGGCGCCCACGGTCACGGCCATCTCGCTTTTTTCCTCACGGACGATTACGGGCTGCGGGTTGCCGTCGAGGTCCAGGACCAGGGAGGCCTCGGTGTACCAGGAGGGGACCACGGGGTTGCCCCACCAGTCGCGGCGCTGGTTGTCGTGGACGTCCCAGGTGATGGTGGGGTTGTCCGGGTCGCCGGTGTAGTAGTCCTGCGTGTAGATCTCGATGCGGTGGCCGTCCGGGTCCAGGATGTAGAGGTAAAACGCGTTGGAGACACCGTGCCGGCCGGGGCCGCGTTCGATCCGGTCCGAGATGCGCAGGGCGCCCATCTTGTCGCAGATCTGGATGATGTTGTGCTTCTCGTGCGTGGCGAAGGCAATGTGGTGCAGCCGCGGGCCGTTGCCGCCGGTCAGGGCGGTGTCGTGCACGGTCTGCTTGCGGTGCATCCACGCGGCGTACGTGACGCCGTCGGAATCCTTGATGTCCTCGGAGACGCGGAAGCCCAGGTCCTCGAGGTACGCCCGGCCGCGCGGGACATCCGGGGTGACCTGGTTGAAGTGGTCCAGCCGGACCAGTTCGCCGGCGGAGTAGAGGTCATAGCGCTGGGTGAGGCGCTCGACGTGTTCGGTCTCATAGAAGAATTCGTAGGGGAAGCCGAGCGGGTCCTCGACGCGGACGGCGTCGCCGATGCCCTTGGTGAAGCCATCCTTGCGGCGCTCAGTGCGGCAGCCGAGTTCCTTGTAATAGGCCTCGGCGGCGTCCACCTCGGCCGGGGACTTCACCCGGTAGGCGAAGGCGGCCGCAGCGGCCACGGGACCCTTGCGCAGCACCAGGTTGTGGTGGATGAACTCCTCGAGGGAGCGCAGATAGATGGTGTTCTCGTCTTCCTCGGTGACGTGCAGGCCCAGCAGGTCCACATAGAACTCGCGGGACTTGGCGAGGTCCGTGACCACGAGTTCCAGGTAGGCGCAGCGGACGATGTCCGGAGCCGGGACAGTGGGGGTGGGGACGAAGTTGGTCATGGTGCTCTCTCTTCTTTGAAAGGGGTCTGGGCGGGGCCGGCGGGAAACTTAGGCGCCGAATTTAGGAGTGTGGACGGTGCCCAGGGTGATGTGGACGGCCTGCTGGTCGGTGTAGAAGTCGATGGAGCGGTACCCGCCCTCGTGGCCCAGGCCGGAGGCCTTGACGCCGCCGAACGGGGTGCGGAGGTCGCGGACGTTGTGGCTGTTGAGCCAGACCATGCCGGCCTCGACGTTCTGTGAGAAGTTGTGCGCGCGGGTCAGGTTCTGGGTCCAGATATACGCCGCGAGCCCGTACCGGGTGTTGTTCGCCAGGGCGAGGGCTTCGGCGTCGCTGTCGAACGGGGTGATGGCGACCACGGGGCCGAAGATCTCCTCCTGGAAGATCCGCGCGTCCGGGGCAACGTCGGCAAACACCGTGGGTGCGATGTAGTTGCCCTCCGGCAGGTGGTCGGGGCGGCCGCCGCCGGCCAGCAGCCGGCCCTCGGTCTTGCCGATCTCCACGTAGGAGGCCACCTTGGCGTAGTGCTCGGGGTGGACCAGGGCGCCGACCTCGGTCTTGGGATCGTGCGGGTCACCGACCACGATGTTCTTGGCCCGCGCGGCGTACTTGTCGCAGAATTCCTCGTAGACGGCGCGCTCCACCAGGATCCGGGAGCCGGCGGTGCAGCGCTCGCCGTTGAGCGAGAAGACACCGAAAAGGGCGGAGTCGATCGCGGCGTCGAGGTCCGCGTCGGCGAACACGACGCACGGTGACTTGCCGCCGAGCTCCATGGAGAGGCCCTTGAGGTTCGCTGCGGCGTTGCGGAAGATCGTCTGGCCCGTGGTGGTCTCGCCGGTGAAGGAGATCAGCGGCACATCCGGGTGCTTCACGAGGGCATCGCCGGCTTCCTCGCCGAGGCCGTTGACCAGGTTGAACACGCCGTCGGGGAGCCCGGCGTCCTTGAAGATCTGCGCCCACAGCGAGGCCGAGAGCGGGGTGAATTCGGCCGGCTTGAGCACCACGGTGTTGCCGGTGGCCAGGGCCGGGGCGAGCTTCCAGGACTCGAGCATGAACGGGGTGTTCCACGGCGTGATGAGCCCGGCGACGCCGATCGGCTTGCGGTTGACGTAGTTGATCTGGGCGCCGGGGACCTTCATGGCGTCGTCGAACTGGGCCACGATCAGGTCCGCGAAGAAGCGGAAGTTCTCCGCCGCGCGCAGCGCCTGGCCCTTGGCCTGGGTGATCGGCAGGCCGGTATCGAACGTTTCGAGCTCGGCCAGGCGTGCCTCCTGGGCCTCGACGGCGTCGGCGATCCGGTTCAGGACCCGGGCCCGCTCGCGCGGCTTCATCTTCGGCCACGGGCCGTTGACGAACGCCTCGCGGGCCGCGGCGACGGCGAGGTCGATGTCTTCCTTCTGGCCGGCGGCGGCGGTGGCGTAGTTGGTGTTGGACACCGGGTCCAGGACATTGAAAGTTGCCCCGCCCACCGAATCAACGAATTCGCCGTTGATGTAGTGCTGGATGTGGGTGGGAAGGCCCTGCGGAACGTAGTGGGCTGTGGTTTCTGCGGCAGTAAACGTCATTGTTTTTCCTTACTGGTAGTGCAACGCGGGGTCACTTACGGCCCATGCCGGGCGCCCTAATGGGCGCTAAGTGACCCCGTGCTGGTTTGGGCGAGGTACGCGTCGAGGGTGGCGCTGCGGTGGCGGCGGGCGGCCTTTTCGATGTCATCCGGGCTGGCGCCGGACTCGATGAGCTGCAGCAGCGCCTCGTGCTCATCGACGGATTCGTGGGCACGGCCCGGGACGAAGCGGAACGTGGAGGACCGCAGCGACGCCAGCCGGTTCCAGCCCCGGTGGACGAGGTCCAGGATGTGCGGATTGGGGCAGTGCTCGAACAGGACGCTGTGGAAGTCCTGGTTCAGCCGGGTGAACCGGACGGGGTCGAAATGCTGCAGGCACTCGCGCATCTCGGCGTTGACGGCCCGGGCGCGGGCCACGTCCGCCGCCCCGATCAGCGGGGCCGAGAGTGCCGTGGCGGCGCCCTCGACGATGCTGAGGGTCTGCATCGTGTAAAGGTATTCGGTGGGGTCGATCCCGGACACGGTGGCGCCGACGTTCCGCTCGAATTTGACCAGGCCCTCGGCCTCAAGCCGGCGGATCGCTTCGCGGACCGGCACCACGCTGACGCCCAGGTCCTCTGCGATCTTGGCCAGCACCAGCCGGTAGCCCGGGGAGTAGGTCCCGTCCACGATCCGGGCCTTGACGGCCGCGTAGGCCTGCTCGGATTTACTGCCGGAGGTCGCGGCCGGCGTGGCTGCGGCCCTGGCTGTCTCAGTCATTGGTCTTGCCTGCTTCCCATCGCTTCCCATTCCAAGTACCTGAGACGCCATGCGGCGTTGAGCGGGTAGAGGCCGTCGACGCTGTGGCCCTGCTGCACCATCTCGGCGATGAAGGTTTCCTCGCGTTCCTGCGCGATCGAGTCGTCCGCGAGCTCTTCGGCGAGGGCCGGCGGGATCACCAGGATGCCGTCCGCGTCCGCGACGATGATGTCCCCGGGCTGCACGGTGGTGCCGCCGCAGGCGATGGTGATGTCCGTGTCCCAGGGGATGTGTCGGCGACCCAGGACGGCCGGGTGCGGGTTGGCATAGTAGGTCGGCATGTCCATGGCGGCCACGGCGGAGAAGTCGCGGACGCCGCCGTCGGTGATGATGGCGGCGGCGCCGCGGACCTGGGCGCGCAGGGCCAGGATGTCGCCGATCGTGCCGGTGCCCTTTTCGCCGCGGGCCTCCATCACCAGGATCTCGCCCTCGTTGACGGAATCGATGGCTTTCTTCTGGGCATTGAAGCCGCCGCCGTGGGTCTTGAACAGGTCCTCGCGGTTGGGCACGTAGCGCAGGGTCCGGGCCAGTCCCACGATCCGCCGCTCCGGGCGGGTGGAGGTCAGGCCGTCGATGCTGACGTTGTTCAGGCCGCGCTTGCGCAGCTGGGAGGACAAGGTGGCCGTACAGACGGACTCCAGTTTGGTCTTCAGCTCCGGGGACAGGCCCGGCGTTCCTGACGGCTGGGCGACGGCGAGGCCGGCCGCTTCACGGGAACCGTAGGCTTCCTCCCGCTGGAGATCATCGGTCTTGGGACGGGCGCCGAAGTCCGCGAACGGCGTCGTGCCTTCCTCCACCCGGGTGACCAGCCGGCCGGTGGTGAGCCCGCCGCCGTCGTTGTCTACTTCCACTTCGACGACGTCGCCCGGTCTGGCCACCGACGCCCCGGCGGGGGTGCCGGTGAGGATGATGTCGCCCTCTTCGAGGGTCAGCAACTGGGACAGGTCGGCCACGAGCCGGGCGAACGGGAAGAGGAGGTCCCCGGTGGTGTCGTCCTGGACCAGCTCACCGTTGTGCCACGTGCGGATCCGCAGTTTTGCGGGATCGACGGCGTCTGCCGCGATCAGGCCCGGGCCCACGGGCGTGAAGCCGTCGCCACCTTTGGAACGGAGGTTGGAGCCCTTGTCCGCGTAGCGGAGGTCGTAGACGCCGAGGTCGTTGCTGGCGGTGACCCACTCGACATGGCTCCACGCATCCTCGATGCCCACGCGGCGGGCGGGCTTGCCGATGATCAGGGCGATCTCGCCCTCGTAGCCGAGGAGTTCGCAGCCGGCCGGGCGCTCCACGGTTGAAGGGGCTGCTGCCGAACCGAGAGCCAGGGACGACGACGGCTTCAGGAAGTAGGAGGGCTGCTCGGGTGTGCGGCCGCGCTGGGCTGCCCGGCTGGGGTAGTTGATATGCACCGCGATGACCTTGCGGGCCGCGGCCAGGATGTGGTCGGTGACCTGTTCCAAGTGTTACTCCTCATCGAGTACGAAATCGTATACGAAACACTATGGCCCGGGAATGGCGGAGCGTCAACCCCTTGCGCCGGGACGTTTGCCTGGGCATTTGCCGGGACCATCTGGCGCACTTGTAACCTGCGTCATATCTGCCGTACAGTTCTGGATCAGGGACAGAAATTCTATTATCGAACGTCACGTTCTAATATCGAACATGCTAGGCCGTTGACAGGCCGCCACACAACGAAGTGAGGAAAGCCCGTGCATTTTCACCACCACGGTTACGTATCCGGTGACCCGCGAGTCCAGCCGGCCGCCGGCGTCGGCATCGATCGGCCCACGCAGCTTCCCGACGAGGTTGATGTGCTGATCGTGGGCTCCGGCCCCGCAGGCATGCTCGCCGCCGCCCAGCTGTCCCAGTTCCCGGGCGTCACCACCCGGATCGTGGAACGCCGGCCGGGCCGGCTCGCGATCGGCCAGGCCGACGGCATCCAGGCCCGCAGCGTAGAGACTTTCCAGGCCTTCGGTTTCGCCGAGCGGATCATCGCCGAGGCGTACCGCATCACCGAAATGGCGTTCTGGAAGCCGGATCCCGCGGACCCCTCGAACATCGTCCGCAGCGCCCGCACCCTCGATGACCCGGGCGGGATCAGCGAGTTCCCGCACCTGATCGTCAACCAGGCCCGCGTGCTCGACTACTTCTCCGAGTTCATGGCCATGTCCCCGGCCCGGATGTCCCCGGACTACGGTCTGGAGTTCCGTGGCCTGGAGGTCACCGGCGAGGGTGAATATCCGGTCACGGTGACGCTGGCGCACACCGCCGGTCCCGACGAGGGCCGGGAACGCATCGTCCGGGCCAAGTACGTCGTGGGCGCGGACGGCGCCCGCAGCAGGGTGCGCGAGTCGATCGGCTGCACCATGGCCGGCGACCAGGCCAACCACGCATGGGGCGTCATGGACGTGCTCGCCTCCACGGACTTCCCCGACATCCGGCTCAAATGTGCCATCCAGTCCCACGACGGCGGCAGCATCCTGCTGATTCCGCGCGAGGGCGGGCATCTCTTCCGCATGTATGTAGATCTCGGCGAGGTCGCCGCGGACGACCGCGGGGCCGTCCGCAAGACCACCATCGAGCAGATCATCGCCAAGGCCAACGCGATCATCCACCCCTACACGCTCGACGTGCGCAACGTGGCCTGGCACAGCGTCTACGAGGTGGGCCACCGCCTCACCGACAGGTTCGACGACGTCTTGCCGGAGGAGCTGGGCACCCGCACGCCGCGCGTGTTCATCACCGGGGATGCGTGCCACACGCACAGCGCCAAGGCCGGCCAGGGCATGAACGTCTCCATGCAGGACGGCTTCAACCTCGGCTGGAAGCTCGGCCACGTGCTGGAGGGCCGCAGCCCGGAGAGCCTGCTGTCCACATACTCGGCCGAGCGGCAGGTCGTCGCGAAGAACCTCATTGACTTCGACAAGGTGTGGTCGACGCTCATGGCGAAGAAGCCCGAGGAGTTTGAAAACCCCTCCGAGCTCGAGGACTTCTACGTGCGCACCGCCGAGTTCCCTGCCGGCTTCATGACCGAGTACTCGCCGTCGATGGTCGTCGCCGAGGCGACGCACCAGCAGCTGGCCACCGGCTTTCCCGTCGGCAAGCGCTTCAAGTCCGCGCCCGTCGTGCGGGTCTGCGACACCAACCCGGTCCAGCTCGGCCACCAGGCCACGGCGGACGGCCGCTGGCGCATCTACGTCTTCGCGGACCCGGCAGCGCCAGGACAACAGGCGGGGGCCCCGTCGCCCGCCGCGGACCTCGCCGCGTGGCTGGCCGGCGCGCCGGACTCGCCCCTCGCCGCCMCCCCCGCAGGGGCCGACCGTGATGCGTGGTTCGACGTGAAGGTGATCTACCAGCAGGACCACACGGGAATCGACATCGGCAACGTCCCGGCCGTCTTCACGCCGGAGGTGGGGCCGTTCAAGCTCCCCTACCTCGAGAAGGTCTACGGCACCGACCCGGCGGCGGACATCTTTGAGTTGCGCGGCATCGACCGCGGCGGCGTCATCGTGGTGGTGCGCCCGGACCAGTACGTGGCCAACATCCTGCCGCTGACGGCGACGGCGGAGCTTGCCGCGTTCTTCGCGCCCCTCCTGCAGGCAGGGCGGGCTGCGGCGGTGTGACCGCGTGGGGTGGCCTTCTTCGCAAGGTTGGTCCGGGCTGGCGGTCAGAGGCCGGCTGCCTGCCCGGTCCGGTATTCGGCGGCGGCATACACGCCAAGGATGCGTACCTCGGTGGTGAAGAACTCCAGTTCCTCCAGCGCCAGGCTGAGCGGCAAATCCTCGGGGTGCCCTTCGACGTCGGCCATGAACATGGTTGCCGCAAATTCGTTGCCCACCATGTAGCTCTCCAGCCTTGTCATGTTCACGCCATTCGTGGCAAACCCGCCCAGCGCCTTGAAGAGTGCGGAGGGGACGTTCCGGACTCGGAACAGGAAGCTGGTCACAGCCGGTCCCGGCAGCGCCTCCCGGGACGGCAGGTCCTTTTCCGGCGCCAGGACCACGAACCGCGTGGTGTTGGACGGGTTATCCTCCACCCGCGAAGCCAGCACCTCCAAGCCGTAGATCCGGGCCGCGAGCGGGGGAGCGAGGGACAGCTTGGCTGGATCGTTCCACTCCCTCACTTCACGGGCGGAACCCGCGGTATCCCCGGCAATAACAGGCTTCAGGCCGGCACTACGGATCAACTTGCGGCACTGACCCAGGGCGTGGATGTGGCTGTGGACCTCGGTGGCCCCCTCGATGGTGCTGCCGGGGATGCCCATCAGGTCGAAATGGATCGGAAGAAAGTATTCGCCCACTATCTGCAGCCGGGATTGGGGCAGCAGGATGTGGATGTCAGCCACCCGGCCGGCGATCGAGTTCTCGATCGGAATCATGGCCAGGTCGGCCTCGCCGCTGGATACCAGCTCTAAAGCGTCCTCGAAGCTGGCGCAGGGGACGCTCTCCAGCCCGGGAAACATCTGCGCGCAGGCAATATTTGAATTGGCGCCGGGCTCACCTTGGTACGCAATCTTCTGGACCATGGTCCGTATGGTTTCACGCCCAGCGCCCGCCTGCCTAAGTAAGTCGCGGCTGGCGCCGTCTTAGGGACTCAAAACGGCCTGCGGCGACTCAGTTGGGGTTCAGATGCTTGGCGAAGTGGTCCTCGATCCGCTGCCAGGCTTCCGGGGCCGATTCCGGATCCGGGCCGATGCCCATGACCCGCATGAGCGGCCGCAGCACTCTCGGCCCGGTCTCCACATCGTTGAGGAAGGCGTGCCCGGCGTGCGGGAATTCCTTCACGTCGTTCTCCACGCCCAGCCCGTCGAGCACGGACGCGAGTTTTGCCGCTTCGCCGGGCAGGGTGCGGTCCCGGCCGCCGAAGTTGGCCACGATCGGGCAGGCGCCGGCGAGGGCCGCCGCGGGGTCTTTCGGGCGGCGTCCATAGTTGACGGCGGCGGCGTCGAAGCCGTCATTGGCCAGCAGCAGGGCGAAGCCGCCGCCCATGCAGAAGCCGATCACGCCGATCTTGCCCGTGGTCCGGCCGGACGCAAGCAGCCAGTCCCGGGCGGTGGCCAGATCGGTGAAGGCCCGGCCCTCGCCCGCGGACAGCGCGCGCATGGTGGCGACGAGGCAGCGGCGCGCCCCGCCGTCGCTGTACAGGTCAACGGCCAGTGTCAGGTAACCGGCCGCTGCCATCCGGTCGGCGTGGCGGACAGTGATGTCGTCCAGGCCGAAGGCTTCATGGACCATCAGGACGGCCGGGAAAGGCCCTTCGCCCGTCGGCGTCGCCAGGTAGCCGCGCAGCGCCGGCGAACCGCCGGCCGCGGCGCCGCTGGCCTGGCTGAGGTCAGTATTGCTGAGACCCCGGGTGGGGGGTTGCCGCGTTCTGCGTGTGTCCGGTCCATGCTGGCCCCTCCGTCGGCTGTGGGGCCATTCTTGCATGGCCACAAAACCGCAGCACGACAAAAAGGGCACAAAAAAGCGGCGCCGGAGATCCCCCAAAGGAAAATCCGGCGCCGCGATCGCCCTAAGGACTAGTCCTTCTTGAAGGCGTCCTTGACGTTTTCGCCGACCTTCTTCGCGTCGGCTACAACCTGGTCCCGCTGGCCCTCGGCTCGAAGCTGGTCGTTGTCAGTGGCGTTGCCAGCAGCTTCCTTGGCCTTGCCGCCGAGGTGCTCTGCTTCGTTCTGAATCTTGTCTCCGACACCCATGGTGTAGGCCACCTTTCGTTCCGGTTGAAAATACTGTCCGATCAGCCTAACACAAAGCATGCTTACTAATTCAAGGGGTTTCGCGGGGTAATCCTGCGGAGCGTTGTCTGCGGCAGTTGCGGGGTGGTTTGTGAAAGGGTGAATTTCCCCGGGTCCGCGGGCTAGGCTCGAGGTCATGGACCACAAGACCACTCTCACGCAGCACATCAAGGCTCCGGCGGACTCGGTCTGGGCGGTGGTGTCGGACATTCCCGGATCTGCCGCAACCCTGTCCGGCGTCGATTCGATCCAGATGCTCACCGACGGACCCTATGCCGTGGGCACCCGCTGGAAGGAAACCCGCACCATGATGGGGCGCTCGGAAACGGTGGAGATGTGGGTGTCCCAGTCCGAGGCGCCGTCGAACGGCCGGGGCGGCAGCACCACGGTGAAGGCCCTCCAGGGCGGCGCCGACTACACCACCAGGTTCGCCCTGGCGGAGCGCGGCGGCGGAACCGACCTCACGCTGACCTTCGGCGCCGAAGTCATCAAACCGACCCGGTTCAGCAGGATCATGCTCACCGTGTTCGGTCCGCTCGGGATGCGCATCACCCGCAAGGCCCTGGCAAAAGACCTGGCGGACATCGCGGCCAAGGCCGAGTCCCTGTGATGGTCCGGCGGACTGCGGCGGACAAAACCCCGAAGGTCACCGCCCCCCGGCTCGCGCCGGTCCGGACCGGGGATCTGCGGGATGACCCTGCCCCGGAATTCCGGCGAGGTGTTCGGAACGACGGCGTCCGGTACAGCCGCGCGTCGGCAGACGGTCTGGACCTGGGCGGTACGGACTTTGCCGAGTGCGAATTCAACGGGGTGTCGTTCAATGAGACGCAGTTGCGGGGTGCGACTTTTCGTGACTGCATCCTGACCGAGGCTTACGCCCCGGTGCTGATGGCGGCCCGGACCAGCCTGCGGGATGTCGAGATCGGCAACCCCCGCTGGGGATCGGCGGAGCTCTATGAAAGTGGCTGGCAGTCCGTGCGGATCGACGGCGGCAAACTCGACTACGTGAACCTTCGCGGATCCAAGCTCACGGACGTGCAGATCAGCGACTGCATCATCAGCGAGCTGGATCTGGGCTCCTGCACCGCCACCCGGGTCGCCTTGAAGAACTGCACTATCGGCACTCTTGATTTCACCGGAGCCAGGCTCAAGGACTTCGACCTCCGCGGCACCGACTTCCGCACAGTCAGCGGCCTGGGCAGCCTGGCCGGCCTCGTCGTCGACGATTACCAGCTCACCCTGCTCGCTCCGTTGCTCGCGGCCCATCTGGGCGTCGTCGTCGCGTAATCCGGCGGCATCCGGTTGACCCCCTTGCACCGCCGTGTAATCTTTATAGAACGAACGGTCGGTAAATTACTCTGCTGCCGGCCCCGCTTTCTTGGTGAAGGATGTTCTCATGGTCGAGGCTTTTCTTGTTGGCGGCGCCCGCACCCCGGTGGGCCGGTACGGCGGCGCCCTCTCCGCGGTCCGCCCCGATGACCTGGCCGCACTGGTGGTCCGCGAGGCTGTGGCCCGCGCCGGCGTCGATCCGGACACCATCGAGGAGGTCATCCTCGGCAACGCCAACGGGGCCGGCGAAGAGAACCGCAACGTGGCCCGCATGGCCACCCTCCTTGCCGGGCTGCCCCTCCACATCTCCGGCATCACCGTGAACCGGCTCTGCGCCTCCGGGCTCAGCGCCATCATCATGGCCAGCCATATGATCAAGTCCGGCGCCGCGGACATCGTGATCGCCGGCGGCGTCGAATCCATGAGCCGCGCTCCCTGGGTCCAGGAAAAACCCCGGACCGCCTTCGCCAAACCGGGCGAAATCTTTGACACTTCCATCGGCTGGCGTTTCGTCAACCCCCAGTTCACCAAGGGCGAGCTGTCCCGGGACGGCAAGATGACCTACTCCATGCCGGAGACGGCGGAAGAGGTGGGGCGGGTTGACGGCATCTCGCGGGAGGACGCCGACGCCTTCGCCGTCCGCTCCCACGAACGCGCCCTGGCCGCCATCGCCGCCGGCCGCTTCGCCGAGGAAATCGTCCCCGTGACCGTCAAGACCCGCAAGGGCGAGACCGTGGTGGACACCGATGAGGGTCCCCGCGCCGGCACCACCATGGACGTCCTTGCCGGGCTCCGGCCGGTAGTCAAGGGCGGCTCGATCGTCACCGCGGGCAACTCCTCCACCCTCAACGACGGCGCGTCCGCCATCATCGTTGCCTCGGAGGCCGCGATCCAGAAGCTTGGCCTCACGGCCCGCGCCCGCATCATCGACGGCGCCTCCGCCGGCTGCGAGCCCGAAATCATGGGCATCGGCCCGGTCCCGGCCACCCAGAAGGTGCTCGCCCGTTCCGGGTTCAGCGTCGAGGACCTCGGCGCCGTCGAACTCAACGAGGCGTTCGCGACCCAGTCCCTGGCCAGCATGCGCCGGCTTGGCCTGGACCCGGAGATCGTGAACCGCGACGGCGGCGCGATTTCCCTGGGCCACCCGCTGGGGTCGTCCGGTTCCCGGATCGCCATCACGCTGCTGGGCCGGATGGAACGCGAAAACGCGAAGATCGGCCTCGCCACCATGTGCATCGGCGTCGGCCAGGGCACGGCAATGCTGCTGGAGCGCGTCTAGTGGCGGCCAAGGCAGCGGCGCTCGAGACCGCTACCTTCAGCACGCTCCTGGTCGAAGAGCGCGAGGACCGTGTGGTGGTGGTGCTCAACCGACCGGAGGTCCGCAACGCGATCGACCAGCAGATGGTCGACGAACTCCACACCGTCTGCGCCCATCTCGAGCGGCGCCCCAAGACCCTCATCATCGCCGGCACCAAGGGGGTTTTCGCCTCCGGTGCCGACATCGGCCAGCTGCGCGAGCGGCGCCGCGACGATGCCCTGCAGGGCATCAATTCCACCATTTTCGTCCGGATCGCCAAGCTGCCGATGCCCGTCATCGCGGCCCTGGATGGCTTCTGCCTCGGCGGCGGCGCCGAGCTGGCGTACGCCGCGGACTTCCGGATCGGCACACCGTCCGTCCGGATCGGCAATCCCGAAACCGGACTCGGCATCCTGGCCGCCGCCGGTGCCAGCTGGCGCCTCAAGGAACTCGTGGGGGAGCCCGTCGCCAAGGAAATGCTGCTCGCCGGTTCCGTGCTGCGCGCAGAACGTGCCCTCGCCGTCAATCTCATCACCGAAATCCATGAACCTGCCGGGCTGATGGCCGCGGCCCACGTCCTCGCCGACCGGATCGCCACCCAGGATCCGCTGGCCGTCCGGATTACCAAATCCGTGTTCCACGCCCCGGCCGAGGCGCATCCCCTCATTGACCAGCTGGCACAGGGGATCCTCTTCGAGTCCCAGGCCAAGTTCGACCGTATGCAGGCTTTTCTGGATAAGAAATCAGCCAAAGAATCAGGGAAGCAGAAATAAACATGGGCAACTCCGTACTCCCCGATAACAATTTTCCCCACTTCGTCGGGGTTCTCGGCGGCGGCCGCATGGGCGCCGGCATCGCCCACGCCTTCCTGATCAACGGAGCCAACGTGGTGGTGGTCGAGCGCGATGAGGCGTCGGCCGAGGCAGCCCGGGAGCGGGTTGAGTCCGCCGCCGCCAAGAGCATCGAGCGCGGCGCCGTGGACGGCAACCTGGACGAGATCGTTTCCCGGCTCGCGGTCACGGTGGACTATGACGACTTCGCCGGCCGGCAGTTGGTGGTCGAGGCCGTTCCGGAGGACTGGGACCTGAAGGTCACGGCTCTGCGCGGCATCGAGGAACGGCTCGCCGACAGTGCCTACCTTGCCTCCAACACGTCGTCGCTGTCCGTCAACGGGCTGGCCCGTGAACTGAAGCGGCCGCAGAACTTCCTGGGCCTGCACTTCTTCAACCCGGTGCCGGCGTCGACGCTCATCGAGGTGGTTCTCGGCGAGCACACTTCCGACGCCCTGGCCCAGGCCGCCCGAGGCTGGGTCGAAGCGCTCGGCAAGACCGCCGTCGTGGTCAACGACGCACCTGGCTTCGCCTCCTCCCGGCTGGGCGTCGCGATCGCCCTCGAAGCGATGCGCATGGTGGAAGAGGGCGTGGCCACCGCCGAAGACATCGACAACGCCATGGTCCTGGGCTACAAGCACCCCACGGGCCCGCTGCGGACCACCGACATTGTGGGCCTGGACGTGCGCCTCGGCATCGCGGAGTACCTGCAGTCCACGCTGGGCGAGCGTTTCGCTCCGCCGCAGATCCTCCGCGACAAGGTTGCCCGCGGCGAACTGGGACGCAAGTCCGGCAAGGGCTTCTTCGACTGGACCAAGTGACCGGCGTTCGTTCGTGCCCCTAGGATGGTGCGGTGACCTCCCTGGACCGCCCCGTGATCGCCCCCATCACCCTGACCGGCAAATACGTCGTCCTTGAGCCGCTGAGCCAGGACCACCATGACGGCCTCGTCGAGGCGGCCCGCGACGGCGAGCTGTGGCACCTCTGGTATACCAGCGTGCCCGCCCCGCAGCAGATGGCCGCCGAGATTGAGCGGCGCCTGGCCCTGCAGGACAGCGGCGCCATGCTCCCCTTCACCACGCGGCTGCTCGATCCCGCCACGGGCGGGCCGGGCCGGGTGATCGGCATGACCACCTACATGAACATCGACGGCGCCACGCCGCGGGTGGAGATCGGCTCGACCTGGAACGCGGCGTCCGCACATGGCAGCGGCAGCAACCCGGACTCCAAGTTGCTGCTGCTGCGGCACGCCTTCGAGACGCTGGGCTGCCCCGCCGTCGAGTTCCGGACGCACTGGCTCAACCACCAGTCCCGCGAGGCAATCGCCCGGCTGGGGGCCAAACAGGACGGCGTGCTCCGCAGCCACACGCGCAGCACTGACGGGGCGCTGCGCGACACGGTCGTGTATTCCATCCTGGAACACGAGTGGCCGATGGTCCGGAACGCCCTTGAATCCAGGCTGGCCAAGCGGCGCTAGGGTGCCGAGTAGGCCTTGGCCTCACTAAGGGATGCGAAGTACGCCTCGTAGCCCTTGGCGTTCGGGTGGAAGTTTTCCGGACTGGCCGGGGCCCAACGGTGGAGATTGATCCACGGGGCCGCAGAGTTGACGCCGTGACCGGCGAAGGCGGCCCGGACATCGACGTACTCCGCGCCGGTGGCCCGGGCAGCGGCGGCGATGGAGCCGTTCAGGCCGTCAGCCAAGTGCGTGGCCTTGTAGATGAACCGGGACATCGAATCAGTCTGGCCGGGGGCGACCGGATCGTAGAGGTAGGGGTAGCCCGTCACCACAACGTTGGCGTTGGGCGCGGCAGCCTTCACGCGCTGGATCATCGCGGTCACGTCGCCGGCCAGTTTGTGGCTGGAGATCTCGTCCTCCGCGTAGGCGCTGGCGGCTTCGCACAGTGGGTCCGCGGCGGGATTGACGATGGCAGCGCCGCAGGAGGCGAGGATTTCCGCAAACCGGAGATTGTTGCCGCCAGCAGTGATGGTGACGAGCCCGGTGGTCCTGTTCAGCCGCTTGAGCTGGGTGTCGACGACGTCCTGGGTCGTCTTGCCGCTGCAGGCGGCGTTGGCGACCAGCTTGATGGTTTTCGTGTGGGTAGCGAGTTCGGAATAGCTGTTCTCGCTGCGGTAGCAATCATCCAAGTACGGCCCAGCCCCCAGCCCGGCGGCGTAGGAGTCTCCAAGTGCAACGTACCTGGTCTTGTCCACAGCCTGCGCCGGCACCGCCGCCACACCGGCCGCCATGGCCAAGGAGGCGAGACCGGCCGCCAGGGCCGTTCGCCGGCGTCGAAGTTTCAGAGTTCCCATGGTGTTTCCCCTCAGTGGCACGCTGGTTTCCGCGCGCGTGCCGTTGAACAGTAGCCCGGCGGCCACTGGGTTCACGCCCCCCTTTGCGGAGGCGTGAACCCCAGACTCTGCCAATGGTCCCACTGTGTATAACGTTTGTGAATCCTGCCGCGGATCGCGCCGGTGCGTGTGCTTAGCTGTCTGGATGACGATTCCTGCAGCGCCCCTGGGCCAAGCCAAGGGGCAGGCGGTGCCCGGAACGATGGAGTGGGATGGGGCCGTCAACGCGTGGCACGTGGCCGGGGATGTGTTCCGCATGGGACGCCGGGAGTGGCTCACCGAGGCCGGCTGGCGGCAGGTGCACCGCCGGGGCATCCGGACCGTCATCGACCTCCGCAACGAAGCCGAAATCCGGCGCCGGGAGAACGATCCGCCGGTGCAGGCGGCGGCCCTGGCCGGCTTCGACGTCGTGCTGGCCCCCACCGAAGACCCGGATAACCGCGAATTCCGCGAGCTCTGCGTGCCTTACCTGAACGACCCCGCCTGTTATGCCGACAACGCCAGGCTGTTCCCGCACCTGCTGGCCCGTGTCTTCAAAGCGGTGGCCGCCGCGGAGGCCGGCGTGGTTATCCATTGCTCCGCCGGGCGGGACCGGAGCGGCATGATCGCCGCCATGCTCCAGGACCTCGCCGGCGACAGCGACGAGGCCATTGTGCACGGCTACCAGCGCTCCATGCGGGGCATCAACGAGCACCTCCGGCACGCTGCCGTACCGCATCCCCACGAGCGTTTCCTGTCCGAGAACGTGCTGGTGCCCCTGCTGGAATCCCGGGGCAAGAGCCTGCTGCACTTTGTCCGGTCCCTCAACACAGCGGACTACCTGGTCCGCCACGGAGTGACGTCCGAGGAACTCGCGGCCATCCTGGGAAAGCTCGGCAGATAGGGTGCGCGCAGTTAGGGTAGGCCAGTGAAGACTCCGAAGTTCCAACCGCTGGGGCGGGCCGCCGCTGCCCTCGCGATTGCGCTTGCCGGTACCCTGCCTGCCTTTGCGTTGACCGCAGTCCCGGCAATGGCCGAAGCCAACGCCCCGGCCCCAGCCCCTGCGGACCCGGCGACGGTCTCGACGGCGAGCCCTGCCTCGACGGCGGTCCCGGTGCCGGCGACGTCTGACGCGCCTTTGGCCGGTTCTTCTGCGGTGCCGTCGGCGACACCGATCAGCGATGCCGGGCTCGCCGAGGCCGTGCGGCGGGATCTGGGCATGACCCTTGCGGAATTCGACGCCGCCGGTGCCCTTGCCCGGCGAGCCGCCGACGCCGCGCCCTCCCTGCGGGCGCTCCCGGGCTATGTGGGGATCAGCCTCTCCGGCGGCAAGATCGCGGTTGAAGGCAGCGGCCCCGAGCTCCGTGCCCGCGTGGCCGAACTGAACCAGCCCGGTCCGGCCGACTTCGTGCTTGCCGCCCCTGCGGCCGCCGCGGTTGTCCCCTCGGCCGCGGAGCTGCTGGCCTCCAGCACTCAGCAACTGTTCGAGGCCTACGTCCGCGAGGTCGGGACCGCCGGGCTGCAGGCCGTCACCTACACCGACGGCCACTTCGTCATCCGCGCCGGCGGCACCAACACGGCGCAGTCCGTTCCCGCCTCCGGCGCCGTTCCCGCCGCCGGATTGAATCTGCAGCCGGCGGGAGAGCCGGGCACGAAGATGTCCGCGGCCGAGTTCGTGGCCCGCTACGCCAACGTGACGCTGGAACAAGGATCGCGGGTCACCACCGAAGAGGACTTCTTTGGCGGCCAGGGCTACATCGTTGACGGACGCACGCTCTGTTCGGCCGGGTTCGGGGCCTTCAGCCCCGCGGGCGAGCCTCTGGTCCTGACCGCCGGGCACTGCGCCGGTGACGGCGCCGCGAAACAGGCCGAGATCGAAAATCCGGCGGGTGCGCCAGCGGCCGGGGGCGCCGGTTCGGGCCCGGCCGCCGGGATCCTGGGCACATTCGGGTTCAGCCAGTTCGGCGGCTCCGGCAATTCCAAGGTTGCGTCGGACGGCACCAACGTCGGCACGGACATCACCGTCCTCCAGGGCGTCAGGAGTGGCCTGGACCTCCAGCCCGCCGTCACCCGATGGGACAATCCGGCCGATCCGGGGCCGACGTCCGTGAAGATCGTGGGAACTGTGGCGCCATTCCAAGGCCAGCCCGTGTGCCGTTCCGGCCGGACCACCGGGTGGAGGTGCGGCGCAGTGGACTCGGTCGGCATCTGGGCCATCCCTGGGCCAAATTCACTGCCGCCGGACTATGACAACGATCTCCGGGCGGTCCGGGGCTTCGACTCGACGTCCGTCACCTCCGGCGGCGGGGACTCAGGCGGGCCGTGGATCAGCGGGAACTTCGCTGTCGGGCTGCACACAGGGGCGGAAAGTACCGACGAGGGCGTCCAGACACGGGCCATCGCGACCACTCTCGAGGACGCCATGGGCCAGGTCCCCGGCGGTGTCCAGCTGCAACTGTTCCTGGCCAAGCCAACGCTCGCGGCGGCCTCCAACGCAACTGTCACAGCCGGTGAGCCGATTACCGGGCACATCGATGCCGGTCCGGCCTCTGTGGTGGCTCCGAATTCCAAGGTCCGCATCACCGTCCTGAACCAGAAACCGGGCCAGACGCCAGGCAAGACCCCCGGCCAGAAGGACGTCCAGCCCTTGGAAGTGCCGGTCGACGCGTCGGGAAACTGGCAGTTCCCCGCACCGTCGTCGGCCGGGCCCTTCAAGTTCTCGGCTGAAACCGTGAACGGCTTCAGCGGCTCCGGCGCAGTCGCCTTGTCCGTCGACGTCTCCAGCCTCGCGGCCCCGGCCATCACCTCACCAGTGGACGGCCAGCCGGACGGCCCCGGACTCACCGCCATCGAAACCATTAAGGGCACCGGAGAAGCCGGTGGCACGGTGCGGCTCTCCGGCGACCTCACCGGGACCGGGCTCGTCGACGCAGACGGCCGCTGGAGCATCAACGTGGCCGATCAGCCGGTCTTCGGAATAATTTCGGTCACGGCCGTGCTCACGGCCCCCGGAGAAGTGGACAGCCCCGCGGTGACCCGCACCTACTCCGTCATTCCGCCGGCGCCGGCGGTGTCGAACCTCAGGGACGGCAAACACCTGCGCCAGGACGCCCTCCCAGCGACCATCTCCGGCATGGCGATTGATGGTGCCGACGTGGCCGTGGCGGTGGACGGGGTTGCTGTTGACTCCGTGCAGGCCGGTCCCGGCTCCACAGCGGCGCAGGCTGCGCTTGAGCCCGGGATCACGCAGACCTCGGGCGGCAGTGCCCGGTGGAGTGTCCCGTTCCCCGCGGAACTTGCCGCCGGAGCGCACACTTTGACCGTGACGCAAGCCATTGACGGGGTTACATCGCTGCCGGGAGCCGTAGCATTCGTTGTCGATGCCGCGCCTGCTTCCGAGGGCACCCCGGCCGGCACGCCGGGATCCGGGAAACCGGGAGGAGGGACGCCGGCAACGCCCCGCCAGCCGGCAGTCCCGCAGCAGCCGGCCAACCCCGCCGGGGCTCCCGCCGTACCGGCCAAACCGGTGCAGGCTTCCGCCCCGCCGTCGGACACAACCGTCAGCGTGGGCGGCACAGCGCCGGACAACACAGCACCTGGCAACACGCCGGGCACCGCAGACCAGTTGGCGAGCACGGGCGCCGGCGGGCTTCTGCCCGTCGCCGGTCTCGGTGCCGGGGCCCTGCTGCTCGGCGCGGCCTTCGTGGCGTTCGGCCGGCGCCGGGCGGTGCGGTAGCAGGGGCTCCAAGCCCGGGCTCGCCGGAAACCTGCGGGGTCGCCGTACGGCTACGGCGACCCCGCGAGTTTTGGGCGAATCCGCGCGGTCGGGACAGAACAGCCCGCCGCGGTTACTGAAAGTCTGCCAGCCAGAGATCCGGGCCGAAAACCTCGTATTGAATGTCCTTGGCAGGGACGCCGCCGGCAATCAAGGCGCTCCGGACCGACTTCAGGAACGGCAGGGGACCGCAGAGGTAGTACTCGGCGTCGTCGGGGAGTTCGACGTCGCTGACGTCCATGAAACCGCTGAACACGGCCCCGGACGCCTCGCCCGTCCCGCCGGTCTCCGCTGCCTCCGCGGGAGTCAGGAACCACGTCTTCAGGGTCCCGTCCGCGAGTTTCGCGAGATCCTCCGTGACCTGCGCGCGGAGCGGGAAGGTTGCCTCGCTGTCATCGGCATGCAGGAGCATCACCTGGCGTCGCGACCCGGACTGCACGAGGTGGGAGAGCATTCCGGCCATGGGCGTGATGCCGATTCCGGCGCTGGCCATGACCAGGGGTCGGTCCGTGTACTCCAGCACTACGTCGCCGAAAGGTGCTGAGAGCACCACCTCGTCGCCTACCTGGACGTCGTTGTGGAGCAGCGTGGACATCTCGCCGTCGGGAGTCGGAAGTCCGTGGACCCTCTTGACGGCGAACTGCCGGTGCTGCCCGTCGTCGGCCTTGGTCAGGCTGTATTGCCGGGGCTGCTGTACGCCGTCGGGCATGGTCATCTTAAGAGTCACGTACTGCCCGGGCAGGGACGGTTTGACGTCCCGCTCATCGGTCCGTTCGACGACGAACGAGACGACGTCGGCGGTCTCCTGGATCCGCTGCACCACCCGCCACGTCCGCCAAATGGTCTCGGGGGAGAGGTGCACTGCGTTGTACAGCCCGCGCTCCTTGTTGATGAGCAGGTTCGCCATGAGCCAGTAGACCTCGTCCCAGGCGGCGGCGACCTCGGGCGTGACGGCATCCCCCAGAACATCCACGATCGCCCACATGAGGTGGTCGTGGACAATCTGGTACTGGTCCGGGCTCAGTCCCAGCGAGACGTGTTTGTGGGCCACCCGGGAGAGCAGATGGTCCGGCACCTGGTCCGGTTTCTCCACGAGCATGCCAGCGAATGCCGCGATGGATCCGGCGAGTGCCTGCTGCTGGCGGCCGTCCGCCTGGTTTCCCCGGTTGAACAGCCCGTCCAGGAGATCCGGCTGCGCCTCGAACATATGTTTGTAGAAGCGCTTGGCGATCTCCTCGATGTGCTCGCCAACCACGGGAAGCGTTGCCTGGATGACGGGAAGTGAGGTGTCTGAGAGCATGGTGGATCCCTTCCGGTGAGACCGGTGATACCCAGCGGTGCCGGGCGACTCAGCACTTCCACGCTAACAGCCGGGGCAGCGGGCCTTCCGGGTCCATCGGCCCTACATCGCCGGCGGAGTCCGGTGTAGGCGGGTGCTCAGGCCCGGCTGCTCAGCCGCTAAGGCCCCAGCTCGCCGGAACGCTGCGGGGTCGCCGGAAAGATACGGCGAACCCGCACGGTTCCGGCGACCTCGAGGGGCGGGGCCCAGGCCGCGAGCTGCGAACTCGGTACTCAGGCCTTGCGGTCCAGCAGCAGGTTGGTGATCCGCAGCGTGCAGATCCGCTGGCCGGCCTCGTTAGTGATCAGCACCTCGTGGGTGGTCAGGGTGCCGCCCAGATGGATGGGGGTTGCCGTGATCGTGATCAGCCCCTCGCGGGCCGACTTGTGGTGCGTGGCCGAGACGTCGACGCCCACCGCCGTCTTGCCCAAGGTGCTGGCGTGGATGACGGCGGCCCAGGATCCCACGGCCTCGCCCACGGCCAGTGAGGCGCCGCCGTGCAGGAGCCCGAACGATTGCCGGTTGCCCTCCACCGGCATGGTCGCCACCACGCGGTCCACGGACTCCTCGACGATCTTCACGCCCATCTTCTCGTCGAGTTCCCCAAGGGTGATCTTCCACAAGTCGGTGCTGCCGGTCTCGGGCGTCATAGCGTCTCCTTTGTTGCCGCCCGGCCGGGGCCCGGACGGTCGGTGCCGCCGCGGCTAGTGTGCGGCAGGCCTCATTCATGTACTGTAGATCATATTACCGAACGGACGGTCAGTAATGTTCCGGCCGTGTTGATCTTGCTCCCCCGTTGGAAGGACCCGTCAACGATGACCACCACAGCCGCACCCACAGTAGACACTGTCGAGATCGTTCCCAGTTTCATCCGGGGTTCCTGGTGGACTCCCGACGCCACCTCCGCCGCCGGCGCGGCGCCGGTACTGGACGCCAGCACCGGCGAGCTCCTGGCGAAGGTGAGCACCGAGGGGCTTGACCTCGCCGCCGTCGTGGATTATGGCCGCACCACCGGCCAGGCGGAACTTGGCACGCTGACCTTCCACCAGCGCGCGCTCAAGCTCAAGGAGCTGGCGCAGTACCTCAATGGCCGCCGCGAGGAGTTCTACGCGCTTTCGGCGCAGACCGGCGCCACCAAGATCGACTCCATGATCGACATCGACGGCGGCATCGGCGTCCTGTTCACCTTCGGGTCCAAGGGCCGCCGGGAGCTGCCCAACTCCCAGGTGGTGGTGGATGGCCCCATGGAGGTGCTGTCCCGCGACGGCTCGTTCGCCGGCGAGCACATCTACACCCGCATCCCCGGCGTCGCCGTGCAGATCAACGCCTTCAACTTCCCGGTCTGGGGCATGCTGGAGAAGCTTGCGCCGGCCTTCCTCGCCGGCGTCCCCACCATCGTCAAGCCCGCCACCCCCACCGGGTACGTGGCCGCGGCCGTGGTCAAAGCGATCGACGAATCCGGCATCCTGCCCACCGGCTCGCTGCAGCTGATTTCCGGCTCCGTCCGCACCCTGCTGGACCACCTGGACTACCGCGACCTCGTGGCTTTCACCGGCTCCGCCTCGACCGCCAACACGCTCAAGTCCCACCCCAATGTGGTCAAGGGCGGGGTCCGCTTCACCTCCGAGACCGACTCGCTCAACGCCGCGATCCTGGGTCCGGACGCCGTCAAGGGCACACCTGAATTCGACGCCTTCATCAAGTCCCTCGTCACCGAGATGACCGCCAAGGCCGGCCAGAAATGCACCTCAATCCGCCGCGCGATTGTGCCGCAGGAACTCGTTGCCGACGTCACCGCAGCCGTGGGGGACCGCATCCGCGAACGCGTGGTGCTCGGCGACCCCCGCGCCGAGGGCGTCACCATGGGCGCCCTGGCCTCCCTCGAGCAGCTCGCCGACGTGCGCGCCGCGGTCCAGTCCATGCTCGACGCCGGCGGGGAGCTCGCCTACGGCACGCTCGATGCGCCCAAGGTCACCAGCGCGGACGGCAGCATCGGCGTCGTCGACGGCGGCGCCTTCATGTCCCCGGTCCTGCTGAGCTGGGCCAACCCGGAGGCCGAGGAGGTCCACTCGCTCGAGGCCTTCGGCCCGGTGTCCTCGGTGATCGGCTACACGGACCTGGCCGACGCCGTCCGCCTCGCCGCCCGCGGCGGCGGCTCGCTGGTCGCCTCGGTCTGCACGAACGATCCCGCCGTGGCCCAGCAGCTGGTCACCGGCATCGCGGCCCACCACGGCCGTGTGCTCATGCTCAACCGCGAGGACGCCCGCAGCTCCACCGGCCACGGCTCCCCGGTCCCGCACCTGGTCCACGGCGGTCCCGGCCGCGCCGGCGGCGGCGAAGAGCTCGGCGGCATCCGCTCGGTCATGCACCACATGCAGCGCACCGCCATCCAGGGTTCGCCGAACATGCTCACCGCCGTCACCGGCGTGTGGCACACCGGCGCGGACCGCAACTTCACGCTCGAGACCGAGGGCCAGCACCCGTTCCGGAAATCCCTGGCCACGCTGCACATCGGCGACGCCATCCGCTCGGAGCTGCGCGAAGTGACCCTGGACGAGATCACCAAGTTCGCCAACTCCACCGGCGACACCTTCTATGCCCACACCAACCAGGAGGCCGCCGAGGCGAACCCGTTCTTCCCGGGCATCGTCGCGCACGGCTACCTGCTGCTGGCCTGGGGCGCCGGGCTGTTCGTGGAGCCCGCTCCGGGCCCCGTGCTGGCGAACTACGGCCTGGAGAACCTGCGGTTCATCACCCCGGTGGCCGCGGGCGATTCCATCCGGGTGACTCTGACGGCCAAGAAGATCACCCCGCGCGAGACGGACGAATACGGCGAGGTGGCCTGGGACGCCGTTCTGACCAACCAGAACGATGAAATCGTGGCGACCTACGACGTCCTGACCCTCGTCGAGAAGTAGCCCGTCCCGCTCACTCCCGCCTTACCTCCCGTAGCGCTATCGCTTGTGGCCGCCAAAAGGTCGAGATGGCCGCCCCAAGTGATAGTGCAACCGGGGAGGGGCAGGGGCAGGCTTCGCCCGTGCAGGGAGCAATTGGAGGGCTCTTTCCATCCCGCTCCGGCGTAAAATCTTGCTCGTAGGAGGTGGCGAAATGACCCTAGTACTCAATAAAGCCACAACAGTCCTGCCAGTTGATGATGCAGCGCGTGCCCGGCATTTCTACGCGGACACTTTGGGGCTCCCGCACCGTGGCGTGGCAGATGACGGAAGCGAATTGTTCGGCTCAGAAGGCGGCCCAATGCTGCAGCTGATGCCAGTCAAGGATGGAAAGCACTCAGAGCACACCACCCTGAGCTTCGAAGTTAGCGAGATCGAACGCACCGTCCAGGAAATGGAAGCCAAGGGCGTCATGTTCCAGGACTACGATCGCCCGGATCTCAAGACCGAGAACCACATTTGTACAACAGATTCAGAGAAGTGCGCCTGGTTCATGGACTCCGAGCACAATATTCTGTGCGTCCACGAGAACATCACCACGGCAGCTGATTACCAGCTCTAAACGGCGGGCAACGGCGAGTTTTCGGGCGCTCCGGCTCAGCGGGGCGCCCTTTCTGTTGCCTGTGGTCATCCAGGGTGCGTCGCCAGTGGCCTGCGGGCTGGTCAGCTTCCGTTGTACTCGTCGTCGGTGATGTGCTCGCCCCAGGTGGTGGTCGCCGCGGGGTCCTCGCCGTTCTGGAGCATGGCGATATGTTCCATGAAGCAGCCAGGGGCAGCCGAGTGCCAGTGCTCCTCGCCGGGCGGCGTGTAGAGCGTCTGGCCGGGGTGGACCTCGATGATCTTGCCGTCCCGGGTGCCGAAGCGGCCCACGCCCTGGGTGACGCGGAGGTACTGGCCGTGTTCGTGGGAGTGCCAGGCGGTGCGGGCTCCGGGCGCGAATCGGACGGTCGCGACCACCATCGTCTGATCCGGCTCGTGCGGGAGCGCGATCGGATCGAGCCAGACGTCACCGGCGAACCGGGCCGGCGGGTTCTTCGACGTGGGGACAGTAGGTTCGATGTTCATGGTGATCCTTACTTGCTCTCGGTGAAGAGTTGCTTGGCGACGCCCATGGCGGCCATGCCCTTGGGCCAGCCTGCGTAGAGCGTGACGTGGGTGATGGCTTCGATGAGTTCTTCCCGGGTGACGGCGTTCTCGACGGCGCGGCCAAGGTGGAAGCCGAGCTGTTGGGTGTTGCCGCCGGCCGTGAGTACGGCGACGGTGATAAGGCTGCGGTCCCGGGCAGGAAGCTCCGGGCGGTTCCAGACGTCCGCGAAGAGGACGTCGTCGGTGAGCCCGGCGAGCTTCGGGGCGAAGTCTCCGAACATGTTCCGGCCTCCGCCGACCTGCTTGGGTTGGTCAGTCATAATGTTCCTTCTTTCAGTGGAAGCTCGATCTGCTCGATGTTTGTTTTCTGATGCACCCGCCCGTAGGACGGGCTGGCGGTGTCCAGCAGTTACCAGGTTGATGCGACCGTGCGTGCTATGACCCAGCCGTCGCCGCGGGGCTCGAACCAGGAACGCAGCGTCAGGCGCCACGTGGACCGGGATCCCCAGATCGTGGCGTCGGAGAGTGTGCGGGCAGTCAAACCGGGAGTGGTCCCCTCCGCGTTGAGGGTGGCCTCGACTGTTTCCATCCGGTGGTACTGCATCTGGCCGGATTCGAGGGCGTCCAACCATTCCGCCTTCGACTGCACATATCCGGTCATGTGCGTCAGCGTGAAGTCGTCGGCGAGGATGCTGTCCAGCTCCGCCAGGTCCCCGGCGACCATCGCATCGCACAGGGCTTCATGCAGGGCCTCTACTGCCGCGGCGGTCACGGGGTCGTCCGACGCCGTGACTGCGCCGTGAGTGCGTGGGCTCCGTAGCTGTTGTCCTCGGGGTTGACGGTAACGCCGGGTGCGACGAGCTGGTCGATGCGGTCCAGCACGTCGGCAGACAGAGTGATGTCGGCGGCTGGCAGGTAGGACTCGAGCTGTTCCATGGTGCGCGGTCCCACGATGGCGGCCGTGACGGCGGGGTGGTTGATCACGAACCCGATGGCCAGTTCGATGAGCGTCAGCCCGGCTTGTTCAGCGAGGCGGGCGAGTTCTTCGACGATGTCGAGCTTGCTCTGGTTGGCCGGGCTCGTCATGTCGAACCGGGCGTTCGGGCGCGCGGTTGAGGTGGGCGCGGAGGCTGCATTTTTACGCCAGCGCCCGGAGAGCCAGCCGCCGCTGAGCGGGCTGTAGGTGAGGGTTCCCATGCCGTGGCGTTGCACCGTGGGAAGGATGTCCTCCTCGATGCCGCGGACCAGGATCGAGTACGGCGGCTGCTCGGTGACAAACCGCTCCAGGTTGCGTTCCCGGGATGCCCACTGGGCTTCCACGATCTGCGACCCGGAATACGACGAGGAGCCGATGTACCGCACCTTCCCCTGGCGGACCAGATCAGTGAGGGCGCCGAGAGTCTCCTCGACGTCGGTATCCGGGCTGGGCCGGTGCACCTGGTAGAGGTCGATGTAGTCGGTGTTCAAGCGGCGTAGGGAGTCTTGCACCGCCCGCATGATCCAGCGGCGGGATCCACCCCGCTGGTTGGGATCGTCTTCGCTCATGGGCATGAAGAACTTCGTGGCGAGGAACACGTCCTCACGCCGGCCCTCCAGTGCCTGCCCGACGATTTCCTCGGATGCCCCGCCGGAGTAGACATCGGCGGTGTCGATGAAGTTAATGCCCGCGTCGAGGGCGCGGTGGATGATTCGAATGGAGTCCGCGGTGTCGTTGTTGCCCCAGGGGCCGAACATCATCGCGCCGAGGCATAGGGGACTGACCTGCACGCCTGTGCGGCCAAGGGGGCGATATTTCATGGGTGGCTTCTCTCTGTCTCAGGCTTCGGGGATGACCATGGCGAAACGCTCTTCGCGGGCCTCGTCGGGGTCCGGTCCGTTGCGAACGCCGGTGTCGAGGGCGTCGATGGCGGCGAGTTCGTCGGCGCCGAGTTCGAAGTCGAAGACGTCGAAGTTCTCGGCGATGCGTGCAGGGTTGGTCGACTTCGGGATGGCTGAGCGGCCCTGCTGCAGGTGCCAGCGGATCATGACCTGGGCGGGGCTCTTTCCGTGTGTTTGTCCGATGCCGGCGATCGTCGGGTCTTCCATCACGTTCCTGCGCTTCTCGCCCCATCCGGGGTAAAAAGTGATGCCGCCGATCGGTGACCACGCCTGGGTAAGGATGCCGTGTTCGGTGTCCGTTGCCTGGACGGCCGGCTGGGCGAAGTGCGGGTGCAGCTCAATCTGGTTCACCGCCGGGACGACGTCTGTGGCCGCCAGCAGCAGCTCCAGGTGGTGCGGCATGAAGTTGCTGACACCGATCGCCCGGACGCGCCCGTCAGCAAGCAGGGTCTCCAGGGCCTTGTACGCGCCGACGGTTCTTTCGAAGCGGTCGGGGGCGGGCTGATGCAGGATGAACAGGTCCAGGTAGTCGACGCCGAGCTTGCCTGTCGCCTTTTCCCAGGCGTGCAACGTCTGGTCGTAGCCGTAGTCGCTGACCCAGACTTTGGTCTCGATGAACACGTCGGAACGGTCCAGGCCCGAGTTGCGGATGCCCTCACCGACCTCCCGCTCGTTGCCGTACGCCGCGGCAGTGTCGATGTGCCGGTAGCCGGCCGCCAGCGCCGCTTCGACGGCCGCCGTCGTTTGCTCCGGCGCGCTTTGGAAGACGCCCAGTCCGAGGGCGGGCATCGTGACGCCGTTATTGAGAGTAAGTTCCATGTGCATGCCTTTCACGGTATTCAGGTGTGCGGGATTGTGGGAGGGCACGTGAGTACCCCCTTTTCGGATGTAGACAGGTCAGCGGGCGGCCTCGGCCAGGAGGTCGCCGGCCCGGGCGCCGAGAAGCAGCAGGCCGCCGAAGACCAGCGTGTACGCGTCCTGGACCCAGGAAAGCTCCCCGGTGCCCAGCTGGAGATCGGCCTGCAGGCTCGGCAGGGCCGTGAAGATGACCGAGTTGTCCAGCAGGATCATGAAGTAGCTGGCGAGGATGATCGCCAGGATCGCCGCCGGGTGGGCAGTAGTTGCGGGTGCAGGATTCATGTTTTCCATGGAACCGTGATTTCCCAATGGCGGGGAGTCACGGTCGTTCCGGGTAATGCCAGTGCCTCCCTCGTCGCATTGGCCGCGGGTAGCGTGGGGGCCATGACACACAGCGACGACGTGCGGAAGTTCCTGACCTCCCGCCGTGCCAGGATCACGCCGGAGGAGGCCGGCCTCCCTGTCTACGGCGGAAACCGCCGCGTTACCGGGCTGCGCCGCGAGGAAGTCGCGATGCTCGCCGGGATGAGCATCGATTACTACATACGCCTTGAGCGCGGAAACCTCTCCGGCGCCTCGGACAGCGTCCTTGAAGCCCTCTGCCGTGCACTGAAGCTTGACGACGCCGAGACGGCCCACCTTTTTGACCTGGCCCGCGCGGCCACGGCCGCTCCCCGGGTGCGGCGAAAGCGCAGCCCACAGACGGTGCGGCCGAGCGTGCAACGCGTCATTGATGCGATCACGACGGCGCCGGCCTGGGTCCGCAACGACCGCGGGGATGTCCTTGCCGCCAACGAACTCGGCCGTGCGCTCTACCTGGACATGATGGCTGAGCAGGTGACTCCGCCGAACAGTGCACGGTTCACCTTCCTGAACCCGAAAGCGCGGGAGTTCTTCGCCGATTGGGAACGCAGCGCGGACGACATCGTCGCGGTCCTGAGGTCCACCGCCGGGAAAAACCCCTACGACAGGGACCTCACGGACCTGATCGGAGAGCTTTCGACCCGCAGCGAGGAGTTCCGCACCCGGTGGGCGAGGCACGACGTGAAGTACCACCGCACCGGCCGCAAACGGCTCCACCACCCGATCGTGGGGGACCTGGACCTGAGCTTCGAAGCACTGGAACTGCCCGCGGACCCAGGACTGCGCATCAACGTCTACACGGCAGATCCCGGGACACCCTCCGAGGACGCCCTGAAAGTCCTCGCCAGCTGGGCCGCCACCCAGCGCGAAACGGCAGCGGCCGCAGTCAGGGAGAAGAAATGACCGGCCGTTCCTCCACCGTGCTCATTGTTGGCGCCACCCGGTCAATGCCCGGGTCCGGTGACGATCTTCTTGCGTTCGGATTCGTGCGCTCCGCCCTTCTTTGCCAGTGTTGAGCACGCCTCCTCGATATCCCGGGCGAGCGTGTCGACGTGCTCGCGGCTCATCGTTTCCTTGACAAGCGCACGCATGATCGTCACGTCCTGGGCGTTCGGCGGCAGGGTGTAGGCCGGCACCATCCAGCCGCGTTCGGCCGAGAGCTGCCAGGCAATGTCGAACTCGTCGTAACCGGGGTCGCCGGCGAGCCGGAACGCAACCAGGGGAAGCTGCTCCTCGTCGGGGCCGATGATCTCGAACCGGCCCATGGCCTCCAACTTCTCGGCGAGGGCGCGGGCGTTGGTCTGCATGTTCTGCATGATGTAGGTGTAGCCGGCGCGGCCATAGCGCACGAAGTTGTAGTACTGGGCGAGAACCATCGACGAGCCGGTGGAGAAGTTCAGGGTGAACGTCGAGTCGGTCTTGCCGAGGTAGTTCTCCTCAAAAACAAGGTCCTTGGCCAGGTCGGCCTTCTCCCGGAAGATCAGCCAGCCGATGCCGGGATAGACCAGTCCGAACTTGTGCCCGGAGACATTGATCGAGCGGACCTGCTCGAGCCGGAAGTCCCACTCGGAGTCCGGGTACAGGAAGGGCCAGACAAACCCCCCACTGGCCCCGTCCACGTGCAGCGGCACATCAAGGCCCCGCTCACCCTTGAGCCGGACCAGCAGGTCGTTGATGCCGACGATGTCGTCTTTGTGCCCGGTGAACGTCGTGCCCAGCACGGCTGCGACGCCGATGGTGTTCTCATCGATATGGGCCTGCACGTCCTCCGGGCCGATCGTGTACTTCCCCGGCTGCAGGGGCACGATCCGCGGCTCGACGTCGAAGTAGCGGCAGAACTTCTCCCACACAACATGCACGTCGCCGCCGAACACCAGGTTAGGGCTCGAGGTCGATGCGCCGGCGGCCTCGCGGCGTTTGCGCCAGTTCCACTTCAGGGACAGGCCGCCGAGCATGATCGCCTCGGACGATCCCTGGGTCCGGGCGCCCGTCGTCTCGCCGGGAGCGTGGAAAAGGTCTGCGAGCATCCGAATGCAGCGCTGCTCGATTTCGGCCGTGCGGGGATATTCGGCGTGGTCGATGAAATTGCGGTGCAGGTTCGCTGCGATGATCTGCTGGGCCTGCGGCTCCATCCATGTCGTTACGAAGGTCGCCAGGTTGCGGGCCGGATCACCCTCCAGCGCCAGGTCCTCCGACACCAGCCGCAAAGCGTCCTCAGCAGGAATGCCGGTCTCCGGGAACTCCCGGCTCGGAACCTCCTGGGTGACAAATCGGTTGCCGAACAGTGCCACGTCGGCGTCCGCCGGCTGGGAATTTATTGACATCACTTCTCCTAAAGAGACTGTTGAAAGGGGGTTACGGATGAGCTCCACGGCTTGCAGGAGACGAGGCGTCGGTGGATTCCGGACTCAGCATCAGAATCGCGCCGGTGAGGAAGCACAGGGCTCCCACGAGGGTGCCGAGATTGGACAGCTCGGCGTTCCAGACATCGCCGCTCGACGGTATGACGAAGGCCGCGACGGCCGAGATGCCGAACGCAACAGAGCCGGCCAGGTTGATCACACCGATCTTCCACCCCCGAGGCCGGGGCCGGCCGGCAATGACGCCGCGACCGGCATCCCGCAATGCCACACCGCTGGCAACGAGGAAGGCGACTGACCCCAGGGCATCGGGTCGCCACACCCGCTGCTCGGTCAGCGCCGCGCTGAGATTGTCCCGCACTGCGTTTCCCGTACTCCAGTTGAACCACAGCGTGCCGGCAAGTTGAACCGCGCAGGCGAGCCAGCCGAGATTCCGCGGCGCCCATACCCAAAACGAATGGCGCCGCGTGGCCCCCAGGGCCGGGAGCGCGTCAACGGCTTCGCGGTACTGCAGGAACGACGCAGAGGTGAAGAACAGCGAACCGACGAAGAAGGTGAGCGCACACAAGCGCAATCCCACGGCCTCGGCGTATGACGGCACCGCCCCCAGGGCGAACAGGCTCGAACCGATGATGAACAACCAGGCGATCCAGCGGTCCCGTACGGTCGAACGGACCGCGCTCGAGATCTCAGTCATGGTCGGCCCTTGAGGGAGCCCGATGGTGGACCCTGCCGGCGTCGCCAGGCGCCACGGGTGCTTTCGGGCCCGGGACCGGGAGCACGTTGGTGATCACGAAGGCCACCGCCACAGCCACCACCACCTGCGGTGTTACCGCCACACCGTCCACTCCCAGCAGCAGCGTGGCCAGCAGCGTCGACGTCAACGGCAGCCGCAGCATGGCTGCGCACATGGCTCCCATGCCCATGCCGAGTCCTGCCGCGAGATTCATTCCGGGCAACCCACTCGCGGCAATACCGAGCGCAGCACCGATGAACATCGACGGGAACACCGGCCCACCACGAAAGGCGCTCAGCGAGATCCCGTAGGCCAAGGCCTTACAAGCAATCAGCAGCAGGAGCACAGCAAGCGAGTAGTCCGTGGCGTGTTCGACCAGATCCGGAAGGGCGTCCTGCCCCGAGAACAAGACCTGCGTGAAGCTGTTCCCAGAGATCAACTGGTAGGCCATCGCGGCAAGACCGATCAGCAGGCCGAGCCCAGAGGTCACCAACACCCGGTTCAGGTGCACGAGCGGACGAAGCGAGAGCCCGACCCAGCGGATCAACCATCCCAACAGCGCGCCGACCGCGCCCATGACGACTGCCCAGCCCAGCGTCGCCAGGGTTGGCGGCACCGCAGGCGGCACGACGGGCAGCGCCAGCGAGAAGCTGCCCAGCCCGGTCCAGCCGTCCAGGCCGACGAATACCAGCGCCCCGACGCCGGATGCGAGCAGTCCGGGCAGGGCCATCAGGCTCAGCGTCATTCCCCCGATTCCGGCGGCCTCCATGATCAGGAATGCACCGAGCACGGGGGATCCGAGGAGGGTACTGATCGCTGCGAAGCTGCCGGCCGACGCCATGATCGTCAGGGCCATCGGCGGGGCGTCCTTCTTCGCCAGGTGCACCGCCAGCGCCCCGAGGCCGCCACCGATCGCGATCAGCGGCCCCTCCGGCCCGAGCACTGCACCGAGGCTGAGCGTGGTCAGCGCCGCGAGAATGATGCCCACGAGCTCCCGGCCGCTGGGCGGACCGCCGCCCGTCTTGAAGCCGAAAGCCGGTGAGTGGCCCCCGGTTCCCGGCAGATACCGGATGGTCAACGCCGTCAACAGCCCACACAGCACCAACCACGGAACAGGCCACCAGGCAGGAGCGGGACCCCCGAGGACTTGTTCCGGCAACCCGACGAAGATGTACTGCTGGACCGCCGCGACCAAAGCGAGAAAGCCGTACGCAATGACCGAGATGGGAACGCCCAGGACCGCTGCCAGCACGAGCGCAGAGATGTACGCCCTGGAACGAATTACGACGGCCGGATCGAAACTGGGCGGCGATGCTGCAGGCTCGCTCATTTTCGGCAACCCGGCGCGACTGTGACGATTCGGGTGACCCCGAATGTCCTTCTTCCAGCTCGGGGCGGCGTGCCCGGCCGGCAACACCGCGGGTCACCGGTGATCAACGGGCAGAACATCATCCCTCCTCCTTCCGCCAGACGGCGGGGAGCCTTTAGTGAGGTCTCACAAGCGATAGAGGTGGTCCTTCAGATGTTCTCCAAGCTAGCGCTTCCAGCCGGGGGCAGTCGTCACCCAATGCGGGTGAAAGAGAACAAAAGCGCTGCGGTTCACACCGCCGGTGCCCCGGGTCCGTCCGGGCGGGACCATGGCGTGACGGGGCGCTCCTGCCGGACGCCGTCCACCGTGATGTCCACTCTTTCATTGAAGAAACTGACAAGTCCGTGGATCTGGGCGGCGTCGAGGAACCGCCGGTCGTAGCTCCACGCGACGTTCCTGCCCCGCGCGGAACCCGGGTAGCTCCAGTAGCTCGCCTGGCCTTTGTACGGGCAGACGGTCCGCTTGGGGCTCTCCTCCATCAGATCCAGCCGCACATCCGACGGCGGAATGTAGTAGCGCGCCGGCAGCATGGTTTCGTAGAGCAGCTGCGCGCCGTTCGTCGTGGCGAGCGTTACGCCGTCGATCCCAACCTCAACGGTGAGCGAGGACGCCCGGATGTCCACGCGGTGGAACGGATCACGTGGATGGCCGATGATCTCCTCGTCGTCCTCGAGCCAGTCGAAAGCGGTGAAATCCAGCACCACATAGCCGGCGAGGTCGGGGTCCGCCGGCCGGAAGGCAGCGCGCGGCAGCCTCGCATGGGAGGTGACGACGTCGAGCTCCTCACCGGCCGCCGTGTGCCTGCCGAACGCCGTGCGCGGATCCAGTGCCGGCGGCCCCTCCCGGCCCATCCTGAAGCCGTGTTCCGGGACGTCGCCCGCCTGCCGCCCCGGCGGCGCGAGTAAGGCCCGGAGGTCACCTTCGGAAACGGCGTAGATGGGGGTGACGCGTTTCGGCTCCCACACCAGGAGCGCGCCCAGGGTGTCGACGACGGCCCGCCCGCCCGACATGGCACGGACCCTTTTTGCGGTGGGCTGATAACGCAAATCAGGGAACGTGCTGAAGAGGACATCAGAGATCTTCGTGGCCATGACTACAGGGTGGGCGTCCGTTATCCTGCCGTCAACGACTGGCCCGGCCACCTGCCGGCCGGCGGGCGGTCAGCGGGGGACGTGAAGGCCGTGGAACGCCATGGTGATGACGTCGTCGGCCAGCTTCTCCGGGGACAGCGAGCCGCCCGGCTTGTACCACTCGACGATCGAGTTGATAGTGCCGAACAGCAGCCGGGTGACGGTACGGGGGTCAATGTCCTGGCGGAGCGAGCCCTCATCCCGGGCCTCGGAAATCAGTGCGGCGACCTTGTGGTCGAAGGTGCGGCGCCGTTCCAGCGCATCCCGCTCGATCTCCGTGTTCCCGCGCAGGCGCAGCAGCAGCGTCACGAAGGGCAGCCGCTCCACCAGCACCGAGATGGTCTGGCGGACCACGAACTCCAGCCGGGCATCTGCCGACCCGGAAGTTGCCCCGGGCTGGTCCAGGATCGCCTCGAGCCCGCCCAGGGCGTGGTCCAGGGCGAGCTTCAGCAGGTCGCCCTTGGACGGTACGTGGTGATAGATCGCGGACTTGGAAATGCCCAGGTTCTCGGCGAGGATACCCATCGAGGTGGCATCGTAGCCGTGGCGGTTGAAGACGTCGACGGCGATGACCAGCACGGACTGCTGGTCATAGCCGGGGCGGCCGCGCTTGGTGGTGGTTGCTGTGCTGGGCATAGTGGCTAGTTTCTCACGATCGGGTGCTCATTCAGCCCTTGGGGCGCATGTCGTAGATCCGCCGCAGCTTGCCGTTGGACCGCTCCAAGGAGCCGGGCTCGACGACGTCGACTGTGCAGGAGGAGCCGACGTGGATCTTGATCTGCTGCTGCAGGACCTTGGCGGCGTCCGTGGCGCCCTTAACCGTGACGGCGTCGCGGCGCTCGATCTTCACGGTCAGCTGGTCCATGCGCTGTCCCTCGGGCCGGGTCAGCTCCAGCTGGAAGTGCGGGCTGAGCTCGGGGATGCGCAGGGCGATCTCCTCGATCTGGGACGGGAACAGGTTCACCCCGCGCAGGATGATCATGTCGTCGCTGCGGCCGGTGATGCGGCCCATGCGGCGGTGTGCCGGACGAGCGGTGCCCGGCAGCAGCCGGGTGAGGTCCTTGGTGCGGTACCGGATGATCGGCAGCGCTTCCTTGGTGAGCGAGGTGAAAACGAGCTCGCCCGGCTCGCCGTCGCCCAGCACTACCGTGGGGTCGAAGGCGTCGATGATCTCGGGCCGGAAGTGGTCCTCCCAGATGTGGCTGCCGTCCTGCGTTTCCACGGCTTCGCCGGCGACGCCCGGGCCCATGACCTCGGAGAGGCCGTAGATGTCGCAGGCCTTGAGGTTCATGGTCACCTCGAGCTCGTGCCGCATTTCCTCGGTCCACGGCTCGGCGCCCAGGACCGCGTACTTCAGGGAGGTGGAGGCCGGGTCGATGCCCTGCTTGATCATGGCGTCGGCAATCGTCAGCAGGTACGTGGGGGTGGCCAGGATGGCGTCGGGCTTGAAATCCTGGATGAGGGTGATCTGGCGCTCGGTCTGGCCGCCGGAGATCGGGATGACGGTGCAGCCGAGGGCCTCGGCGCCGGCGTGGGCGCCCATGCCGCCGGTGAACAGGCCGTAACCGTAGGCGTTATGGACCTTCATGCCGGGCCGGACGCCGGAGGCGCGCAGCGAGCGGGCCACAAGCTTGGCCCAGTCGGCGAGGTCCTTCTTTGTGTAGCCCACCACGGTGGCGCGGCCCGTGGTGCCGGAGCTGGCGTGGATCCGCGCGACCTCGTGCTGCGGCACGGCGAACATGCCGAAGGGGTACTCGAGGCGGAGGTCCTCCTTGGTGGTGAAGGGGAACTTGGCGAGGTCGGAGAGCTCACGCAAGTCCGTTGGGTGGACACCGGCCTCGTCGAACTTGCGCTTGTACAGGGGGACGCGGTCATAGGCGTAGGCCACCGTGTGCTGCAGGCGGCTGAGCTGAAGCGTCTCGAGCTCGTCACGGGAGATGGTCTCCTCGCGGTCCAGGACAGCGTCAGTTGTGGCGGCGGCAGTTTCTTGGGTCATCTGTGGGTCCCTGTTTCTATTTCTTGGAGATGGTGCGGCTGCGGCCGCGGAACTCGGCGATGAGTTCGCCCGCAGGGGTGGCGGGGTCCGCGGGGAGTTCGCCCGGGACCGTGGCGGTGGGAACCGATCCGGCGGGTGCCTGCTGCGGAGTGCCCGCGCCGGCGCCGGGATCGGCGGCGTAGATCTGGACGTCGTAGAGGCCGCTGCGCCCGGTGCTGGCGCGGCGGTTGGCGACGGCGGTCAGGACCTGGCCGCGGAAGGCCGGCTTGAGGAAGTTGATGTCGACGCCGGAGGCCACGGTGATGGTGCCGCTGTCGATCCCGGCTTCGCCGGGTTTCGCGCTGGCCGGGTTGCAGGCCAGCGCAAAGGCTGTATCGCCGAAGGCGAAGATCATTCCGCCGTGGGCCATGCCGAAGCCATTGAGCATTTCCTGCCGGAGCCTCATCCGGATCGTGGCATGTCCGTCGTCCAGTGCGAGAACTTCGATGCCCATCCATTCGGAGGCATAGTCGTCCTTCAGGATTGGGTGGGTGTCACCGGAAATCGTCAGTTCAGCCATGCTTCGTTGCCTCCAGCTTTATTTACCGAATGTTCATTAGGTAATCCCATGTGGGTGCCCGCTGTCAAGGGGTGTAAGTATGCTGGGACGCATGGCCAAAGGAATCTATGTCAGCGCGACCACCCCGGGCTCCGGCAAGTCCCTCGTAGCGCTGGGCCTGGCGGACACCCTCCACCGGCACGCGGACCGGATCGGCTTCTTCAAGCCCGTGGTCAACGGCCCCGACGCCGCCTCGGACCCCATGGTGGCCGTCATGAAGTCCCGCTTCGGCCTGGACGACGACCGCTGCCGCGGCGGCCTGACCTTCGCCGAGGTCCGCAGCCTCCTGGCCGAAGGAAAGCGCGAGGAAATCAACTCCCGGTGCGTCGAAATCTTCGCCGACTTGTCCCAGCACTGCGACGTCGTGATCGTCGAGGGAACCGACCTGACCGGCCAGGACGCCGCCGTCGAGTTCGACCTCAACGCCCGGCTGGCCAACAACCTCGCCGCCCCCGTGGTGGCGGTGGTGGGCGCACGCGGCCTCACCGCACCGGAGGCCGCGGACGCCGTCGAGGTGGCGCGCAAGGAACTCCTCGCGGAACGCTGCGAGCTCCTGGCTATCATGGTCAACCGTGCCGACCCGGAAGACCTCGAAGCGATTGCCGCCGCCGTGAGGCCTGGCGCGTCCGGCCGGCCTGTCTACGTCTTCCCGGAATTGGATGACATCGCCCGGCCCACCACCGGAGAGGTCGCCTCGGCCCTGGGCCTCGGCCAGGTGGCCGGCCTTCCGGACCTGGAACGCGATGTCCGTTCGATCAAGGTCGCGGCGATGAACGTCGCCAACTTCCTGCACGTGCTCAACGACGGCGCGCTGGTGATCGTCCCCGGCGACCGGGCGGACGTGCTCGTGGCCTGCCTGGCGTCCTCGTTCTCGCCGGAGTTCCCTGTGCCGTCGGCCCTGATCCTCACCGGCGGCCTGGCCCCGGACCCGACCATCTACTCACTCCTGGCGCAGGCGCCCTTCCCGATCTTCGCTGCTCCCGACGACACCTATGTCACCGCCAAACGCGTCTCCGAGGTCCGGAGCGAAATCTGGTCCGGGCACCGCCGCAAGATCGCCTCCGCCCTGGGGCTCTGGGCCCGGCGGGTGGACGAGACCGAGCTCCTGGAGCGCCTGCACCTGCCCCGGCCGGAACGGATGACCCCGCTGCGGTTCCTGCATGAGCTCATCGGGCGGGCCCGATCCCAGCGCCGCCACATCGTCCTGCCGGAGGGCAAGGAACTGCGGATCCTGCGCGCCGCCGAGATCCTGCACCGCCGCGACGTCTGCGAACTCACCGTGCTCGGACGCGAGGCCGACGTCCGCGAGGTCGCAGCCACCCATGGCGTCGATCTCACCGGCATCAACATCGTGGATCCGGCCTCGTCCGAACTCCGGGGCGATTTCGCCCGCAAGTACGCGGAACTGCGCGCGCACAAGGGCGTGGACTTGGCCAAGGCCCTGGAGGTCATGCAGGACGAAAGCTACTTCGGCACCATGATGGTCCAGCTCGGCGTGGTGGACGGGATGGTCTCCGGAGCCGCCCACACCACGGCGCACACCATCCGCCCGGCACTGGAATTCGTGAAGACCCGGCCCGGCGTCAAGATCATCTCCTCCGTGTTCCTCATGCTCATGCCGGACCGGGTCCTGGTTTACGGCGACTGTGCCGTGAATCCTGAACCCAACGTGGAGCAGCTCGCGGACATTGCGCTGGCGTCAGCGGAAACGGCGGTGCAGTTCGGCGTCGAGCCGCGGGTCGCGATGCTCTCCTATTCCACGGGCGGCTCCGGCTCGGGCGGGGCCGTGGACCTGGTCCGGGAGGCCACCGAACTGGTGCGCCGCCGGCGCCCGGACCTCGCGGTGGAGGGGCCCATCCAGTACGACGCCGCCGTGGACGCCGCCATCGCTGCGTCCAAGATGCCGGGCTCGTCCGTGGCCGGGCAGGCAACCGTGTTCATCTTCCCGGACCTGAACACCGGCAACAACACCTACAAGGCTGTGCAGCAGTCCTCGGGTGCGGTCGCCGTCGGGCCGGTCCTGCAGGGCCTGCGCAAGCCGGTCAACGACCTCTCGCGCGGCTGCACGGTGGAGGACATCGTCAACACCGTGGCCATCACGGCCATCCAGGCCCAGTCCGTGGAGCCCGCTGCCGAGCCGGCACCCGCGGCTGCCAGCGCATAGCCAGCTGTTTCCCGGTCGGCTGTTTTCCGGCTCAGCTGTTTTCCGGCTCAGCCGGACTGTCGGGGTCTTCCTCCTTGGCAGGCTCATCGGCCAGGCCCGCCGGCGTGAGATCCAGGTCCTCCAGATTCTCGGGGGCCTCGGGTGCTTCCCCGACCTCGGCGGCCTTGAGCTTTCCTGTGTCGTCCAGGGCCGGGTTCGCGCCTACGACGCCGGTGGGATCCGGTTTACCGGAACCGCTGGCCGGTCCGGTGCCCTCCGGCTGGGTGCTGTCCGGTCCGGTGCTGTCCGGTCCGGTGCTGTCCGGCTGGGTCGCGTCGTCAGTCATGGAAATCCCCTTCGTGAGTTGTCCAGATGGTCCGCCGACTCTAGGCGCCCGGCCCGGCTTTCGCAACGGATTGCCGCCCTGGCGTTCCGGCAATTTGGTCCGGCAATTCCGTCCGGCAATTTATAGTGGATCCCACGGAGCGCTCGGCCAGGCTCCGGCGTGATGCCAGTTACGGCGCACCCCAGGGTAGCGTCGAAGCCAAGGCTTAGGAGGCCCCATGCTCGTGCTCGTCATCAACTCCGGCTCGTCCTCGCTCAAGTACCAGGTGCGCGACGTCGAGGCCGGCAACGTGCTCACCGAAGGCCTGGTCGAGAAGATCGGCATGGGTGCCGGCGGAGAGGGCGACGGCCAGATCGAGGGCCCGCGCGACCACGCCGAGGCGCTGGAACAGGTGGATGCGGCCATCCACGAAGCCTTGGGGGACCGAGTACTGGATGCCGTGGGCCACCGCGTGGTCCACGGCGGTGAGCGCTTCGCCGAACCGGTGCTGGTCAACAACGAGATCACCCGGGCCATTGAACGGCTGAACCCGCTCGCCCCGCTGCACAATCCCGCCAACGTCCTTGGCATCCGCGCGATCTCGAAGAAGTGGCCCGAACTGCCGCAGGTGGCCGTGTTCGACACCGCCTTCCACCGCACCCTGCCCGAGCACGCCTGGCGCTATGCGGTCCCGGACGAGCTCTACACGAACCACGGGATCCGCCGCTACGGGTTCCACGGCACCTCGCACGAATACGTTGCGCACCGGGCGGCGGCGCTGATGGATGTTCCGGTCGAGGAGTTCGACGCCGTGATCGCCCACCTGGGGAACGGCGCCTCGGTCACGGCCATCCGCGGAGGCCAGTCGATCGACACCTCCATGGGATTCACGCCCCTTGAGGGCCTCGTCATGGGCACCCGCTCCGGCGACCTCGATCCGTCCATCCTGGTCTTCCTGGGCCGGAACGGCTGGTCACCCGAGGACCTGGATTCGATGCTGAACCGGCAGTCCGGGCTCAAGGGCCTGGCCGGAAACAACGACATGCGCTCCGTGGTGGAGGCCGCGGAAGCCGGCGACGCCAAGGCGGCCATGGCCCTGGCGGTCGCGTCCTACCGGCTCGCGAAGTACATCGGCGGCTACCACGTGGCCGTTGGCGGCGCGAAGGCCCTCGTGTTCACGGCCGGGATCGGCGAGAACTCGCACCAGTTCCGGAACCTGGTGGCGCAGCGGCTCGGTGCTCTCGGCGTCGAGCTCGACGCCGGGCTGAACCGGGAGCGGTCCAGGGAACCCCGCGTCATTTCCACCCCGACGTCGGCCCTGCCGGTCCTGGTGGTTCCCACCGACGAGGAGCGGGCGATCGCAGAGGCAACGGCCGCCGTCGTCGCCCGGGCATCCGTTGCTCCGTAGCCGCCCTTGTGGCGGCTCAAAACGGCGCTTACGGAGCATTTGATGGGTAGCGTTGGAGATGTGACCGAACCCAAGCCCCTCCCTCCGCTGCCCATCCGCACTGAACGGCTGGTGCTGCGGCGCTTTGCAGCCGCCGACCTCGAAGCCTTCCACGCCTACCACTCGCTCCCGGAAACCGCCCGGTTCCTGCCCCGCGAGGCCAAGAGTTACACTCAGTCGATGGAAACGGTGGGACGGTACGCCAACTTCGAGTTCGAGAAGGAGGGCGACTGGGTGGCCCTGGCCATCGAGGCCCAGGATTCGCCCGGACTCCTCGGCGAGGTGGTGCTGAAATGGCTGGAAGGGTGCGGGCAGGCCGAGATCGGCTGGAGCCTGGCCCCGGAGGCGCGGGGCCGGGGCATCGCGAGTGAGGCCGCCCGGGCGCTGCTCAAGCTCGGCTTTGAGGACCTGGGCTTCCACCGCATCGACGCCAAGCTCGATGCCCTGAACACGGCCTCGGCGGCGCTCTGTGAACGGCTCGGCATGCGCCTGGAATCACGGCAGGTGGACAAATGGCACTACAAGGGCGAATGGGCCACGGAGGTGGTGTACGCCATCCTCGCGGACGAGTGGAAGGCCCGCTGACCGGGCCCCAACGGTTCGGGCAAGGCGAAGCGCCAATCTAACGGAACGCTGACCTAACGAGACACCGATCTGACGCAGATTGCCGGAATGAAGTCCTCATTCCGGCCATCTGCGTCAATTCGGACCCCAACGGTTCGGGCAAGTCCGCCTGGAGCCCTCTGGCGGGCGCTGTTGCCCGCCGCGTAGCGACAGGCTCAACCACGGGACGAACCAGGCTCATAGGTCCCGTACGTCGGAAGCCCTGCCGACTCGTAGACAAGAATCGCGAGTCCGCCCGGCGTCGCCTCGTTGCGGACCAAACGCAGGCCCGCCGGGGCGCCTCCCGTCGGGAACAGCCGCCTGCCGTTCCCTACCACCACCGGGGCGATCACCAGCCTCAGTTCGTCGATCAGCCCCGCGCCCAGAAGCGACTGGGCCAGCCGGGCACTCCCGTGGATCTGCAACTCCCGGCCCGGCTGCCTCTTCAACTCAGCGACCTGTGCGGGGACGTCGCCGGACAGGATTGTCGTCGGCGCCCAACCAGCCTGCGCCAGGGTCTGCGAAGCCACGTACTTCGGCAAACCATTCATCCTTTCAGAGAACGGATCATCAGGGTCCGTGATTCTCGGCCAGTCCCTCGCAAAGTTGACGTAGGTGCGGCGCCCGAACAGTAACGCGTCCGCCTGACCCAGCCAGTCCGCCGCCTGCTGGATGAATTCCCCGTCAAGGTGGGGGACGAACCAACCTCCTTGTGAGAAGCCGTCGCTGGTGTCCTCCTCGGGCGATCCAGGACCCTGCGCCACGCCGTCCAATGTGATGAACTCTGTCAGCGTTAGTCTCATCGTGGTGCCTCTCCGTGACGGGTGCCGGGTTCAACGGCCCGGGTTGGGCCTGGAATCACGGCAGGTGGGAAAGTGGCACAACAAGGACGAACGGGCCACGGAAATGGTGTACACCATCCTCGCGGATGAAGGGAAGGCCCGGCAGCACATATCCGGAGACACCGATCTGACGCAGATGGCCGGAATGAAGACTTCATTCCGGCCATCTGCGTCAATTCGGTCCCAAATCGGGTGCGCGCCTATGGGGCAGGCGGGGTGGTTCCCGCCGGCACGGGCGTGGCTGTCCCCGCTGCCGGCGCCGTGGGATCGGAGGGCGCCGAGGCCGCGGGCTGCGGCGTTTGCTGAGAGGCCGGATCTGTGGAGCCGGAGCCGGCGCCGGTTTCGGGAGCGGGCGACGCCGTACCACCGGTCGGCGCGGTGGTCCCGCCCGCGTCCGGTGACGGGGCCTGCGTGCTGCCGGTGCTGGCTCCCGTGGTGGCGGCAGGCGTGGCGCCGGAGGTTGCGCCGGGAGTGGCCCCCGGCGTCGAGGCCGTGCCGGCGGACCCGGCCGGGGTGGCGTTCGGATCGGCTTTGATGACCGCCATGATCTGTTCCTTGTAGGCGCTGAGCCGGCCCTGGATCTCCGAGAGCGGCTGGTTCTGCAGGTCCTTGCCGTAGGCGGCGATCTCCTGCCACAGCGCGTTGAGCCTGGCCATGCCGTCGCTGCTCAGGGGCCCGTCGAGGGTCAAGACAAGCTGGCTGGCCAGGGCGTAGGTCAGGCATCGGACGCAGTTGTAGTTCGCAGACGCCGAGAGGTTTTCCGGAACGATCACGTCGGTCTGGCCCACAATCAGGACCACCTGGAAGCCCACCGCCACGGCGGCGCAGTCGGCGCAGCTGGCAAAGGCGTAGGCCTCATTCCTGGTGTCCACGGTGTCGCCGTCCTCGGCCCAGACCAGGGCGAAGGCGACGTCGTAGACCACGGAACCGTCAGTGGTGTTGACCGCGAGCGACTGGTTGCCGTCGTCCTCCGGAGCGGCCGGCTTGTCGAAGGGGAACACCCAGGAAGGGGCAGCGGGCGCTGTCGCGGGGCCGGCCGTGTTGGACGTGCCGGACTGCCGGGGTACCAGGACCATGCTCAGCTGCGGGTCCTCGCGTGTGGGCCGCCGGGCGCCCTCCGGCCACAGGGCAACGGTCGTTCCTGACTGGCCCTCGGCCATCCGGGCCGCGGCGGTGGCCGGGAAGACGGCGGTGGTGGCGTCGGCCAGGGTGCCGCGCTCGTAGGGCTGGACCGGGCGGTAGGTGTCAGCGCCGGGCCACCAGGCCCAGGCGAGGCCCGCCGCCACCGCCGCGATCGCAACGATGGCGGTGGCACGCTGGAGGGCCTTGCCGCGGGTCTTGCGCCACAGCCCGGTGGCCAGCTGGCGGACCAGGCGCAGCAGGATGTACAAGATGCCCAGCACCGGCAGCGCGAGGCAGGCGAGCGCGATCACCCGGACGGCGGCGTCGGCGACGTCCCCGGTGGCGACGCTGTGCGAAAGCATGGACTGCTGCTTCAGGCCGTTGTCCCAGGCGGTGCCCAGGACGCGCGGCAGGGTGAGCACCATGGTGGCCATGCTGAACAGAAGCAGGGGGACCGTGACCAACACCCAGATGGTGACCACGGCCCGGGCCCAGGGCTTCAGGAGCCCGGCTTCGGGATCAGTCTTCCGCCACGGCACCAGGGCGAGCAGCGTGGGTTTGATCCGCTGGAACAGGTCCGGGACGCCGGTAGCGTCGGCCAGGATGTGGTAGCCGTCAAAGCGGACCAGCGGCATCAGCTGCCGGACCATCTGCAGGATCTGGGTGACCACCACCAACAGCAGCGCATCGAAGCCGGTGGCCCACCAGATGCCCATGATCGCGACGGCCACGATGGCGTTGAAGTACAGTCCGCCGAGGTCCGTGCGCATCCGGCCGCCGCGCCCCAGCCGGTAGGAATCGGTGACGTCGGTATAGAAGGCCGGCCACATCAGGTACAGGCCCGTCCCCATGGCGCCGGGGGTGGCCCCGCCGCGGCGGGCGGCGGCGGCGTGGCCGAACTCATGGAAACCGGCCGAGAGCACCGTGACCACCAGGATCAGCAGCACCAAGCCGGGGTTGGCGAAGGCCTCATGCGTGGCCGACGCCAGCCCCTTGACCATCAGCACCCACCAGCACGTGGCCAGGAAGGCAGCAGTCACGGCCACGACGATCAAGGGGTTGAACAGCGTGGCGAACGGCGCCGTGATCTTCCGGGTGCGCTCCGGATCGGTCACCGAGTACCGGAACCGCATGCCCAGCAGCGGATTCGATTTCTTCACCGCGGGCTCGGAACCGTCCGCCAGTTGCAGGAGCCCGAGGGGGAGCAGCTGGGAGGTGATCAGCGTGCGGACGTTCTCGGCACTGACGAGCCGTCCGAAACTGTCGCTGGCGTGCCCGGCGATTTCTTCGATGCCCCGCTGGCCGTCGATCGCCTCGAGCACCAGGTACAGCAGACGGGTGAGCTGGATGGTCTGGCCGTCGGCACGGCGGACCAGGGACGGGGCTTCCTTGTAACCGGACCCTTTCGCCTCGCCGATCAGCTGGACGCCGGCGGCCCGCACCGGAACCGGCTGCAGGGCGACCGCCACGGACGACGCCGGGCCGGCGGCGTCGCTGCGCGCGCCAGCGCCGGAGTCGGCGACGGAGTCGGCGCTGGGCGATGTGGCGTCGGCTGTGGCGCCGCCGGTGGCAGGCGCGGCGGGAGGGCCGTCCTGCCCGGACGGCCCTCCGTGCACTGTGCTCATCTAGGTGCTACTGCTTCAGGTCGGACTGCTGGTCAGCCGACGCCGTAGCGTCGCCATGGATGTCCTGGTTGATGATGGCATCCTGCTGGGCGACGGCGAACGCGTTGCTGTCGATTGAGCCGATGTTGGCGCCGACGGCAGCGTCGATCGGAGCGGCCACGTTGGCGTTGGCGGCCACCGCACCATTGATCGGTGCCGCGATGCCCGCGTTGGCGTCCAGGTTCACGTCGACGTTGAGCAGGTTGCCGCTGAGGGCGCCCGCGGCGCCGGCGGCGGCTCCCACATCCGTCGGCAGCGCGCCGCCCAGGTCCGGGGCCGTGCCATCCGGCAGGACGCCGGTGGCATCGGCAGGTACCGTGCCGGCGGGTACGGCGCCGCCGAGATCAGCCGCGGCCGGATCCGTGGCCGCAGGCGTGGGTGCAGGCGCGGGGGCCGCCGCGGTGCCGGCATCTGCGCCGGTGCCCTGGTCGATGACACTGTCCTGGGTGGAGTCTGCCGTGGCATCGCCCGTGACGCCTTGGTTGATGATGGTGCCTTGGTCGGCGAGGGCCTGGGATTCGGACCCGAAGGACAGCACGTTAGCCGAGGCGGCCGCGTCAATCGGGGCCGCCACGTTGGCGTTGGCCGCGATGCCGAGGTCGATCGGCGCCGCGGCGCTGATCCCCAGATTCAGATCGGCGTTCAGGTCCAGGACGGAGGCGACTTCCTTGTCCGGAAGAGCCGTGCCGCCCTGCGCCATCAGCTCATCATCAGTCAACGGGGTCATTCCCTGCTCAACGCTCATAACAAACTCCATCTCCGGCACCCAGTGCCCGGTCAAAGCCCTTCGACGCCCCGCCCCCAGCGGACGGGTTCCACGTCGAAGGCCCATCATGCCAGTAAATAGTAAGCATGATGACCAAATAGGCGGTAGCGGGCTCCCGGATTATTTCCGGAAAGTCCGCTGACCGGCCGGAAAGCGCATCGATTGCTCCGTAGCTGCCCTAATGGAGGTCCAAAAGGGCGGCTACGGAGCAACCGACGGGGTTCTTACTTCAGTCCGGTTCCGGGCAGCAGTTCGGTGGCGCCGAGGGAATCGGCGACGAACGCGTAGTCCCAGGCCCGTTCGCGCCACTGCACGTACCGGCCCGAGGCGCCGCCGTGGCCGCCCTCCATCTCGATTTTCAGGACAACCGGTTCGCTGCCGGTGTTCACCTCGCGCAGCCGCTGCACCCATTTGGCCGGCTCCACGTAGAGCACGCGGGTGTCGTTGAAGCTGGTGACCGCGGCGATCTTCGGGTACGCCACGGCGCGGACGTTCTCGTAGGGCGTGTACGACTTCATGTACGCGTACACGTCCGGGTCGGTGATCGGGTTGCCCCACTCCTCCCACTCCAGCGCCGAGAGCGGCAGCTCCGGGTCCAGGATGGTGGTCAACGCGTCCACGAACGGGACGGCGGCAACAATCGCTGCGTACTTTTCCGGCGCCAGGTTGGCGACGGCGCCCATCAGCAGGCCGCCGGCGGAGCCGCCCATCGCCGCGATCCGGGCCGGGTCCACCCAGCCGGAACCGGCGAGCCAGTCCGTGGCCGCAATGAAGTCGGTGAACGTGTTTTTCTTGTGCAGCTTCTTCCCGTCGTCGTACCAGTGCCGGCCCAGCTCGCCGCCGCCGCGGATGTGGGCGATCACGAACACGATGCCCCGGTCCAGCAGGGACAGCCGGGGGATCCCGAAGCCCGGATCCATGCTCATTTCGTAGGAGCCGTAGCCGTACACCAGGCCGGCCGCCGTCGAATCCTTCCGGACGGAGGCGTGGCGGAGGACCGAGAGCGGAATCCGGGTCCCGTCGGAGGCCACCGCCCACTCCCGGGTGGCAACGTAGTCCGACGGCGAGTAGCCGCCCAGTACCGGGCTCTCCTTGCGCAGCAGCAGTTCACCGGCCGGGAGCTCCGGGGTGGGCAGCACGAAGTCGTAGACCCGCGACGGGGTGAAGTACGAGGTATAGCCCATCCGGATCACGGGCGCCTCGTAGTCGGAGCCCGCGACGCCGGCGGTATACAGCTCCTCAGCGAACGCAGGTTCCACCGCGGCGCCCTGCTCCGGGGTGCCCAGTCCGGCCAGGGGCAGGACCTGGACCCTTTCAATGGTGTCCTTGCGCACGGAGACCACCGCGTGGGTCGACGTGACCCCGGCGCCGTTGACCCGGACCTGGTCGGAATGGGCGACGACGGTGTCCCAGTGCTGCTCGGCGAGCGGCTTGGCGAGCTCGGCCGGGTCCACCAGCGAGACCATGGAATTGATGGCGTCCTTGTTGTGGGTGAGCAGGATCCGCTCCTGGCCCCGGCCCGAGGCATCCGTCAGCAGGAACGGCTCGGCCTCGTAGAGGATGCGCTCGTCGCGGGAGATCACGGTGCGCAGGCCGGCGTCGAGATCGTCAAAGCGCAGCAGGCGGGTCTCGCTGAACTCGGAGCAGCCGATGCTGAGCACCAGGTGGCGCCGGTCGGCCGAGAGTTCGAAGCCGAGCCACATGGCGACGTCGTCCTCCTGGTAGACGACTGTGTCCTCGCCGACGGGTGTGCCGAGTACGTGGGACTTGACCTGGTACGGCCGCCACGAGTCGTCGACCACGGTGTAGAAGATCCGGCTGCCGTCGGGGGAGAAGGAGATGCCGTAGAAGACGTTCTCGATCACGTCCGGCAGCAGCTCACCGGTGCGGAGGTCCTTGATCCGCAGCGTGAAGCGCTCGTCGCCGGCGTTGTCCACGGCATAGGCATAGAGGGTGCCGTCGATGGTCGTGGCGGCCCCGCCCACGGCGAAGAACGGCTTGCCCTCGGCCTCGAGGTTGCCATCGAGGAGGACTTCCTCGCCGGGGATGACAACGCCGGCCTCCACGGCCGGGGGAGTCCAGTCCGCGACGCGGTCCCCGGTGTCCTGGCCGCGCACGCGGCAGTGGATGCCGTACTCCTTGCCCTCGACGGAGCGGGTGAAGTACCACCAGCCGTCCTTGCGGTTCGGGACGGAAAGGTCAGTTTCCTGGGTGCGGCCCTTGATTTCCTGGAAGATCGCTTCGCGTAGCGGCTCCTGGTGCGCGGTCACGGACTCCTGGTAGGAGTTTTCCGCTTTGAGCAGGTCCACGACCTCTGCGGACTCCTTGTCCCGGAGCCATTCGTAGTTGTCCTCGAATGCGTCGCCGTGGTGGGTGCGCACCGAGGGAACTTTCCGGGCGACGGGAGGCTGCGGGGACGGCTGGGCGGGAGTCTGGGTCATGGACCCAATCTACCGAAGAGCGGCGCCTCAATTGCCGTTCTGCAGGTTGTTGGCCGCGACGTAGCCGGCGAGCGTTCCCGAACGCAGTGCGGCGGAGACCGCGGCGGTCGCGGCAGGGTCTCTCAGTACAATCGACTGGCCGTCCCGGCTGGTCCCGGTGCCGGCGGTCGGCAGGGTGAAGAACACGGTACGCCCCGGCGGGGTGTTCCGCAGGCTGAAGGCGAGGTCTTCCAGCGGCTTCAGGGTGAAGCTTGCGTCCAAGGTCACGTGCGGCAGCACCGTTTTGATGAGTTTGCGGACGGTGCCGCGGTCCGCCAAGCCGCCTTCGGAAGCCATCTTGGCCATCATGGCTTTCAGGAAAGTCTGCTGGTTCCGGACCCGCTGGTAATCGCCGTCCGCGAAGGCATGGCGTTCGCGGACAAAGGCCAGGGCCTGCAGCCCGTTAAGGTGGTTCACGCCCGCCGGAAAATGCACCTTGTCATCTGCGGTGGCGGTGAACGGCTGTTTGATGGTGACGTCGACGCCGCCAAGGGCATCCGTCATGGCCGCGAACCCTTGAAAATCCAGCATCACCGTGTGGTCGATGTGGGCACCCAGCAGCACCTCCACCGTCCGCGTCATCAGCGGCACTCCGCCCAGTTCCAGTGCGGCATTCACCTTCGCGGCTCCGTGGCCGGGGATGTCTACCCAGAGGTCGCGCATGATCGAGATGCCGTAGACGTTCTTCCGGTCCGCCGGGAGGTGGATCAGCACAAGGGCGTCGCCGCGCTGGTCGGAGGTGGTGCCGCGGGCCGCCGCCGCCCGCTCATTCACCCGGCTGTCGCTCCCGATCAGCAGGATGTTGAGGGCGACGGCGGGTGGTTCCGGGGTGGGCGTGGGGCKGGGCGCCGGCGTGGGGCTGGCCGGCGTCGCGGTCGCGGCCGCCGGGGCGGCGGCCGGTGCCGTGGTTCCGGCCGGTCCGGGGCTACCGGGCCGGACCCCGGGGAGAACGTACGCCGCGACCGCGACGGCCACCGCGGCGGCGACCGCGAGCAGTACTCCCAGCAGCAGCATCGTCCGGCGGCGGGCGCCTGCAGCGGCGGGCGGGGGAGGGGGCGGGGACGCCGCGGATGCCGCTGCTGCTGGCTCCGGAGCGTTCCCCATAAGCGGACGCTACCACTGCGCCCCGGCCGCGGACTATGGGTCCAAGGGCCTCTCCGGGCGCCTCACCCGGCCGGGCTTAGTTGCCGTTCTCGAACTTGTTCGCCGCAATGTATTCGCCCAGGGTGTCAGAGGCCATCGCCGCGGAGATTTGTTGGATGGCGTCCGGGTCGGCCAGCACGATCGACTGGCCGTCCGTGGACGTTCCGATGCCCCCGGTCGGCAGGGTGAACATGACGGTGTTCTGCGCCCGGATGTCCTTGAGTTCGAGCCCCAGCCCTGCCACGGCTCCCGAATCGAAGGTTTTGTCGACCGTGACGAACGGCGAGACGGCACCCACCATGTTGTTGATGGTGATCGGGTTGCTCAGCGTCTGGCCGGCGATCGATTTCTTGATGATGGCCCGCAGGAACTCCTGCTGGTTGCGGACCCGCTGGTAGTCGCCGTCGGCGTAGGCATGGCGTTCGCGCACGAAGGCCAGGGCTTGGGTTCCATCGAAGGTGTGCTGGCCCGGGGCGAAGGACTGGCCAGGCAGTGCGGTCGAGGTGAACGGTACCTTGATGTTCACGCTTACCCCGCCCAACGCGTCGGTGAGTCCCTTGAAGCCTTCGAAGTCGATCATCGCCACGTGATCGATGCGCTGCTGGAAGATCGACTCGATGGTCTGCACCATCAACGGCGTACCGCCAAGAGCCAGCGCCGAGTTGATTTTCGCCTCGCCGTGCCCGGGAATGTCCACCCAGAGGTCGCGCATGATGGACATGGTGTAGATGTTCTTGCGGTCCGCCGGGATGTGCATGAGCATCAGCGTGTCCGCGCGCTGGTTTGTGGGCGTTCCGCCCGCGGCATCAGCCTCGGCGGCGCCGCGGCTGTCGCTGCCCATCACCAGGATATTCATCGCGGAGTTTGTCTTCTGCGGCCGCGTGGACTCGTCGGGGAAGGCCTGCTCAATCTTGCTCGTACCGGAGTCGAAGGTCCGTGCCAGGTTGAAGAGGTAGCCTCCAGCCACCACCGCGACGAGCGCCACCACCACTGCGACGGCGATCAGCACCTTGCGGCCTCGGTGTTTCTTCAGGGGCCGCCGTTCCCTGGATCCGGCCGCGGGGACTTGGTCTGCGCTGTCGAAGGGGTGCGTCATGTGTTCCTCTTGATCAGCCGGGACGGTGCCCGGAATCTATCTGTCCGTACTCAGGCTGGCTGCGCCGGGGGCCAGGCGCCGGAAAGTGGGCGCGGTGGCGGCCTTCTTTACAGTACACCGGGCACGGCAACAACACTTCTGGCCCAAGAAGGCGCTAGATAACGCGGGGTTTCCCGGATATGAAGCGCACTGTTGCCTGCGTCACACTCCCTGCCTAGGCTGGGGGCGGTCGCAGCGTCGCGGCCAAACCGGTCGCAGCGTCGCGGCCAAAGCAGTAAATGCACGAACAGGGGAATCGTTTGAACCACAAACTCCGGGTTCTTGTCAGGCTCGACCTCGATTGCGGTCAGGCAGAAGTAGCAGCGCAGGGACATGTGACGGCAAGAAGCCTCCAGGCCCTGTACGTGGTGGTCAAGCGGGCGAACCACCTGAGGGAAGGACTCCACCTGGTGTTGGATGTCAGCCACGCCGTGGTGGAGCCGGCGGCCCTTGAGCAGCTGCGGGAGTGCTCAGCCTCCCACCACCTGCCCGCCGCCATTGATCCGCTTCAGACGGAATGCCAGCTCAGCATAGTGGCGCCGGTGGAAACGACGGCAGTACCCCGGGCCAGGATGTTGGCGGCATAGCTCCGGCTCGTCGAACGAAACTCCTCCGGGAGTGCCCGGCTATTACGGCCGCTCAGCCATTGTGCCGCTCAGCTGCAGTGCGCGCGAAACGCAGGATGGTGAAGAGCGCGGGCGCAAGCTCGTACTCCATCTGCCGGTACATTCCTTCGCCGCGCCCGTAGGGATCCACGACGTCGTCCTCTGAAGCGTCCTGGGCAAGCGTCAAGTGCCGGACCGCAGCGGCCCGGGCGGGCAACTCGCGCCAAAAACTTCCCAGGTCCACGGCCGGATCCGCCGTGCCATCCCGCTGCGTGCTGCCCCGCTGTTCCAGGACCCTCAGCATGCGCGCGAACTCACGGACGGTAAACGTGCGCCGGAGCGCGGAGGCATCCAGCTGCAGCGCTTCGCCGCGGTGATGTGCGGCCATGGTCAGGACCAGATCGGTGTCGCGCAGGATCTTCGGCGTCAACTGCCGGGCGGCAAAGCCTTCCGGTGTTCCGCCATAGGCCCGGATGATGTCCGCTGAGCTGGGCTGGACGGGCTCGCCCACCATGGCCCGCGTGCCGGCACTCTCTACCTGGAAGGCGCCGGGTTTCATCCGGTCAAGTCCTGCCCGGAGCAGGCGTTCTGCGACGGGGGAACGGCAGATGTTCCCTGTGCAGATGGTCAGGATCCGAATGGGTGAGGACGACTCCAAGGCTTCCTTTTCCGGTTCGTGAGGCTTAGCGGCGACGTGATGTTCGAGCTTATCCTCCCCCGGGCACCGGCGTGCGTTTCCCCGCTGACTGGATGCCTGGACGGCGCTATTCGGCGGACGGCCGCCGTCGTTGCTGTTTCGTTGCCGCCCGCTTTTCCTTGGCGGCGAGGCGTCGACGGTTCGAGCCGCGGGTGGGTTTGGTCGCGCGCCGGCGGGCAGCCTCGGGGGCAAGACCCTCTGCCACGAGGCCGGCGAGCTTGGCCAGGGCGATCTCGCGGTTGCGCAACTGAGAGCGCTGATCGGCGGCGGTCACGGTGATAACCCCGGTGATGAGGCGCCGTTCAAGGCGCGTGGCCAGCATCAGCCGTTGGCCATCCGAAAGCGCCGTCGAGGCCGCGACATTCCACGAGAGTTCGACGCGGCTGTCCGAGGTGTTGACGTGCTGGCCGCCGGGCCCGGACGACCGCGAGAACCGCCAGCGGAGTTCCGACGCGGGAATGGTGAGCGCGGCCGACACCTCCAGATCCATACAACCAGCGTTGCACGGATTCCTGTCCTTGACGCATCTCCGGCCTTCCGCATATCCTGAACGAACGGTCGGTAATTATTTATCGGAAATCATTAGGAGCAACCATGGCATCGCAGACCCTGCAGTCAGTGCCCGCCGAGCCATCGCAGGCACGGCATGAACCGAGCCCCGAGGACGCGGCCCGGCGCGACGCCGAGGGCCAGGCATACTTCGACAAGGTCATGGCGGAAGATTCCCGGATCGAGCCGCATGACTGGATGCCCCCGGCCTACCGCAAAACGCTCCTGCGCCAGATCTCGCAGCACGCGCACTCGGAGATCATTGGCATGCAGCCCGAAGCCAACTGGATCTCCCGCGCCCCGAGCCTGAAGCGTAAGGCCATCCTCATGGCCAAGGTCCAGGACGAGGCCGGCCACGGACTCTACCTGTATTCCGCTGCCGAAACCCTCGGCCAGCCACGCGATCAGATGATGCAGGACCTGATGGACGGCAAGGCCAAGTACTCCTCCATCTTCAACTACCCCGCCCGCACCTGGGCAGACATGGGTGCCATCGGCTGGATGGTCGACGGCGCCGCGATCGCCAACCAGGTGCCGCTCTGCCGCGCCTCTTTCGGCCCCTACGGCCGGGCCATGGTGCGGGTCTGCAAGGAAGAGTCCTTCCACCAGCGCCAGGGCTTTGAGATCCTGCTGGAACTCTCCAACGGCACCCCGGAGCAGAAGCAGATGGCGCAGGAAGCGGTGAACCGCTGGTACGCCCCCGCCCTGATGATGTTCGGCCCGCCGGACGACGATTCGCCCAACTCCAAGCAGTCCATGGCCTGGAACATCAAGCGATTCAGCAATGACGAGCTCCGCAACCGGTTTGTCGGCATGATGATGGAGCAGGTCAAGGTCCTCGGCCTGACGCTTCCGGACAAGGACATCCGGTTCAACGAGGAAACCAAGAAGTGGGAGCACGGGCCGCTGGACTGGGCTGAATTCCATGAAGTCCTGGCCGGCCGCGGCCCCTGCAACGCCCAGCGTCTGGAACGGCGCCGCGAGGCACACCAGAACGGCGCCTGGGTGCGCGAAGCCGCCGCCGCCTACGCGGAAAAGCAGGCAAAGAAGCAAGCAGAAAAGGTATCCGCAGCATGACAACAGAGCCCCAAGCAGGAAACGTCTGGCCCATCTGGGAAGTATTTGTCCGCTCCAGCCGCGGCCTGTCCCACGTCCATGCAGGATCGCTACACGCGCCCGACGCGGCCATGGCCCTGCGAAACGCCCGGGACCTCTACACCCGCCGCAACGAAGGGGTGTCCATCTGGGTGGTTCCGGCCGACGCCATCGCCTCCAGCGACCCCGATTCCAAGGGCTCCTTCTTCGAATCCCCCCAGGGCAAGGACTACCGCCACGCCACGTACTACACCAAGAGTGAGGGCGTGAAGCACCTGTGAGCACCACTCCCGAAACTGCCCTGCCCGCAGAAGAAACGGCCGGCCACGGCGACATCAACGTCGGCGTCACCGGAGCCAGCGGTAGCGGCGAGGCCACGGCCAGCGCCACCCGCATCACCCCCGGCAACGCCCTCCGTCCGGAGGACATTGCCCTCGCCGTCAGCCGCGGCTCCGCGAAGCCGAGCGAGGACGCTGCCGAGTTCGCGTTGCGCCTGGGTGACGACGCCCTGATCCTGGCCCAGCGGCTGGGCCACTGGATCTCCCGCGCCCCGGAGCTCGAAGAGGATGTCGCCCTCGGCAACATCGCTCTGGATGAACTGGGCCATGCCCGGTCCTTCCTCAGCTACGCCGGCGGCGCTCTCGGAGAGGACGGCACAGCCCGCAGCGAAGACGATCTCGCCTACTTCCGCAGCGAGCATGAGTTCCGCTCCGCGGCGCTCTTCGAGCAGCCGAACGGGGACTTCGCCGTCACCATCGCCCGGCAATTCGTGGTCAGCTACTACCAGTTCGAGCTCTACCGCCGGCTGATGTCCTCCACCGACTCCACCCTGGCCGGCATCGCCGCCAAGGCGGTCAAGGAAGTGGACTACCACCGGGACCACAGCGCCCAGTGGGTGCTGCGCCTGGCCCTCGGCACGGACGAATCGCGCCAGCGGATGAGCCACGCGTTCAAAGTCGTCTGGCCTTTCGTCGATGAGCTGTTCCACGACGACGAACTCACCGGACGCCTCAGCGAAGCCGGCGCCGCGCCCCAGCCGTCGAGCCTGCGCGAGGATTTCGACCGGCTCACCGGCGAGGTCCTGGCCGAAGCGGAGCTCGAGGTCCCCAACGTCCAGCCAACACCGGGCGGGGGCCGCCGGGGTCTGCACTCCGAACACCTCGGCTACATCCTCGCCGAGATGCAGGTGCTCGCCCGCGAGCACCCCGGAGCCAGCTGGTAGAAACCATGGATATGTTTGTTTCTGATCCGGAAACCGCCGAGCGCCGCAACGCCGCCAAGGGCAACACCGCCCGGGAAAAGGCCTGGGCGGTGGCTGCCACAGTATGCGACCCCGAAATCCCGGTCCTCACCATCGCGGACCTCGGCATCCTTCGCGATGTCCAGGTCTCGACGGAACCAAGCACTGACGACGGCGGGATGGTTCCCGCCGTCCAGGTCACCATCACCCCGACGTACTCCGGCTGTCCCGCCATGGACGCCATCCGGGATGACCTCACCACGGCTTTCCACCGCGCGGGGTACCCGAGCGTCCGGGTGGAACTTGTCCTCTCGCCGGCCTGGACCACCGACTGGATGAGCGAGGACGGCAAGGCCAAGCTGGAGCAGTACGGGATCGCTCCGCCCTCGGGCCACTCAGCGGCCACCCGGCACGCCGGCCCGGTCCGGCTCGCGCTCGCCGTCAAGTGCCCCCAGTGCTCATCCCTCAACACCAAAGAACTCACCCGCTTCGGTTCCACATCCTGCAAGGCCCTCTACGTGTGCCAGGACTGCAAGGAACCGTTCGACTACTTCAAAGTCTTGTAAGGAACAGGTGCCTCCATGAAGGTTGTCCGCCAGACCGCCGCGGAGTCGGCCGCAGTCACCGGCCGCCGTCGTGCGTCCTTCCACACGCTGACGGTGGACGAGGTCCGCCGGCTCACCGACGACGCCATCGAGGTGACGTTCGGGGTCCCGGCCGAGCTCGCCGGACAGTTCGACTACCTGCCGGGCCAGTACGTCGCGCTGCGCACCACGCTGCCCGACGCCGACGGCCAGCCGCACGAGATCCGCCGCAGCTACTCGATCTGCGCCGAACCGCGCAGTTTCGCGGACGGCAGCAGCGAAATCCGCGTCGCCATCAAGAAAGACCTCGGGGGCCTGTTCTCCACGTGGGCCAATGCCGAGCTCAAGGCCGGCGACGTCCTGGACGTCATGAGCCCCATGGGTGCCTTTGTCTCCAAGCACGGCCGCGACGGCAAATCCGTGGAACAGAACGTCATGAACTCGATGAATCACCCGCAGGACATGGCAACAGAGTTGGCGGGTGAGCCCGGCTCCTTCGTGGCGATCGCCGCCGGCTCCGGCATCACCCCCGTGATCGCCATCGCCCGCACCCTGCTGGCGGCCCACCCGGAGACCCGCTTCGACCTCATCTACGCCAACAAGGCCGCCATGGACGTGATGTTCCTGGAAGAACTCGCGGACCTGAAGGACAGATACCCCGCCCGGCTGGCATTGCACCACGTCCTTTCGCGTGAACAGCGGATCGCGCCGCTGCTCAGCGGCAGGATCGACGCCGAGAAGCTGCAGGCCCTGCTGGGCACCGCGATCCACGCCGAAGACGTTGACGAATGGTTCCTTTGCGGCCCGTTCGAACTCGTCCAGCTCTGCCGGGACACGCTCGCCGCGCGCGGTGTCGCCCCGGAGCACGTCCGCTTCGAACTGTTCACCTCGGGCAAGCCGGAGCGCCCCGAGGGCAACATTGGCCGGCCCGTGGTCACGGACGAATCCAAGGAAACCTACAAGATCACGTTCAAGCTGGACGGGCTGCAGGGCGAAGTGGCCAGCCCCACCCATGCCCGTGAGTCCGTCCTCAACGCCGCCCTCCGGGTCCGCCCCGATGTGCCGTTCGCCTGTGCCGGCGGCGTCTGCGGCACCTGCCGGGCCAAGGTGGTCAGCGGCAACGTCACCATGGACGAGAACTACGCCCTGGAGCAGGATGAGCTCGACAAGGGCTACGTCCTGACCTGCCAGTCCCACCCCACCACCCCGGAAGTCACGGTGGACTTCGACGTCTAAGGTTTTTCGACGTCCAGGCCTTTTCGAATCCAAGGAGCCCCATGATTTCCCTTTCCATCGCCGACGGCGTCGCCGAGGTCGTCCTCGACGCCCCGCACAAGCTGAACTCCCTCGACGAGCAGGCGCTCGCGGATTTGTCCCGGGCGTACGACGACGCCGCTGACGCCGCCGCGCGCGGTGAAGTCCGGGCGCTGCTGCTCCGCGGCGAGGGCCGGGCCTTCTGCGCCGGCCGTGACATCGCCGGCGTGACCCCGGAGAGCGATGACGCGCAGGCCTACCTCGGCGGGCTCGTCCAGCCGCTGCTGAAGAAAATGAGCGCCTTCCCCGCGCCCACGTTCGCCGCTGCCCAGGGCGCCTGCCTCGGCGTGGGGCTGGGGCTGCTGCTGGCCACAGACGTGGTCTACGTGGCAGAGAATGCCAAGGTCGGCTCACCGTTCGCCAGGCTCGGTGCCACCCTCGATTCGGGCGGGCACTGGTATTTCACCGAGCGCCTGGGCATGCACCGGACCCTGGACCTGATCTACACCGCCGAGCTCATGAGCGGCGCCGACGCCGTGGCGCAGGGCCTGTTCAGCCGGGCCATGCCCGCGGCGGAACTGCTGGACAATACCCGCGCCATCGTGGCCAACGTTGCCACCGGCGCCACGGGTGCGTTCCGGGCCAGCAAGGAGCTCGTCGCGCACATCCGGGACCAGCGGCTGGGGCTGTGGGAGGCCATGGAGGAAGAAAACGCAGAACAGGCACGGCTGTGCAAGAGCGAGGACTACGCCGAGGGTTTCCGCGCCTTCCAGGAGAAGCGCAGCCCGGTTTTCAAGGGCTGAGGGCCGGCCAGGCCGGGCGTCCCGGAAACGTGCTTTCGTGGTACTCGTCTTTGCTTCGAAGCATTTTCATTTCCGGAACCCGCTTGTAATGTTCGGTTATGACTCTGGGGAAATCTGTAAACAAGGCTGTCATACCTGCGGCGGGACTGGGAACGCGGTTCCTGCCGGCAACTAAGGCGATGCCCAAGGAAATGCTGCCCGTGGTCGACCAGCCGGCCATCCAGTACGTGGTGGAAGAAGCCGTCCGGGCCGGGCTGACGGACTTGCTGATGGTGACCGGGCGCCAGAAGCGGGCGCTGGAGGACCACTTCGACCGCGAGCCCTCGCTGGAGCACGCCCTCGAACTCAAGGGTGATTTCGACAGGCTGGAGGCCGTCCGCCACGCTTCCCGCCTGGGCCCGCTGCACTACGTGCGCCAGGGCGATCCCAAAGGCCTCGGCCATGCGGTCCTCTGCGCCCGCCAGCATGTCGGGTACGAACCGTTCGCCGTCCTGCTGGGCGATGACCTGATCGACGAGCGGGACGAGCTGCTGACCGCCATGATGGAGGTCCAGGCCCGGACGGGCGGCTCCGTTGTGGCCCTGATCGAGGTGGATCCGGCGGAAATCAGTGCCTACGGCTGCGCCGACGTTTCGGCGGTGCCGGGCCAGGACCATGTGCGGGTCAACCGGCTCGTGGAGAAGCCTGCCGCAGCCGAGGCCCCGTCCAACCTGGCCGTGATCGGCCGGTACATCCTGCATCCGGAGATTTTCGATGTCCTGGAGGACACCCCGCCCGGCCGCGGTGGTGAAATCCAGCTCACCGACGCGCTGCAGACCCTGGCCGTGTCCGACTGCGAGGGCGGAGGCGTCTACGGGGTGGTCTTCCGGGGCCGCCGGTATGACACCGGAGACAAACTCAGCTACCTCAAGGCGGTCATCTCGATCGCTGCCGACCGGGTGGAGTTCGGCGAAGAGCTCCGGGCCTGGATGAAGGCGTTCGTCAGCTAGCGGGTGTCCAGGTCCTCGAACACCAGGAACGTCTGGGTGTCCAGCACCCCGGGCATGGACTGCAGCTGGTCGAAGATCACCCGGCGCAGGTCGATGTTGTCCACGGCGCGCACCAGCAGGATGACATCGAAGTCCCCGCCCACCAGCGCGATGTGGTGGACCTCGGGGATGGCGCGCAGGAGTTCGCGCAGCTCGCGCCAGGAATGCTGGCGCACCTTCAGTGTGACGTAGGCAGAAGACTTCAGGCCGGCCTTGATGGGATCCACCAGGGCGGTGAACTTGGTCAGGACGCCTTCGCCGGTGAGCCGGGCGATCCGGGTGTAGGCGTGGGCGCGGGAAATATGGACGTTCTCGGCCACCTGTGTCACCGACATCCGGCCGTCCCGGGTCAGCTCCGCGATGATGTTCCGGTCCACATCGTCCAGCGGCACCGCCACCTGCTCTGATTCGAGCTCTGCCATTCGTCTACAACCCCCGTCGGTAATCCAGCTCACACTTACGATTTGTCTTTCAGATTAGGGCAAATTTGTGGACATCTCCACGATTCCCCGGAGAGGTGGATACGAAACATCAGCTGGCGGCATACTGGGAAAGATTAGTGGCTACAGAAGGACGGACCAATGACGATCTCCGCAGACCACGCTGCGCAGCCAGCTGCGCAGCAGGCCGCGCAACAAGATCCAGCCGGTGAGGCCGTGAGCAAGTTCGGCATCACCGTTGAGGACTACATGCTTCCCGCCCGCCACCAGATCCAGATGGTGGGCCCGGACGGAACCCTGAATCCCCACACGGAGCAGGGCACCCAGCCGGGGCACGAGTACAGCCTGCCCAGCGAAGCCGAACTGATGGCCGCATACGAGCAGCTCGTCGTCGGCCGCCGCGTCAATGACCAGAACTCCGCGCTGGTCCGGCAGGGCCGCATGGCCGTCTACCCCTCGAGCCACGGCCAGGAGGCGTGCCAGGTTGCCGCCGCACTGTGCCTTGCCGAGGGCGACTGGCTGTTCCCCACCTACCGCGACTCTGTGGCCGTCATGGCCCGCGGCGTGGATCCGGTCCAGACGATGACGCTCTTCCGCGGCGACTGGCACGGCGGCTACGACCCCGCCAAGAACAAGGTTGGCATCCAGTGCACCCCGCTGACCACCCAGCTGCTGCACGGCGTCGGCGTTGCCCACGCCGCCAAACTGCGCGGCGAGGACACCGTGGTCCTGGCCATGTGCGGCGACGGCGCCACGAGCGAAGGCGATTTCCACGAGGCCCTGAACTTCGCCGCCGTCTTCCACCTGCCCGTGGTCTTCTTCGTCCAGAACAACCAGTACGCGATCTCCGTGCCGCTGGCGCACCAGTCCGTTGCGCCCTCGCTCGCCCACAAGGCCGTGGGCTACGGCATGGCTGGCGAACGCGTGGACGGCAACGACATCGTGGCCCTTCTGGCCGTCCTCGGCCGGGCCGTCAAGCTCGCCCGGGAAGGTTCCGGCCCGCTGCTGGTGGAGGCGCACACCTACCGGATGCAGGCGCACACCAACGCCGATGACGCCACCCGCTATCGGCAGGACAGCGAAGTCGCCGAATGGGTGGCGAAGGATCCGCTGAGCCGGATGCAGACCTACCTGACGGACCGCGGCCTGCTGGACGACGACCGTGCCGCCAGGATCGCCGAAAAGGCAGAGGCTGTGGCCACGCAGCTGCGCGAGGGCCTCAGCGAAGAGGTCCCGGTGGAACCGCAGGATCTCTTCAAGTACGTCTTCTCCACCCCCACACCACAGCTGAAGGAACAGTCCGCCATGCTCGCCGACGAACTGGCCCGCGACGCCGCATCCACCGCAACCGCATCTGCTTCGAAGGGGGCCGGGAAATGAGCCCCACCATCACCACATCCTCCGAGGCGAACGGCAACGTCAGCGCCGCGACCGCGCGCGCCGCCGCCAAGGCTGCTGTTGCGGCCGAGCAGGCCGGCCCGCAGACCATCACCCTGGCCAAGGCCCTGAACACCGCGATGGCGGACGCCATGCACGCGGACCCCTCGGTCCTGGTCTTCGGCGAGGACGTCGGCATGCTCGGCGGCGTCTTCCGCATCACGGACGGGCTCACCAAAACCTTCGGCACGAGCCGCTGCTTCGACACCCCGCTGGCCGAATCCGGCATCGTCGGCATGGCCGTCGGCATGGCGATGAACGGCATGCGCCCGGTCATCGAGATGCAGTTCGACGCGTTCGCGTACCCGGCCTTCGAACAGATCGTGAGCCACGTCGCCAAGATGCACAACCGCACCAAGGGCGCCGTGAAGCTGCCCATGGTCATCCGGGTTCCCTACGCCGGCGGCATCGGGGGAGTGGAGCACCACTGCGACTCGTCCGAGGCCTACTACGCGCACACCGCCGGCCTGAAGGTCTTCACCCCGGCCACCGTGGCCGACGGCTACCGGATGCTCCGGGAAGCCATCGACTCCGACGACCCCGTCATGTTCATGGAGCCCAAGAAGCTTTACTGGTCCAAGGACCAGGTGGACTTGGACGCGCTGCGCGCCGAGCACGCCGCGAACACCGAGCACGGCACGTCCTCCGAGGGCCGCGCCGCCGTGGCCCGCCCCGGCACCGACGCCACCCTGATCGCCTACGGCCCGTCAGTCCCGACAGCGCTCGCCGCCGCGGCCGCCGCCGCCGAGGAAGGCCGCTCGCTGGAAGTGATCGACGTCCGATCGATCGTGCCGTTCGACGACGAGACCGTCTGCGCCTCGGTCCGCAAGACCGGCCGCGCCGTGGTCATCGCCGAGGCCCACGGCTTCGCGTCCGTGGCCTCGGAAATCGTCGCCCGGGTCCAGGAACGCTGCTTCCACCACCTGGCCGCACCGATCCGCCGTGTCACCGGTTTCGACGTGCCGTACCCGGCGCCGAAGCTCGAGCACTACTACCTGCCCGGCGTGGACCGCATCCTCGACGCCGTAGACGACCTCCAGTGGGAAGACTGACCATGAGCGAACCGAAAGTATTCCTCCTGCCGGACCTGGGCGAAGGCCTCACCGAAGCCGAACTCGTGAACTGGCTCGTGTCCGTGGGCGACGAAATCCGCGTGGACCAGCCGATCGCCGAGGTCGAGACGGCCAAGTCCATGGTGGAGGTGCCCTCGCCGTACGCCGGCACCGTGGCAGTGCTGCACGGCGAGCCCGGCCAGACGCTCGACGTCGGCAAGCCGCTGATCTCGGTGATGCCGGTTGGAGCCGCTGTTTCCGCTGCTTCCGGTGCTTCCGCTGCTTCCGGTGCTTCCGGTGCGGGCGCCGCCACAGGCGATGCCGCCCCCGCCCCTTCGCCGATCGGCATTGCTGCAAGCAGCATGCCGACCGGCTCCGACAGGCCCGATGCCACTCCCGGGGCGGCATCGCCTGCGTCGGCTGGGTCTGCGGGTACGTCACCGGCCGTTGCTTCCGACTCACCTGACGCCGTTGTTTCGTCGCCGGCTGCTGTTGCGGCTGAGGCTTACCGCGAGGAGGAGAAGGCCGGGTCCGGCAATGTCCTGATTGGGTATGGGACTCCTGGCGGTCATGGGGTTGCCCGGCGGACGCGGGCTCCTAAGCGGGCCGCGATGGCTGAGGCTGTCAGCGGGGTCTCTGCTGCCGAGAAGGCTGCCGATGACCTGGTGCTGATGCGCACCAGGGTTCCCGGGAAACTGGGGGCCGTTATTTCTCCGCTGGTTCGCCGGATGGCGCGCGATCATGGGGTTGATTTGGGGGAACTCCAAGGGTCGGGGGCCAGCGGGCTCATCATGCGGCGCGATGTCGAGGCCGTCATCAAGCCGTCGCCGGTGGTTGAGCGCCCGGCTGCAGAGCCTGCCGCGCCTGCCGCGGCATCCGGAGACACCGACGCGCGCACCGGGCTGGGCATTTCCGGACGCACGGCGGTCCGGGGCGTGCGCAAGGCGGTCGCGGCGAACATGACGCGCAGCCGCTCCGAGATCCCGGAAGCCACCGTGTGGGTGGACGTGGACGCCACAGCGCTGGTGGAGATGCGTGCCGCGCTGAAGAAAGCGGACCCGCACAGCACCCCCGGGCTGCTGGCCTTCATCGCCCGGTTTGTTACTGCCGGGCTCAAGAAGTTCCCGGAGCTGAACACCCGGATCGTGACCACCGAGGATGCCGCGGGCGGCGCGATGCAGGAGATTGTGGCCTTCGACGGCGTCAACCTCGGGTTCGCGGCGCAGACCGACCGCGGACTGATGGTGCCGTCGGTGCGGAACGCGGACAAGCTCAGCGCCCGCGAACTGGACGCCGAGATCCGCCGCCTCACCGCCGTCGTGCGCGAGGGTAAAGCGACCCCGGCGGAACTGGGCAGCGGCACGTTCACGCTGAACAACTACGGCGTGTTCGGGGTGGACGGTTCCGCCGCGATCATCAACCACCCCGAGGTGGGGATCCTCGGCGTCGGGCGGATCATCGACAAGCCCTGGGTGGTCAACGGCGAGCTCGCGGTCCGCAAGGTCACCGAGCTGACGCTCACGTTCGACCACCGGGTGTGCGACGGCGGCGCGGCCGGCGGCTTCCTGCGCTACGTCGCGGACGCGATCGAGAACCCGGGGTCGGCACTCGCGGACATGTGAGGCTTAACCGGGATCTGCATCCCGGGTGAGGGGACGGGGACCGCACAGTCAGTCTGGTGCGGTCTCCGTGCTCTCCGGCCGGGCCGAGAGCCACCGCGCCAGCCACGATGCCGGCAGGAGCAGCAGCCACACGAATGGCGTGTAGGCGTTGAAGACGAACGCCGCCGGGATGGAGAGCAGGAAGACCAGCGCCACAGCAATCCGCGCATAAAAGATGCGGCGGTGGACGTGGGCGGCCATCTCGCGGTCCATGAGCCCCGCGTGCTTCGCATAGCCCCAGATGGCCGCCAGCATCAGATAGACCGCGGCAATGTTGGCGGCGTACAGGACGCTCGGCCACGGGGTGGGATCGTCCCCGTAGTCACTGAGGACCGCCGTCGGACCGGGCAGCATGGCGATGAAGAACAAGAGGGCCAGATTCAGCCAGGCCAGGTTCGCATTGAAACGGCGGATGAGGGCAAAGTCGGAGTGGTGGGACATCCACGTCTTGGCGATGATGACAAAGGACAAGGCGTACGCCAGCAGCTGCGGCAGGGCAGCCACCAAGGCGTCGTCCACCTGCTCCGCGGGAATGCCCTCGGGCAGTTTCAGGTCCAGGGCCAGGAGCGTCAGGGCGATCGCGAAGACGGCATCGCTGAAGAACACCATCCGCTCCAGGGACGTGCCGGATTTCAACGGGAGCCACCCCCATTCGTTCGGTGGAGCACCTGGCTCACTCGAGGGAAGTAGCCCACAGGCTACACCGCCGCGCAGGCCACGACGAGGGGTCCGGGCATACCCGCCGCAGGGACGGGACGGGCATGCCCTGACGGGAAATGCCAGCCAGCGCGGGTAGAATCGAGGCCTGTACAGCACTAACAACGCCGGACCAACAATGCCGGAAAAGCGTCGGAAATACGGAGATTCAATGTCACGATGGCTCGAAGTCGGTCCGGACAACTACGTACTGACAACCCAAGGTTCCCTGCTCAACACCGGTCTGGTGGTCGGCACCGAGCGCGCCATGGTGATCGACACCGGCTGCGGCCCCCGGCAGGGCCGCGAGATCCTGGCCGCCGTGCGGGAAAAGACCGGGTTGCCGCTCGTCGTCGTCAACACGCACGCCCACTACGACCACTTCTTCGGCAACGCCGTCTTCGCCAGTGACGGCGTCACGGAATTCTGGGCGCACGAGAACTGCGCCGCGGAAATCGAGGAGAACGGCGACGAGCAGCGCCGCCTTGTGGCCTCCGCGGAACCGGAAATGGCGGCCGGTCAGGGATCCGACGCTGAGCTGGTGGTTCCGAACGCCATCGTGAAGGACCAGCCGGTGCTCGTGGATCTTGGCGGACAGACCGCCACCTTGTTCTACCTGGGCCGCGGCCACACCGACGGCGACCTCCTGGTCGGCACGGCAAGCACCCTCTTCGCCGGCGACCTCGTTGAACAGGGTTCCCACCCATCCTTCGAGGACTCATTCCCGGAAGACTGGGCCGACGCCCTCCGGCACCTCTCCGCGCTGCGGCACCGCTACGAATTCCTGATTCCCGGCCACGGCGAACCCTGCTCGGACCAGTTCGTCAAGACCATGGCCAACACCATGAGCACCGCGGTCCGGCAGGCCATCCAGGCCACCCGGGAAACCCCGGACGATGCAACCAAGGCCATCCCGATCCTGCCGTACGGCCCCGAACAGTCGCGCTGGTTCATCAAGCGCCTGCAGGACACGCGGGCCCACCGCTAAGTCCAGATAAATGGCGGTGATGGTAAGTGTGCTCATTACTGCCCCTAGACTTGTTCCTTGAACGATGTCAATCGAGCACTGCAGCGGTCTGCGCTGTGATCCCTGGGGGGAACGAACATGCCAGAACCGGTCGAAAACAAGACCGCCAACGCCCTCGCTGAAGCTGAAGCAGCTGAAGAGCAGGCCCAACTTCCGCGTCGGAGAGACCGCCGCCGCGGCGACGACTCTGACGCCTGGACAGGAACCATGCCCATCATTTCGAGCAACCAGGCCGAACAGCGCCCTTCAGCCCCCAGCAGTTCCTGGGCGGAGGCCGCCGCTGCCGCCGATGCGCCAGCGCGCCCGCAGCCTGCCAAACCGTCCAAGGATCCCGTGCTGAAGCCGCCTGCCCCCGAGGCCGCTCCTGCCGTGCCCGCCCAGCCCACCCGTTCCACCCGTTCGGCCAGCAAGGCCGCGGCCTTGGCCGACGCCCCGCTGCCGGACTTCATCAGCTCCCCGGGTCTTTTTGTCCGCGAGCAGAAGCCCCGGCCCGTCGGCGGGTTCCGCGGCGCCCTCTTCAACCTCACCGGCGGCGGACTGAACCTGGGCCCGAGTGCCAGGCAGCGTGAGGAAGACGAGCTGGCCCGGCGCATCTCCCGCCAGCTCCAGGGCAGCTACAACACGGCCGTCCTGAGCCTCAAAGGCGGCATCGGGAAGACCTCCACTACAGTCGGCGTCGGACTGACCCTGGCCGAGTTCCGGGGCGATCCTCCGTGCGCCATCGACGCCAACCCCGATTCCGGCGACCTCGTCGAGCGCGCCCTCGGCGAAGGGATCTACCAGCAGCAGAGCCCGCGCACCATCACCGACCTGCTCAAGAACATCGAGTCAGTCGATTCCCTCACGGCCCTGGCCCGTTACATGCACCACGCCGGCAGGCTCCACCTCATCGCCGGCGAACAGGACCCCGAGGTTTCAGATTCGCTGACGGCCGAGGAATACCTGCGGATCCGCAAGCTCATCTCCGCCTACTACTCAGTGGCGCTGATCGACTGCGGCACGGGCGTGACGCACAATGCCATGAGCGGCATCCTGCAGTCGGCGGACAACCTGATCATCGCGGCCGGCTACGCCGTCAGCGGAGCCAAGCGGGCCCGCAGCACGCTTCACTGGCTGGCCAGCCACGGCTACGAAGATCTGGCCCGCAACGCCGTCGTGGTCATCACCGACAAGGACGAGGTGTCCACCCGGGTGGACAAGGACGCCATCGAGGAACACCTGTCCGGCATCTGCCGCCAGCTGATCGCGGTTCCGCACGACCGCGGGGTGGCCGACGGCGACCTCGTCACACTCGATGTGCTTCGCCCCGAAACGCGGCGCGCGTACCGGGAGATCGCCGCGGCAATCGTCGACGGATACGTCTAAGCGCGACCCATGCCGGCCTCCGCGGTACATTTGAGCATGGCCAACAACTCACTCGGGGTCGACGCCGCCCGCCACCTCCAGGACCTGCTTCTGGGGACCGACAACGTCGAGGACTTCCTGGGCCGTCTTGCGGAGTTCTCGGCCGCCACGCTGAGCCGTACGACCGGCGCCGAGATTGAGTGCGGCGTGACCTTGCAGCGCCGCAAGCGGACCATGACGGTCGCGGGCAGCAGCGCGCGGGCGGTCACCCTGGACCGCATCGAACAGACCCTCGGAGACGGCCCCTGCATCGAGGCGCTGCGGACCAGGTCCGTGGTCTTGCTGGCGGATGTCGACGCCGACCCCCGCTGGCCCGACTACCAGCGGCAGCTTGCCGCCAACGGGTGCCGCAGCACCCTGGGCGTTCCGCTGGAAATCGGCGACGACGCCGCCGCGGCCCTGAACTTCTTCGGGGCGGACACCGGGCTGTTCACGGACGACATCATTGCGGAGGCGGCCGGATTCGCCGACCTCGCCGGCCGCGCCCTCCGGCTGGCCGTGCGGCTCGGAACCTTCCAGTCCCGGGCCGAGGATCTCCAGTCGGCCATGGAACACCGCACTTCCATCGATCTGGCCTGCGGCGTGATCATGGCCCAGAACCGTTGCTCCCAGGACCAGGCCATGGCCATCCTCACCAGGGTCTCCAGCAACCGGAACCAAAAGCTCCGGGAAGTCGCCGAGGACGTGCTCCGGCACCTCACCAGCGAGGAAGTCCGCACCCACTTCGACGCGTAGGGCAGGGACGGCCACGGCGGGTGCCTAGGATGAAGGGGATGACCAGCACACGCCTCGCGCCCTTCAGCCTCCGCAGCATCGCCGTTCCCGCGTTCGGGCCGGCCCTCATGTTCAGCCTGGGGGAGGGCGCGATCCTGCCCGTGGTCGCCCTGTCCGCCCGTGATCTTGGCGCCTCCGTGCCCGGTGCCGCGCTGATTGTGACGCTGATCGGCCTCGGATCCTGGTTCTTCAACCTTCCGGCGTCACTGATCACCCTGAAATTCGGGGAACGCTGGGCGATCGTGGGGGCCGCGGCCGCCAGCGCGTTCGCCCTCGCCGCGGCGGCCGTCGCTCCGCTGTTTTCCGGCGGCCTCTGGGTGCTGGCGGCGGCGATGGTGGTGGTCGGCATGGCCGCCAGCGTATTCAGCCTGGCCCGGCAGAAATACCTGACCGAGGCCGTCCCGGTCACGCTCCGGGCCCGGGCCCTGTCAACCCTCGGCGGCGTCAACCGGATCGGGATCTTCATCGGCCCGTTCGTTGGGGCCGCCGTGATGCAGTTTGCCGGCATCAGCGGGGCCTACTGGGCCGGCGTCGTCGCGATGGCCGCCGCGGCGGCCGTGTCCGTCACCATCCCCGACCTCGAAGCGAAGCCGCTGCCGGCCGGCGGCGTTCCGGAGCAACAACCCACCTTGCGCGGGATCGCGGTGTCCCACGCCGGCGTCTTCCTGAGCGTGGGGATCGGGGTGCTGCTGCTGAGCGGGCTGCGTGCCTCGCGCCAGGTGGTCATCCCGCTGTGGGCCGATCACCTGGGCCTGGACCCCACCCAGGCCTCCCTGATTTACGGGATCTCCGGGGCGATCGACATGCTGGTGTTCTATCCGGCAGGAAAGCTGATGGACCGCAAGGGCCGGCAATGGGTGGCCGTGCCGTCCACACTGATCATGGGGACGGCCATGGTGCTGATTCCGCTCAGCACGGGCTTCGTCTCACTCATGCTGGCGGCGCTCCTGATCGGCTTCGGCAACGGGATCAGCTCGGGCCTGAACATGACGCTCGGGGCCGATTTTTCGCCGGACAACGGCCGCGGCCAGTTCCTGGGCATCTGGCGCTTCATGGCCGACGCCGGTGCGACCGGCGGGCCCGTGCTGCTCTCCGCCGTCACCGCCGTCGCGTCCTTGGGGGCCGGCGTGGCCGCGACCGGCGTGATCGGCTTGGCCGCCGCGGCCGTGTTCGCTGTGACCATTCCCCGGCTCAAGCACCGCCGGAACTACTGAGTGTTGCCGGGTCCCTGGCGCGCCCCCTACCGTGCCTGGCGCAGGGGCCTGTCCCGCCGCCGTGGGTCCGGCTGCCGGGCGGCCAGGCCGAACAACCACACACCGGCCACCGTGGCGAGGTAGCCGGCAATGACGATCAGCGCCGTGCCGGCCCAGAAGTAGCTGATGGTGCTGACCTCCTGCCCGCCCGGGCCGATGCTCAGCAACGCGACGGCCGCCACCCCGGCCGCGGCAAGACCGGTGAGGACGGGAAGCGCCACCCACACCCTGGCGCAGGCCCAGTGCTCGTTGTAGCCGTTCCAGACATTCCAGCCCGGGCCCCGCCGAATGATCAGCCAGCCGGCCGGGACCATGAAGGCCCCGACCACCAGGAAAGCCGCCACCACATCGGCGGGCCGGTGCCACTGGTTGATCAGCGTGGACACGCCCGTGGCGACGGCAAAGCTGCCGCCCAGATAGCCGGCCAGCGGCCGCCAGCGCGGCGAGACCATGAGGAACACGGCAGCGGCGGCCGAGGCCGCCATGGTGGTGTGGCCCGAGGGAAGCGAATTCAGCTCCAGCGTCTCGACGCCGCGGTACGGCCGGACCGGAAGCCAGTCCTTCAGGATCTGGGTGGCCAGGTTGGCCCCCACACACGCCGCAATCGCAATCACCGCCGCAGACCAGCGGCGCCGCAGGATAGTGACGAACACGACCACAACCGACGCGATCACCACAGAGAGCGCCGGCAGCCAGTCCAACAGCTTGGTGGCGGCCTTGCCCGCGGTACCGCTGAGCTCCACGGCTTCCACGAGGGCCGATTCGTCAATGAACTGGCCCGTGGTGGTACGGACAAAGAAGACGTAGGTGGCGGCCAGCGCAGCGACGCAGGCAACCGTGGCCAGCACGAACAAGGCGGCGGTGGCCTTGCCGGGGGACCACTGAGCCTGCGGATCCGGTGTGGCGCGGGCCCGAGCGCTGCGCCCCGGATTTTCGGGCGGACGGGCCGGGAGGACTTGTGTTTCCGCGGCCTGTGTTTCGTAAACCGGTATCTCCTGGACCTGGGTTTTCTGGACTCGGGCAGACGGGTCCCAGGGGGTGCGTTCCTGCCGAAAAGTCATGCCATTAAGAGTCCCACAGAACCCTGCGCGCCAGCTGAAGGGCCCGGCGCGCGGCGGGGACGGTAGTACCTGCCAAAAAACGAGTACCCACTACTCGTGCGCCGCCGGACCGGGATTTGTAGAGTCGTGTGTGCCGGCGCGGCTTGTCCCCGGCACGACGCTCCTTGAGCGGGGCCGGCGGAGACGAGTTTCCTGGACCAGGGACTCACCCCCAGTCGACGCCGGCCCAATCAAGGATCCACGCCCGGCTCCCGTATTGCATCGCCGTACTGCCTCCCGTACTGCGTCCCCGCGCTGCGCGTCCCAGGCCGGTGTCCAGGCATAGCTTCGCTGTGCATTCCTCGCAGTGCATTCCCAGTACAGTGGCTCCATGCCTGCCCTCCCCATGGACCCCCCGGCACGTCCCGCCGCGCCCCTGCCCGGCCTCGACGAACTCCTGGCCGGCGCCCATGTTGTAAGCCTGCCGATGCGCGTGAAATTCCGGGGCATCATGCAGCGGGAGGCCCTGCTGCTCCGCGGGCCGCTGGGCTGGGGCGAATTCTGTCCCTTTCCCGAATATGGCGACGCCGAGGCCTCCCGCTGGCTTACAGCCGCGATCGAGGCCGGCTGGGCCGGGTTCCCGGCACCGTTTCGGGACAGCATCCCGGTCAACGCCACGGTCCCTGCCGTGCCGGCGCACCGGGTGCCGGAGGTCCTGGCCCGCTTCGGGCGGGTGGACGCGGTCAAAGTCAAGGTCGCGGAGCGCGGCCAAGGCCTGGACGACGACGCCGCCCGGGTGGCGGCCGTCCGGGAGGCGCTGCCGGACGCCGCGATCCGGGTGGACGCGAACGGCGGCTGGGACGTGCCGGAGGCCGTCGCGGCACTGACGCGGCTCGCCGCCGTCGGGCTCGAATATGCCGAACAGCCCGTGCCGGAGATCTCGGGCCTCGCCGAGGTCAGGCGGCAGCTCCGGGCCGCGGGCGTCCCCGTGCTGATCGCCGCGGATGAGAGCGTGCGCAAGGAGGACGACCCCCTCAAAGTGGCGCGGGCCGGCGCCGCGGACCTGATCGTGGTCAAGGTGGCCCCGCTCGGGGGAGTGCGGCGCGCCCTGCAGATCGTGGCGCAGGCCGGGCTGCCCGCCGTCGTGAGTTCGGCGCTGGAGACCTCGGTTGGGATCCGGGCCGGGCTGGCCCTGGCTGCCGCACTGCCCGAACTGCCGTACGCGTGCGGGCTGGGCACGGTGTCCCTGCTCGCCGCCGATGTCACGCAGGATCCGCTGGTGCCCGACGACGGCGCGATCGCCCTGCGCGACGTCCGCCCGGCGCCCGAGCTGCTGGCCGAACACGCCGCCTCGCCGGAACGCCGCGACTGGTGGCTGGACCGGCTGCGGCGTGTGCACGCGGTGCTGGCCGCATCGACTGCTCCGTAACGGCCCTTCAGGACCGCGAAAACGGCGTTTGCGGAGCAACCGATGGGTTCGGCGGTACGGCGAGCATTCACCGGGACTTCATCTGGGAGACGCCTCTCGGTAGCCAGCGGCTGGAAGGGTGGGCGCGACCGCAACTCACCCCATGGAAGGTCTCTCCATGTCTGTCTCCTCCGGACGCACGTTTTCCCTGCTCCCCATGCTTGGCCACACCAAAGGCAAGCGAAGCCCCGTCACCTGCGCGCTGAAGTGCGACAACGCCTGCTCAGGCGAGGTCTGCAACACCAGCAACAACAGCTACTTCCGTGACATTGCCTCCGCCACGATGTCGCGCCGCGCCGCGCTGGGCTTCGGCGCTGCCGGCGCGCTCGCCGTCGTCTTCGGCAACGCGGTGACATCCGCCGGAACCGCCGTCGCCGACGGCGGCCCGGGCCTCGCCGCCGCGGCCAAGGACGGGTTTGGGAAATCCAAGCTGCAGTTCACCGCCATCGCACCCGTCGACGCCAGCGTGGACAAGCTGACCGTCCCCGCCGGGTTCACCTGGCAGCCGGTCATCCGCTGGGGTGACCCGCTGTTCAAGGACTCCCCGGCCTTCGACATCGCGCACCAGAGCGCCGCGGCGCAGGCCCGCCAGTTCGGCTACAACAACGACTACACCGACATCCTGCCGATCGAAGGATCCAAGGACCGCCGGGCCGTGCTCTTCACCAACCACGAATATACCAACGAGAACATCATGCTGCCGGCCGGATTCGACGCCGCCGAGGCCCGCGCGATCGGCCGTGCAGCCCACGGACTGACGGTGGTGGAGCTGGAACGCACGAACAAGAACAAGCCCTGGAGCTACGTCCGGGGCGCCGGGCTGAACCGCCGCTTCCTGACCGACACCACCTACGAGCTCGACGGTCCGGCCGCCGGATCCGCCCTCCTGAAGACCGCCGCCGATCCCTCCGGCCGGGCCATCCGGGGCACCCTGGGCAACTGCTCCGGCGGCACCACCCCGTGGGGCACCATTTTGTCCGGCGAGGAAAACTTCAACGGCTACTTCGCCGCGCCCGGAACTTCCGACGCCGACAAGCGCTACGGCCTGACCAGCAAGCCCACCGCCCGCCAGTGGGAACTGGATGACCCGCGCTTCGACACCCGCAACGCCGGGTACAAGAACGAGGCCAACCGCTTCGGCTGGATCGTGGAAGTGGACCCCTTCGATCCCACCTCCACGCCCCGCAAGCACTCCGCGATGGGCCGCTTCAAGCACGAGGGCGCCAACGTGATCGTCGCCAAGTCCGGCCACGTGGTGGCCTACATGGGCGACGACGAGCGCTTCGACTACCTGTACAAGTTCGTCTCGGCCGGCACGTACCGGCCCGGAAATACGGCGGAGGACCGCAAGAACAACCTCACGCTGCTCTCGGAGGGTGACCTGTACGTCGCGAAGTTCACCGGCAATTCCCCGGCCGACGGGTTCGACGGCGCGGGCAAGCTTCCGGCCGACGGCGCCTTCGACGGCGCCGGTGTTTGGCTGCCCCTCGTGGTGGGCGGACAGTCCAAGGTGGCCGGGATGTCCGTGGAAGAGGTGCTCGTGTATACCCGCCTCGCCGCCGACAAGGTGGGCCCCACCAAGATGGACCGCTGCGAGGACGTCCAGCCCAGCCTGCACACCGGCAAGGTCTACGTGGTCTGCACCAACAACGCGGACCGCGGCAAGCCCGGCAAGGAAGGGGCCACCGAGGTCAACCCCCGCACCCTCAACCGCGACGGCCACATCGTCGAAATCACCGAGACCGGAGACCAGAGCTCCACAACGTTTGGCTGGAACCTGCTGATGGTCTGCGGCGATCCGGCCAAGAACTCCGCCACCTACTTCGCCGGGTTCCCCGCGAGCCAGGTCTCACCGATCTCCTGCCCGGACAACGTGGCGTTCGATTCCGTAGGTAACCTCTGGATCTCCACCGACGGTGCGCCCTCCAGCATCGGCTACGCCGACGGGCTCTTCAAGGTGACCCTGGACGGTGCCGAACGCGGCAAGGTGGAGCAGTTCCTCGCCGTCCCGCGCGACGCCGAAACCTGCGGCCCGGTCATCCACGACGACGAGCGCACCGTCTTCGTTGCCGTTCAGCACCCGGGCGAGGAAGGCACGTTCGCCGACCAGCACTCGTACTTCCCGGACTACGTCGCGGCCGGGGCGACGCCGAAGCCCGGCCAGGTGCGCGCCCCGCGTCCGTCCGTGGTCCAGGTGTTCCGCACCGACGCCTAGCCGCCTCCGGTCAAAGCAACGCGGGGTCATTTCCCGCCCGTGTCGGCGCCCGGCATGGGCCGGAAATGACCCCGCGTTGCATCTGAGGGCGCTGCTTCGGAGGACGGGCGAGCATCGGGGGAGGGCTCCTACTGATAATTTGGGATTGTGAATAATCCGGCCGAATTGGTTGTCCCCAGAGTCCAGGCTGCAATTGCCACCGCGTTTGGCGAAGAGTTCCGGCAGACGGACCCGGTGGTCAGGCCCTCCCAGTTCGCGGACATCCAGATCAACGCCGCCATGGCCCTGGCCAAGAAAGCCGGCCTGCCGCCGCGGGACGCCGCCGCCAAGATCGTGGAAGCCCTGAACCTGGACGGCATTTGCACCAGTGTGGAAATCTCCGGGCCCGGCTTCATCAACCTGAGCTTTGACGGCACCTGGATCGAGGAACTGCTCAATGCAGAGTCGGTCCAGGCTGCGTCCCCGGCCACGGCCGTCACGCCCGCCGCGACACCGCAGCGCGTCGTCGTCGACTACTCCTCCCCGAACGTCGCCAAGGAAATGCACGTCGGCCACCTGCGCACCACCGTGGTGGGTGACAGCCTCGTCAAGGTGCTCGAAGCCCTCGGCGACACCGTGATCCGGCAGAACCATATCGGTGACTGGGGCACCCCGTTCGGGATGCTGATCGAACACTGGCTGGAGGTCGGCGAGGACTCCCCGGAGGCGGCGCTGCTGGTGGAGGACCCCAGCGCCTTCTACCGGGCCGCCCGGGCCAAGTTCGATGCCTCCGCCACCGACGAGGACGGCTTCGCCACCCGGGCCCGGCTCCGCGTCGTTGCCCTGCAGGGCGGCGACCAGGAGACCTTCGCCGTCTGGCAGCGGCTGGTCGCGCAGTCCAAGCGCTACTTCAACGCCATCTACTCCACCCTCGGCATCAGCCTCACCGACGACCACATCGCCGGCGAAAGCTCCTACGACGCGCATCTGGCCCAGCTGTGCCAGGAACTCGAGGAGCGCGGCCTGGCCCGGATCAGCGACGGCGCCCTGTGCACCTTCCCGGCAGGATTTACCGGCCGCGACGGGCAGCCGCTGCCGCTGATTATCCGCAAGTCCGACGGCGGCTACGGCTACGGCACCACGGACCTCGCCACCATCCGCTACCGGGTCCGCGACCTGGAGGCCAACCGGATCCTCTACGTCGTGGGCGCCCCGCAGAACGTCCACCTGCGCATGGTCATGGCCAGTGCGCGGGACGCCGGCTGGCTTCCGGAGACGGTCGAGGCCGTGCATGTGCAGATTGGCAACGTGCTCGGCGAGGACGGGAAGATTCTCAAGTCCCGCTCCGGTGCCCCGGTGAAGCTCATGGCCCTGCTCGAGGAGGCCGTGGACCGTGCCCGCGCCGTCATTGACGCGAGCCGGCCCGAGCTCAGCGAGGCGGAGCGCGCGGTGACCGCCCGCCAGGTGGGCATCGGCGCCGTCAAGTACGCCGACCTCTCCACCGGACACGACACCGAGTACGTCTTCGACTTCGACCGCATGCTCGCCCTCAGCGGCAACACCGGACCCTACGTGCAGTACGCTGCGGCCCGGATCCGCTCCATCCTGCGCAAAGCCGGGGTGCTGGAGCAGATCACCGGCGACGGCGGCACACCGGCAGTCGGCGCTGCGGGAACTGGGGCCCAGCTGACCGAGGTCCCGCTGGCAGGTCCTCCGGCGGCCGGCACTCCGGCAGCCGAAGCAGCCGGCGGACCCGCCACGGCGATCGCCGTCGTCGAACCCGCAGAACGCGCGCTGGCCCTGCACCTGCTGGAGTTCGACGCGACGCTGAACAAGGTGCGGGACGCGCTGGAGCCGCACCGGCTCTGCGGCTACCTCTTTGAGCTCGCGCAGCTTTTCACCACGTTCTACGACCAGTGCCCGGTGCTCAAGGCCGAGGAATCGGTCCGTGACTCGCGGCTGGCCCTGTGCGCGCTGGCGCTGCGCCGCCTCTCCGGCGGCCTGGAGCTGCTGGGCATCGAAACGCCGGAGAACATGTGAGTCCGGCGGATTCCGCTGCCTCCTCGCCAGCCCCCGGCCGCCTGACCGCGGTGGAGGCCGCTCGCATCGCCGTCGACACGCTGCTCGCCGCCGGTGTGCGCCAGGTGGTGGTGTCGCCGGGATCGCGCTCGGCGCCCATGGCCTACGCCCTGGCCGAGGCCGAAGCCGCCGGACGAGTGGAGCTGCTGGTCCGGATCGACGAGCGGTCCGCCGGCTTCACGGCCCTGGGCCTCGCCCTGTCCGCCGGTGCCCCCGCCGCCGTCCTGACCACGTCCGGGACCGCCGTCGGCAACCTCCTCCCGGCCGTCATGGAGGCCAACCACGCCGCGGTGCCGCTCGTGGTCATCTCCGCCGACCGGCCCGAGGAACTGCGGGGAACCGGCGCCAACCAGACCACTGTGCAGCTGGACCTCTTTGGCGACCACGTCCGCTTCGCCGTCGACGTGCCCGCGGGCAGCGATCCGCAGCGCGCCGTCGAAACGGCCCTCAGCGCCGCCACCGGAGCGTTCGAGGACGCCCCGCCCGGGCCGGTGCAGCTCAACCTTGCCTTCCGCGACCCTCTGGTCCCGGCCGTGGGCGACGGGCTGCCCGCGGCGGCCGGACGCGGCATCTACCGGGCCGCCCGGAAGCCCCTGGCCCTGGACTTTCCGGCCGCATCAGCGGCGCTGCCGGAGCGGCGCACCGTGGTGCTGGCCGGGCACGACGCCGGCCCGGTCGCCGAGGCTTTCGCCCGCGCGCACGGCCTGCCGTTGCTGGCCGAACCGTCTTCCAACGCCCGCTTCGGCCCCAACGCGGTGGGGCCCTACCGGCTGCTGATCGAGCACTTCGGCGCGGACGCGGCACAGCCGATCGAACGCGTGGTCCTCTTTGGCCGGCCGACGCTCTCCCGGCCGGTGAGCGCGCTGCTGGAGCGCGCCGATGTCCCTTCGGCCCTGTACCAGCCCGTTCCGGTGGCCTGGTACAAACCCGGCCGCCGCACCGAACTGCCGCTCGAAACCCTGGCGGACCTGGCGGAATTCGCCGGCCGCGGAACTGCCGCATGGCTCGATGCCTGGCTCCTCGCAGGAGCCGCCGCCCAGCACGCCGTGGACCTGATCCTGGCCGCAGCCCCGGCCGCGACCGGCCCGTCGGTGGGCGCCGAGGTCTGGAAACACGCCCGCGGGCAGCTGGTTCTGGGCTCCTCGAACGGGATCCGCGACGTCGACCTCGCCGGGGCGCCGCCCGCGGAACCCCAGGCCACCATGTTCGCCAACCGAGGCCTGGCCGGGATCGACGGCACCACCTCCACCGCCACCGGGATCGCCCTTGGCGGGGGCCAGGAAACCACCGTGTTCATGGGGGACGTGACGTTCCTGCACGACGCCGGGGGACTGCTGCTCGGGGCCGGCGAGGCCGAACCGCAGCTGCGGATCGTGGTGCTCAATGACGCCGGCGGTGCCATCTTCGGGCTCCTGGAGCACGGCACAGTCGCCGCGGCGGGGCGCTACGGCGACGCCGTCGAACGTCTCTTCGCCACCCCGCAGCGCGTGGACCTCGCCGCGCTGGCCGCGGCATACGGTGTCCCGCACCGCCAGGTCGGCACGACAGCGGAACTCGCCGAGGCGCTGTCCGGCCCGCTGGAGGGCCGCAGCATCATCGAGGTGCGCACGGACCGGCACCGGCTCGGGGAACTGCACCGCGCCATCCGGGCCGCGGTGGCCACGGCCGTGGAGGGCCTCCCGCAGACCTAGAGCACGTTTCCGCTACGAAAAAGGACAGCCGCTACGTGGATCCACGAAGCGGCTGTCCTTATTCGGTGCGGAATACCGGTATTACAGCACCCGGCTGAGGAACTCCTTGGTGCGGGGGTGCTGGGGATTGGCCAGGACCTCCCGCGGGTCGCCCGACTCCACGACGATGCCGCCGTCCATGAAGGTCAGACGGTCACCGACTTCCCGGGCAAAGCCGATCTCGTGGGTCACCACGATCATGGTCATGCCCGACTTGGCGAGGTCCTTCATCACGTTCAGGACATCGCCCACGAGTTCAGGGTCGAGCGCGGACGTGGGCTCATCGAACAGCATAAGCTCGGGGTCCATGGCCAGGGCCCGGGCAATCGCCACGCGCTGCTGCTGGCCGCCGGAGAGCTGGGAGGGGTAGTGTCCGGCGCGGTCGCCGAGCCCCACCCGGTCCAGCAGCTCCAGGGCACGTTTGCGCGCGACGGCCTTTGACTGGCCCTTGACCTGGACCGGGGCTTCCATGATGTTCTGCAGCGCGGTCTTGTGCGGGAACAGGTTGAAGCGCTGGAAGACCATGCCGATCTCGCGGCGCTGGGCGGCGATTTCCTTGGTCTTCAGGTCATGGAGCCTGCCCTTGACCTCGCGGTAGCCGATCAGGTCGCCGCCCACCGAAATACGCCCGGCACTGATGGTCTCCAGCAGGTTCACGCAGCGCAGCATGGTGGACTTGCCCGAACCGGACGGGCCGATCACAACGGACACCTCGCCCTGGTTGACGGTCAGGTCGATGCCACGCAGCACGTGGTGTGTGCCGTAGTACTTGTGAAGGCCCTCGATCTTGACCAACGGCTGCTCAGTGGTGATCGTCATTTCGCCTCCTCCTCGGGGAAGTCCATCTTGAGGTCCGGCTCGGCCTTGGCACTGGGGGCCACGGCCGCGGACGCCTTGGCGGCAGCGGGGTTGATCGCTGCCGGAACCCGGTTGTCCACGCCCTTGCCGTAGTGCGCCTCAATGAAGTGCTGGCCTACCATCAGGATGCTGGTGATGACGAGGTACCAGAAAGCAGCGACAATCAGCAGCGGAATGGGAAGGTAAATCCGGTTGGCCAGGGCGTTCGTCGCGAAGGTCAGGTCCAGCGTGAACGGCACCGCCAGGACCAGCGACGTGGTCTTCAGCATGCCGATGGTCTCGTTGCCGGTGGGCGGCACGATGACGCGCATGGCCTGCGGCAGGATGATCCGCCGCATGATCTTGCCCTTTGTCATGCCGAGGGCCTCGGCGGCCTCACTCTGGCCCTGGTCCACGGACTTCAGGCCGGCCCGGAAGATCTCAGCCAGATACGCGGATTCGTTGAGACCAAGGCCCAGGATGGCCGGGATCAGGCCGTGCGTGGGGTCCGAGGTCACCCAGGTGAAAGTGGCAGGACCAAACGGGATTCCGAGCACGATCGTCGGATAGAGAACAGTGGCGAGCCCCCAGAAAAGCAGCTGGGTGTAGATCGGGGTACCGCGGAAGAACCAGACCCAGGTCCAGCTGGACCAGCGGAACACCGGGTTATCGGACTGCCGCATGAAGGCCAGCAGGATGGCCAGGACGATGGCCAGGACCATGGAGGCAAAGGTCAGGACCAGGGTCCAGACAACGCCCTGGACCACCTTAGTGTCCAAGATGTAGGTGCCGACGACATCCCAGCGGAAGTTGGGGTTAGTGAACAGGCTCTGCAGGAAGCCGATAAGGACGCCGATGATGATGGCGGCGCTGATCCAGCGGCCGGGGTGCCGCACCGGCACCGCATTATTCAGTACCGGTGCTGCGTGGCTGTCGTGGTCGCTGTCCATCTCTGCACCTGTTGCGGGTCCGGTTGTTGGAAGGCTCAAGACGCCGCCGCCGGGTTGACCTCGGACTTGGTGATGGCACCGTCGGTAACGCCCCAGCCCTCAAGGATCTTCTTGTAGGAGCCGTCTTCCATCAGCTTCGTCATGGTCTTCTGGACGACGTCGGCCAAGGCCGTGTCCGACTTGGCGACGGCGATGCCCTGGGGAGCAGAATCGTAGACCTCGCCGAGCTTCTCGATCTGGCCGTTGGTCTGGGTCAGTGCGTAGCCGATGATGGGGGAGTCGGCGGCCATGGCATCGATGCTGCCGTTGACCAGGCGGGTGGTGATGTCCGTCTGGGTCTTGAGCGTCACGATGTTGATGGGCTGCTTGCCCTCGGCGATGCACTTCTTGTTGCGGTCCGAGAGGTCCGGATCTTCCTGGATGGTGCCGGTCTGCACGCCGATGGACTTGCCGCACAGGTCATCGAGGGAGATCTTCTTCGGGTTGCCCTTCTGAACGGCCCAGCCGGTGCCTGCCTGGTAGTAGCTGACCATGTTCACCGCGGCAAGCCGCTCCGGGTTGATCGTGAAGGAAGAGATGCCGAGGTCGTACTTCGGGCCCAGGGCCGGAAGGATGCCGGTGAATTCAGCCGTCTGGACCTGGACCTTCAGGCCGAGCGCGGCGCCGATCGCCTTGGCGATGTCGACGTCGTAGCCCACAGGGGTCTGGCCGTCGGTGCCGAGGAATTCCGCGGGGGCGTAGGACGTATCCGAGCCGACGGTCAGGGTGCCCTTTGACTTGATCGACTCGGGCAACATGGCCGCCAGGGCATCGTCTTTCTGGACCGTGCTGGGGTCAAAGCTGGCCGCGGCACTGCCGGAAGGGGTGGCCGCGCCGCCGGTCCCGGTCTCGGAGGCGTTCGTGCAGGCCGTGAGGGCCAATGCGCTCACGGCGAGCACCGTGGCGAGCTTCAGTGCGGGGTTGCTCAGGAGCGAAGGGGAGATCTGCATTTTCTTACCTTTTGTTGCCGGAGGGATGCGTAACGAGGCCGATTTATAGTGTATCGCCGAACAAGAGATGTACGTCACAGAAAACTAAGTTTCACTATTGGATAACTAAACCAGACCCAAAAGCAATATCTTCAATGCGCGCCCTGTCTGTGATCCCGGATTCCTGCCCGTTCGCCGGCTCCCGCCGTGCCAGATCGGTGTCTAATTCTCCGGGGGGCCGGGGCCGCCAGCCCCGCGGGCCTAGCTGCTGATGCCGAGCGATTCCAGCATCGGACGGAACTTCGCCCACGTCTCGGCGAGCTCAATCTCGGGAACCGAGCCGTCCACCACGCCGCAGCCCGCATACAGTCGGACCGTGTGCGGGGATTCGATGACGGCGCCCCGCAGGGCGATGCCCCACTCGCCGTTGCCGGCCGCGTCGAGCCAGCCGACCGGCCCGGCGTACGGGCCGCGGTCTAGGTGCTCGAGCTTGCGGATGAGTGCCCCGGCCACGGTGGTGGGGGTGCCGCAGACGGCGGCGGTCGGATGCAGCGCGTTGATCAGGGCCAGGCACGTGGGGACGTGGCCTTCCACCTCGGCCAGTTCGGCCTTGACGTCCGAGGCCAGATGCCACACGTTGGGCAGTTCGAGGATGAAAGGCTCGCTGTGCGCGTTCATGGCCTCGGAAAACGGGGCCAGCTGCGTGGTCAGGGACTGGATGGCGATGTCGTGTTCGTGGCGCTGTTTCTCGGAACCGGCCAGCACCCGTTCGGCGAATTCCAGCGGCGAGCCCGCCATGCCATCGGCGTCGCGGCGGTCCAGGGTGCCGGCCAGGACGCGGGCCTGCGCGGTGCGGCCCTCCACCTGGATCAGCATTTCCGGCGTGGCCCCCACCAGCCCGTCCACACCGTACGTCCAGCATTCGCGGTACCGGGCGGACAGCTCGCGCAGCACCTCGGCGGCCTTGACGCCGGTGGGGACGGTGGCCACGACGTCCCGCGCCAGCACCAGCTTCTCCAGGGCGCCGGTCCGGATCTCTGCGACCCCGGCGGCAACGGCGGCCATCCAGTCTTCCTCGCTGAGCGAGCCGGTGTGCAACGTGGCCCCTGCGGCCAAAGGCAAAGGACGTACGACGGCGCCACCCGCCTGCGCGGCCGCAGGCACCGGGTCGTCCACCACAGTCACTCCGGCGCCGGGACTGGCGCTCGCAGCGGCGCCGGGATTGGCGCCGGGACCGGGGTTGGCGCTAACGCCGGGATTTGAGCCGGGATTGGCGCTCGTGCCCCGAAGCCAGCGGTCCAGGGCGGCGCGGGCGCCTGCTTCGGTGAGTTCGCCGTCGTCGAACGTGAGCTGGGTCAGCCAGGCCTGGCCGTCACGGAGCCCCACAGCGATTTCCGGGACCAGCAGCCGGGATTCATGGGCGGAAGCCTTGGAGAAGGCGAAGGAGCCGAAAGCGACCGGACCGGTGCCGGGGCAACCCACACGGTCCTCGATCTCTGCCTCCAGGACCTGGTGGCGCCACCAGATGTCCGCCTCGAGGAACCGCTCGGGGCCGGTGGCGGTGAATCGGGCGATCTCGCCGAAGCCCACGAGCCCGGCCTCGCGGCGGGTCCAGCAGAGGACATCGTCCCGGACCAGAAACGACGGCAGGCCCCCGGGGAAAGTTTCGGCATCGAGGGGGACTGTCAAGGTGCGGAACGTGCTCGTCATGATGGCATAACACTAGCCCGTGATCGCCCGTTGGGTGGATATACACGAGTCGGCAGGGCCCGGATGAGGGTGCCGCGGCCGTTGCCGCAGGTGAAAGCCGCGTCAATTGACGGTCCGTTCGTGGGAGCGCCGATCATTTGAGACAATGTCAGGGTGAACCGAGCATCCTTGGATAAGCGTCCGGACGAAGTAGCCACGATGTTTGACGACGTCGCCCCCAAATACGACGTCGTCAACGATGTCCTGTCCTTGGGGCAGACGCGGCGTTGGCGCAAGGTGGTGGTCGAGGCCATGGGCGTATCGGCCGGCCAGCGCGTCCTGGACCTCGCCGCGGGCACGGGCACGTCCAGCGAGCCGTACGCCGACGCAGGCATCAACGTCATCGCCTGCGATTTCTCCCTTGGCATGCTCAAGGTGGGCAAGCGCCGCCGCCCGGACATCGACTTCATCGCCGGGGATGCCACCCGCCTGCCATTCGCGGACAACACCTTCGACGCCAGCACGATCTCCTTTGGCCTGCGCAACGTCAACGAGCCGAAGAAGGCCCTGGCCGAGATGCTGCGGGTCACCAAGCCCGGCGGCCGGCTGGTCATCGCGGAATTCTCCCAGCCGGTGGTGCCCCTGTGGCGCACCATGTACACCGAATACCTCATGCGGGCCCTGCCGGCCATCGCCGTCAAGGTCTCCTCCAACCCCGACGCCTACGTCTACCTCGCCGAGTCCATCCGCGCCTGGCCGGACCAGGACCACCTCGCGGCCTGGCTGCAGGAGGCTGGCTGGGAAACCGTCACCTACCGCAACCTCAGCGGCGGCATCGTCGCCGTGCACCGGGCCCAGAAACCGCTGGCCGGCCCCGCAGCCGGCCCTGCCGCGGGCGCGAACGCACTGGCGGCCCACACCGGACCCGTGGCCAAGTTGCGCCGCAACATCACCCGGCCCGGCCGATAGCCGATCCCTGCTGTGAATGTACTGATCGTCGGGGCGGGCCCGGCCGGATCCACCGCCGCCTACTACCTTGCCAAAGCCGGCATTGACGTCACGGTGCTGGAGAAAACCAGCTTCCCCCGCGAGAAGGTCTGCGGCGACGGGCTCACCCCGCGCGCGGTCCGCGAGATCCAGAAGCTGGGACTCGCCCATCCCGAAACCGACGGCTGGCGGCGGAACAAGGGCCTGCGCCTGATCGCCGGCGGCCGCACGATCGAACTGCCCTGGCCGGAGGTGGCCGACTTCCCGCAGTACGGTCTGATCCGGACCCGGCTCGGCTTCGACGAACAGCTCGCCCGCCATGCCCAGTCCGCGGGCGCCGTCGTGCTGGAACGCCACAGCGTCACCGAGGCCCTCCGGTCCGAGGACGGCCGGGTCACCGGCGTGCGCGCGGCGCTGCTGGACAACTCCGGGCGCAAGACCGGCGAGACGCGCGACTTCAGTGCCGACGTCGTCCTCGCCGCCGACGGGAACTCGACACGCACCGCCGTCTCACTGGGCATCGGCAAGCGCGACGACCGCCCGCTCGGTGTGGCCGTGCGGACGTACTTCACCTCGCCGCGGCACGAGGACGACTGGATGGAAGGCTGGCTCGAGCTTCCCGGCCGCGACGGCAAACTCCTGCCCGGCTACGGCTGGGTGTTCGGCGTCGGCGACGGCACCTCCAACGTGGGCCTGGGCATCCTGAACTCCTCGAAGGACTTCGGCAAGCTGGACTATAAGCAGGTGCTGCGCGAATGGACCGCCGGCATGCCCGCCGACTGGGGCTTCACCCCGGAGAACCAGGTGGGCGAGATCCGCGGCGCCGCGCTGCCCATGGGCTTCAACCGCACCCCGCACTATTCTCCGGGTCTGCTGCTCCTCGGCGACGCCGGCGGCATGGTCTCCCCGTTCAACGGCGAGGGCATCTCCTACGCCATGGAGTCCGCCCGCTTCGCGGCCGAATTCATCGCCGACGCCGCTGCCCGGTCCGCGTCTGCCGGCTGGGGGTCCGGGACGGAGGCTGTCAGGGCCGCCGACGCGCACCTTGCCCGGTACGCCGACTACGTGCGGCAGCAGTGGGGCTCACACTTCACGCTGGGCCGGGCGTTCGCCGCCCTGATCGGCAAGCCGGCCGTCATGAAACTGGCCCTCCGGACCGGCATGCCTGTCCCCGTGCTCATGCGTTTCGTGGTGCGGATGCTGGCCAACCTCACCGATCCTGCCGCCAAGGGCTTTGAGGACCGGGTCATCCGGGTCTTGGAGTCCCTGGTTCCCGCCACGTCCAATCAGGCAACGTCCACCAAGGCCGCACTCACCACGGACAGTGTTCCGCGCTCCGGCACCAACTCCGCGGTTTCCGCAACAAAAAGTTAGGGTTAACCCGTGACCAACTCTGCAGACCAAAGCTGGACGCACGCCGGACACGGCCTGCCGAGCGCTGAACCCAGCCTCAACACCACCGCGATCGCCACAGGCCTCCAACTGCCGGCAGGCTTCTCGGCCATTGCGGGCGACCCCGAGCTGGGCCCCGCGCTCACCACCAACCTGGCGCGCGTCGAGAAGAAGCTGCGCGAAGCCATCGCCAACTCTGATCCCCTGGCTGACGCAACGTCGCGTCACCTCGTGGAAGCCGGCGGCAAGCGCATCCGGCCGCTGCTGACCCTGCTGTGCGCCCACCTCGGCGATGCCTCCCTGCCCGCAGTGGTGCAGGCCGCCGTCGTCGTCGAACTGACGCACCTCGCCACCCTCTACCACGACGACGTCATGGACTCCGCGCCGTTCCGCCGGGGGGCGCCGACGGCCCACGAGGTCTGGGGCAACTCCGTCGCGGTCCTGACCGGCGACCTCATCTTTGCGCGCGCCTCCATCCTGGTCTCGGAGCTTGGGTCCCGGGCGCTTGGCATCCAGGCCCGCACCTTTGAACGGCTCTGCCTGGGCCAGCTGCACGAGACCGTGGGTCCGCGCCCGGACGAGGACCCCTTGGCGCACTACCTCTCCGTCATCGCGGACAAGACCGGCTCGCTCGTGGCCGCCTCAGGGCAGCTTGGCGCGATCTTCTCCGGCGCCGACGAATCCTACGAGCCCATCCTGGTTGAGTACGGCGAGAAGGTGGGCGTGGCCTTCCAGCTCGCCGACGACGTCATCGACGTCACCGGGATCAAGGTCAAGTCCGGCAAGTCGCCTGGAACCGACCTGCGCGAAGGCGTCCCCACCCTGCCCGTGCTGCTGCTGCGCAACGCGGCCCGCGACGGCGATCAGGCCGCCGTCGAACTGCTGACGCTGATCGACGGCGATCTCAGCTCGGATGAGGCCCTGGCCGCCGCCGTGGCCGGACTCCGGGAACACCCCGTCACCGCACAGTCCTGGGTGGTTGCACGTGCCTGGGCCGATGAGGCCATTGCCGCCCTTGCCCCGCTGCCCGAAGGCGTCGTGAAGGCCTCGCTGACCAGCTTTGCCCACGCCGTAGTGGACCGCAGCAGCTAGGTCCCCGGCTTCCGGCCGCTGAGCCTTCAGCGCCGTCCCCGGTCGGTCTGTCCCGCTGAGCCGGGCCGCCGTCCAGCCGGGCCTCCGGCTTAAACGGAATGGCCCCGGTTCCTCACAACGTTCGAGTCTTCCGTTGTGCCGAACCGGGGCCATTTCTCCGTTCGCATCAGATCCACCGGAGGCATTTGGTGAACCCAAGAAAGAGCATATGACAACTTTGTAATACTGTCCAGCGGTTTTGTAATTTGATTGTCACAGGTTTCGTCGGCAGCTTGGCGGAGCCCCCGGGACACCTGGGGCTCGTTTCGGCCGTGCGGGGCCACTTTGGCGTGTTGCGGGCTGGTTCCAGGCTGTTTTCTCGGCGTGTTGGCGTCAAAGTGCCCCACAGCGGCACGGGGTGTCCGGTCCGAGGTTTTCCACATGGCGCAACCGGGCCGCGCCCTAAGGATCCCCGACAGGGCACATTGGCGGAATGGACGTTGCCACTTATCTTGCTTCACGGGGAGGGACGGCCGCCACGGCGGACCTTGGCCGGGCCGGATTCAGCCGCCACCGACTTGCCGTGGCCGTGGCCCAGGGCACCGTGGTGAGGATCCGCCGCGGGCAATATGGGCTTCCGCAGGATTCCGGCGTCTACCGGGCGGCGCGCGAACTGAAGGGGTTGCTGACGTGCCTCTCGGCCGCTCCGGGCTACGGCTTGTGGACTTTGGCGCCGGCCCAGTCGATGCATTTGTGTCTTGGGCACCGGGCGGCACCGCCCGGCACCGTGGCCCACGGCAGCTGCAGGCACCTCCGGCACCCGTGGCTGCCCGTGGCCGGACTCGCCGACGTCCTGATCCATGCACTCCATTGTCTGCCTGAATTGGAGGCCCTTGTCATGGTCCAGTGTGCTGTGGGCCGGGGGGACATCAGCCTGGCCTTCCTCCGCAGCCAACTCGGGGGCAACCGCAACGGCCGCGCCAGGTCGGTACTGGACCTCGTCATTGCCCGGGCCGATTCGCTGCTGGAAGTCCTCGCCAACACCGCTTTCCGCAGGGCCGGGCTGCACGTGCGCCGACATGTGGAGATTCCCGGGGTAGGGGAGGTGGACTTCCTCGTTGAGGACTGCATCGTCGTGGAGACTGATGGTGCCTCGCACCTGGAGCCGCTGCAAGTCAAGAAGGACCGGCGGCGGAACAACGCAAGCCTCATCGGCGGCTACCTGGTGCTCAGGTTCGGTTACGACGACGTCGTCCATCACCCGGATCGGATGGTTGCGGAGGTTCTGGCGGTGCTGGAGTTGTGGCGCAGTGGGGCTTTCAGGCCGTGACGGGCAGGTCGCGGCGGCCGTCCGGGGCTACATTGGCGCCTGAGCAGGGGATCTCCGGGCCGGACGACGGTGTGTCAGTCTCAAAGTGCCCCCGTACCGCCGGGCCCGGGCCCGGCCCAAGCCGTGAAGGCCTAGTCCTCGTCCTCGTCGTTGAAGGCCCACTCGAACATGTCGAAGACGAATTCGGAGAAGGTCCCTTCCTCGCTCTTCCACTGGCCGCGGGCGTTGTTGCGGCGGTACACGATGGGATCCGGGATGCTGAGGTCCCCGACGCGGAAGCCCCAGGTGAACTGCTCTTCCTCGTCCTCGAGGAACATGAGGAAACCCTCGTCATCTACTTCGAGCTCTTCGGGGTCCCAGAAGTAGTGGTAGGCCTCCATGATGTCCTCGCAGCCGCCGACGGCCAGGTAGAACTCGCGCAGGACCAGCGGGACCTGGAATTGGTGTTCGGCGAGGGCGGCGTCGAGCTCCTCGGCCGGGAGGCCATCTTCTTCCTGCCATTCGTCTTCGAGATACTTCGGAACAAGCGCGCGGAATTTCTCGAGGAACATGTCAGTCATGGTCTTATCCTAGCTAATCCTCAGCGGTCGTTTTCCGCGGTATCCAGGCCCAGCCGGTGCCAGCCGCGCACCGCCAGCGGAACGTACCAGTGGCGCCGCCAGGCCGTGACCCGGAAGGCGAAGACAATCCCGGCGACGGCGCAGGCGGTCACCGCGGTGAAGGTCCCCGTGAGGGACAGGACCACGGTCGACGCCGACCCGGCGAACGCCGGCAGCGCGTACAGATCCTTCGGGTCGAAGAGCTGCGGCACCTCGTTGGCGGTGATATCCCGCAGCAGGCCGCCACCTACCGCTGTCGTGACACCCAGCAGGACGGCGGCCACAGGATTCATCCCTGCGGCCAAGGCCTTCAGTGTGCCGGTGATGCAGAACAGGGCCAGGCCGCCGGCGTCGAACAGGACCAGCAGCGACGTGAAGCGCTGGACGCTGGAGAACAGGAAATACACCAGCACCGTGGCAAACAGGGGCGGCGCCAGATACGCCGGGTTGGTGAACGCGGCGGGCGGGCCTGCGCTGATGATGATGTCGCGGATGACGCCGCCGCCCAGGCTCACCACCGAGGCCAGGAGCAGCGAGCCGATGATGTCGAACTGCTTCCGCGCCGCGAGCAGCGAGCCGGAGACCGCAAAGAAGAACACGCCGGCGAGGTCAAGCCAGACCAGGACAAGGCTGAAGGAGAAGGTCATGAAGCGTCCCGGTCGATTGCAAGGGGGCGGATAGGGCGGCTCCAAGGTTACGCTAACGGCTATGAATACCCCCATCCTGATCGCCTGCGCCCACGGCACGTCGAGCCCGCAGGGGGCAGCGGAGGTCAATGCGCTCCGGGACGGCATCGCCGGGCTCCGTCCCGGGCTGGACGTCCGCGAGGCCTACGTCGACGTGCAGGACCCGGACCTGCCGGCCGTCGTGGCGGCCCTCCCGGCGGGGGAGACCGCCGTCGTGGTTCCGCTGCTGCTCAGCGTCGGGTACCACGTCAAGGTGGACATCGCCCGCGCCGTGAAGAGCCGGCCCAATTCCCTGGCCGCGGCGCCGCTCGGGCCGGATCCGCGGCTCGCAGCGCTGCTGGATGCGCGGTTGCGCGAGGCCGGGGTAACGGACAACGACGCCGTGGTCCTCGCCGCCGCCGGTTCCTCCGATCCCAGAGCCGCACAGAGTGTCGAGGAACTCACGGAACAGCTCCGTGCCCTGCGTTCCAACCGGATCGTGGCCGCCTACGGCGCCTCCGCCAAACCCTCGGTTCCCGACGCGGTCGCCATGCTCCGCGAGGAGGCCGCCGGCGGTGCCGGCGCGGGGGAGTCGGCAGGAGCGGTGGACCTTGGCGGACGGGTGGTCATCGCCTCGTATCTTCTGGCGCCCGGCTTCTTCCACGACCAGCTGGCCAAGGCCGGCGCGGACCTGGTGACGGCGCCGCTGCTGCCCTCGCCGGTCCTCGCCGAAATTGCCCTGGAACGCTTCGACGCGGCGCTGGCCGGGTCATCGCAACCCCTGCCCTGACGGTCCGCGCAGATGCACAGCCGGTGGGCGACTTCAAGGGTTTCCGGCGGTTCGTGACGAAATGTTGCCCTAGGTGACTCCCCGTTTCTGACCCTTTGTGACGGGATTACGGCCGCCCCTACAGTCGATGCATGACTGATACAGCTCTAGCCGGAGCGTCCACGGACGAGGCTGCCGCCGGCCGCACCAAGCGCCCTTCCCGCCCGGCCGCAAAGCCGCACGGGCAGTGGAAAGTGGACGGCACCACGCCGCTGAACGCCAACGAGACCTGGAAACAGGAAGACAACGGCCTGAACGTCCGCGAGCGTATCGAGTCCGTCTACTCCAAGCACGGCTTCGACTCGATCGACGGCACCGACCTGCACGGCCGCTTCCGCTGGTGGGGGCTCTACACCCAGCGCAAACCCGGGATCGACGGCGGCAAGACTGCCACGCTTGAACCGCACGAGCTCGAAGACAAATACTTCATGCTCCGGGTCAGGATCGACGGCGGTGCGCTCACCACCGAGCAGCTGCGCGTCATCGGCCAGATCTCCGTGGACTTCGCCCGCGACTCGGCCGACCTCACGGACCGCCAGAACATCCAGCTGCACTGGATCCGGGTCGAAGACATGCCCGAGATCTGGCGCCGGCTCGAGGGCGTCGGGCTGTCCACCACGGAAGCCTGCGGCGACGTGCCCCGCGTGATCCTCGGCTCCCCGGTGGCGGGCATCGCCAAGGACGAGATCATCGACCCCACGCCGCTGATCCAGGAACTCGCCGAGCGGTTCATCGGGGACCCGGAACTGGCCAACCTGCCGCGCAAATTTAAGACCGCCATCACCGGCCACCCCAGCCAGGACGTGGTGCACGAGATCAACGACGTCGCCCTGGTGGGCCTGGTCCACCCCGAACTCGGCATCGGCTACGACCTCTGGGTGGGCGGCGCGCTTTCCACCAACCCCATGCTGGGCAAGCGCCTCGGCGCCTTCGTCCGGCCGGACCAGGCTGCCGACGTGTGGCTCGGCGTCACCAGCATCTTCCGCGACTACGGCTACCGGCGCATGCGCACCAAGGCCCGCCTGAAGTTCCTGCTGGCCGACTGGGGACCGGTGAAGTTCCGCCAGGTCCTCGAGGACGAATACCTCGGCTACAAGCTCGCCGACGGCCCGGCCGCCCCGAAGCCCTCCACGCCCGGCGACCACATCGGCGTGCACGAACAAAAGGACGGCAAGTTCTTCATCGGCGCCACCCCGCTGGCCGGCCGCCTCTCCGGCAGCCAGCTGGTCAAGCTCGCGGACACCCTGGAGGCCCGCGGCTCGCAGCGCCTGCGCACCACCCCGCACCAGAAGCTCGTGGTCCTTGACGTGCCCAAGGACGAGGTGGACCCGCTCGTGGCCGAGCTCGACGCGCTGGGCCTGTCCGCCCGGCCGTCCGTGTTCCGCCGCGGCACCATCGCCTGCACCGGCATCGAGTTCTGCAAGCTCGCCATCGTGGAAACGAAGGTGACCGCGGCGACGGCGGTGGCCGAACTGGAGCGCCGCCTGGCCGACCTCGCCGAGAGCAAGCAGCTGCCCCAGGCGCTGTCCCTGCACATCAACGGCTGCCCCAACTCCTGCGCCCGGATCCAGACGGCGGACATCGGCCTCAAGGGCATGATGCTGCCAACGCCCGACGGCGACCCCACACCGGGCTTCCAGGTCCACCTCGGCGGCGGGCTCGCGTCCGACAGCCGCGAGGAGGCAGGCCTGGGCCGGACCGTCCGCGGCCTCAAGGTCACGGCCGGGGAGCTGCCGGACTACGTGGAACGCGTGGTCCGGAAGTTCGTCGCCGACCGCTCCGAGGGCCAAAGCTTCGCCGAGTGGGCTTTCGCCGCGGAGGAGGGTGATCTTCAGTGACCGCAGTTCTCCGCACCCACGACGAGCTCAAGGCCCTCGCCGAGACCGGTGCCGCCGAGCTCGGATGGGACGCCCCGGCCCGCGACGTCATTGCCTGGGTGGCCCGCAATTTCGAGCTGCCGACGGTCGCCGTCGCCTGCTCCATGGCGGATGCGGTCCTCCCGGCGCTGGTCGCGGACCAGCTTCCCGGCGTCGACGTCCTGTTCCTGGAGACCGGCTACCACTTCCCAGAGACGCACGCGACACGCGATGAGGTGGCGGCCAACCTGCGCGTCAACGTAGTGGACGTGCTGCCGGAGAACACCGTGGAGCAGCAGGACCGGCTCCTGGGCAAGGACCTCTTCGCCCGCGACCCCGCGCAGTGCTGCGCCCTGCGTAAGGTGGCGCCGCTGCGCCGCACCCTGGCCGGCTACGAGCTCTGGTTCACCGGGGTCCGCCGCGACGAGGCCCCCACCCGCACCAACACGCCGCTGGTCACCTGGGACGAGGCCAATGGCCTGGTCAAGGTCAACCCGGTGGCGGCGTGGTCTTTCGACCAGCTGGTGCAGTACTCGATCGATTTCCTTCTTCCCGTCAACCCGCTGCTTTCACAGGGCTATCCGTCCATTGGCTGCCAGCCTTGCACCCGCAAGGTGGCGCCCGGCGACGACCCCCGCGCCGGACGCTGGGCAGGAACCGACAAGACAGAATGCGGACTACACGTATGAGAACTCAAACCACCAACGAGGACCTGGAGCTGTCCGTGCTGGGCAACGACGCTGCTGGGACGCCGACTGCCGCCCCGGGAGTGGTATCGGGCCTGTCGGAGCCGCGCGCTGGGCTGATCGAAGATCAGCCGCGCGGCGCAGGGGCGGGGGCGGCAATCGGCGTCGCAGCCCCAGGTCGCCTTTCCAGCCTGGACACCCTTGAGTCCGAGGCCATTCACATCATCCGCGAGGTGGTCGCCGAGTTCGAGAAGCCTGCCCTCTTGTTCTCCGGCGGTAAGGACTCTGTGGTGATGCTGCACCTGGCCACGAAGGCCTTCTGGCCGGGTAAGGTGCCGTTCCCGGTGCTGCACGTGGACACCGGTCATAACTTTCCCGAGGTCATCGACTTCCGCGACCGCACCGTGGAGCGGCTGGGCCTGAAGCTCGTTGTCGGCTCCGTCCAGGAGTTCATCGACTCCGGTGAGCTGGCCGAGCGTGCCGACGGCACCCGCAACCCGCTGCAGACCGTGCCGCTGCTGGACGCGATCCAGCGCAACAAGTTCGACGCCGTCTTCGGCGGCGGCCGCCGGGACGAGGACAAGGCCCGGGCCAAGGAACGGATCCTGAGCCTGCGCGACGAGTTCGGCCAGTGGGACCCCCGCAACCAGCGGCCCGAGCTGTGGAACCTCTACAACGGCCGGCACACCGTGGGCCAGCACGTCCGCGCGTTCCCGATCAGCAACTGGACCGAACTGGATGTGTGGCGCTACATCGAGCGCGAGAACATCGAGCTGCCGGGCCTGTACTACGCCCACCGCCGCGAAGTCTTTGCCCGCGACGGCATGTGGCGCGCTGTCGGCGAGGTCTCCCAGCCGCGCGAACACGAGGAAGTCATCACCAAGACCGTCCGCTACCGGACCGTCGGCGACATGTCCTGCACCGGCGCCGTGGAATCGGACGCCGCCACGGTGCGCGACGTCGTCATTGAGGTTGCCGCCTCGACCATCACCGAACGTGGCGCCACCCGTGCTGATGACCGCATCTCCGAGGCCGCCATGGAAGACCGCAAGAAGGACGGCTATTTCTAATGAGCACGGAAACGTTTCTCCCGGGCCCGGACCTCGTTGCCGCGGCGCTGCCCACCACGCTGTTCCGCTTCGCCACCGCAGGCTCCGTCGACGACGGCAAGTCCACGCTGGTGGGCCGCCTCCTGCACGACTCGAAGGCGATCCTTGCCGACCAGCTCGACGCCGTCGCCCGCACTTCCGCGGATCGCGGGTTCGGCGGCGAAGGGGCCACCGGCACAAAAGCGATCGACCTCGCCTTGCTGACCGACGGCCTGCGCGCGGAACGCGAGCAGGGCATCACGATCGACGTCGCCTACCGCTACTTCGCCACTGACCGGCGCAGCTTCATCCTCGCGGACTGCCCGGGGCACGTGCAGTACACCAAGAACACGGTAACTGGCGCGTCCACCGCGGACGCCGTCGTCGTACTCATCGATGCCCGCAAGGGTGTCCTGGAGCAGACCCGCCGGCACCTGTCCGTGCTGCAGCTGCTGCGGGTGGCGCACGTGATCGTCGCCGTGAACAAGATCGACCTCGTGGACTTCAGCGAGGACGTGTTCCGCGCGATCGAGGCGGATGTCCAGCAGGTCGGGCGCGAACTCGGGCTCGGGTCCGACGGTGTCGCCGACCTCCGGGTCATCCCCGTGTCCGCGCTCGACGGCGACAACGTGGTCGATGCCTCGGAGCGCACCCCGTGGTACGACGGCCCGGCGCTGCTGGAAGTGCTCGAGACGCTGCCGGCCGCGGACGAACTCGAAAGCCACCTCGAGAGCTTCCGTTTCCCGGTCCAGCTGGTGGTCCGGCCGCAGGGCGCGCTGGCTCCGGATGCCATCGCCGGCGGCCTCGATCCGGAGGCGTACCGCGACTACCGTGCCTACGCCGGCCAGATCACCGAAGGCTCGGTCAAGGTGGGGGACCAGGTCAGCATCCTGACCCCGGGCCAGGAGCCGCGCACCACCACCGTCACCGGGATCGACTTCGCTGGCCGCGAGCTCGCCGAGGCGGCAGCACCGCAGTCCGTGGCCCTTCGCCTGGCGGATGAATTCGACGTCGCCCGCGGCGACACCATCGCGGCCGCCGGGACCGTGCGCGAAGCATCGGCAGACCTTTACGCCGCGCTGTGCTGGCTCTCGCCCAAACCGCTCCGGGAGGGCGCCAAGGTCCTGGTCAAGCACGGCACCCGCACCGTCCAGGCGCTGGTCCGGAACGTGACGGGCAAGCTGGACCTCGCCAGCTTCGGCCTGGAGCCGACCACCACCCTGGAGCTGAACGACATCGGGCACGCGCAGCTTCGGCTCGCCGCCCCGCTTCCGCTGGAGAATTACCTGCACCACCGCCGCACCGGGGCGTTCCTCGTGATCGACCCGCTCGACGGCAACACCCTCGCCGCAGGCCTGGTCAACGACCACCCCGGCGACCACGAGGACGAGCGCTACTCGATCTAGGCCACGTGTCACACGGGCGCAGCTTGTTTCCCGGTCGGTCGCCATTGGCGGTGGTCCGGGAAACAAGCTGCCCTCTTTTGGGGCCGAATGTGACGCTGCGTGAACCCGCGTGACCCCCGGTTTCCGGGCCGTTGAACCCCGAATATGACACTCCCTATGGTGAATGAATGAAGACACAGGAACGGTTCCCCGGCCTCCCCCGCAGGGACTTCCAGGGGCGATGTCGCCGGCGCTGACCATCCGCCCGGCCCTTCCGCACACACCCCAGAACAGGACTTCACCCATGTCACACACCCCCGAAAACCCCGGGCACGGCACGCAGCCCGGCACCACCCGGATCGTCGCCGGCGAGACCGGCAAACCCAAACGCAAGCGCACCCTGGAGATCGCCCTGGTCGCGGGGCTTGTGCTCCTGATCGGCGCCGGGGCCGCCGTGGCATCCTCGCTGTCCCGCAGCCCGGAAACCGCCCCTGCAGCGGCCGCGGCGGACGCCGGCCCGGCCACCGAGCTCAAGCTCGGCTACTTTGGCAACATCACCCACGCCCCGGCCCTGGTTGGCGTCAATAAGGGGTTCATCGCCAAGGACCTCGGGGCGACCAAGCTCAGTACACAGGTGTTCAACGCCGGCCCGGCCGCGATCGAGGCCCTCAACGCCGGCGCCATCGACGCCACCTACATCGGGCCCAACCCGGCCATCAACTCCCACGTCAAGAGCAACGGCCAATCCATCAGCATCATTGCCGGCGCAACGTCCGGCGGAGCGCAGCTGGTGGTCAAGCCCGGCATCACCTCGGCCGCCGACCTCAAGGGCAAGACGCTCGCGTCGCCGCAGCTCGGAGGCACCCAGGACGTGGCCCTCCGCGCCTGGCTCGGCAAGCAGGGGTTCAAGACTTCCACGGACGGCAGCGGCGACGTCTCGATCAACCCGACCGAGAACGCGCAGACCCTCAAGCTGTTCCAGGACGGCAAGCTCGACGGCGCGTGGTTGCCCGAGCCCTGGGCCTCCCGCCTGGTGCTCCAGGCCGGCGCGAAGGTCCTGGTCGACGAGAAGGACCTGTGGGAGAAGGGCGAGTTCGTCACCACCGTCCTGATCGTCAACAAGACGTTCGCGGCCGAGCACCCTGCCACCGTGCAGGCGCTGCTGAAGGGACATGTCGAATCCGTGGACTGGCTCAACGCGGCGCCCGCCGCCGAGAAAGCCACCGTCCTCAACGACGGACTCAAGGCAGCCGCCGGCAAGGCGCTGCCGGCCGACGTCATCGACCGGTCCCTGAAGAACATTGTCTTCACCACCGACCCGCTCGCAGGGACGTACAAGAAACTGCTCCAGGACGGCGTCGACGCCGGTACCACCAAGCAGGCCGACATCAACGGCATCTTCGACCTCACGGCGCTCAACAGTGTTCTGAGCGAGAGTGCGGCCGGCAAGAAGATCTCCGCCGAAGGGCTCGGCAAAGAGTAGCTCCCTGGCCTCCAGCCACCCGCCACAACAGTAAGGACCAGACCATGCCAGTCGTACTGGAACACCTGGGCAAGCGCTTCGGCGCCGGCGCCCCGGTGCTGGACGACGTCAACGCCACCATCGGGCAGGGCGAGTTCGTCGCCCTGCTCGGTGCTTCCGGCTGCGGCAAGTCCACCCTGCTCAACATCATGGCGGGACTGGAGGCCCCGACGTCGGGGGCCCTGGAAGTGCCCAGCGACGGCGCCGCCTTCATGTTCCAGGACGCGGCACTGTTTCCCTGGCTGACCGCGCGGGAGAACATCGAGCTGGCCCTGAAGCTGCGCGGCGTCGGGAAAGCTGATCGCCGGGTCAGGGCGGGGGAGCTGCTGGACCTGGTGCACCTGGGCGGAGCGGGGGACAAACGGCCCCACGAACTCTCCGGAGGGATGCGCCAGCGCGTGTCCCTGGCCCGGTCGCTGGCCCAGGACCGCCAGCTGCTCCTCATGGACGAGCCGTTCGCGGCCCTGGACGCCATCACGCGGGACCTGCTCCATGACGAGCTGGAACGGATCTGGAAGGAAACCGGCCGGACCATCGTCTTTGTCACGCACAACGTCCGCGAGGCCGTCCGGCTTGGCCAGCGCGTCCTGCTGCTGTCCTCCCGGCCCGGCCGCGTGGTGCGGGAATGGCACGTCAGCGAAGAGCACCGCACGGACGCCGGACTGGCCGGCCAGCTCACCGGCGAAATCACCGCCCGGCTACGCGAGGAGATCCGCCGCCATGCCAAGTAACCAGCTACCCGTGGCGGAAGCCCCGGCCGAGACCCGCAAAGTCCATGCAGCGCTGACCCGGTCCTCCACCGGCAAGGAAGATCTCCGCGAGCTCGAAGCAGGCCTCGATTCCCTGCAGTCAGACTCCATCCGCAAGGTCCGCATCGACTGGAGCCGGATCCTGCTGCCGGTGGCTGCGCTCGCGGTGTTGATCATCCTGTGGCAGTTGTACGTCTCCCTCGGCTTCAAGCGGCGCGACGTCGTGCCCGGCCCGCTGGATGTCGTCGGCCAGGTCGGAACCTTGTGGAGCGAGGGCAAGCTTCAAGAGGCCGTCTGGACCTCGCTGCAGCGCGGCGTCGTGGGCTTCTTGATCAGCGTGGTGATCGCGACGCCGGTGGGTCTCGTGCTGGCCCAGGTGGCACCGCTGCGCCGCGCGTTCGGGCCGCTGATCTCCGGGCTGCAGGTCCTGCCGTCGGTGGCCTGGGTGCCGGCCGCCATTCTCTGGTTTGGGATCACGGACGCCACCGTGTATTTCGTGGTGTTCATGGGTGCCATTCCCTCGATCATCAATGGCCTGATCTCCGGTGTGGACCAGATTCCGCCGCAGTACCGCAGCGTCGGAAAGGTCCTGGGTGCGTCCCGGCTCCAGCTGGCCCTGCAGATCATCCTGCCGGCGGCCCTGCCCGGATACCTCGGTGGCCTCAAGCAGGGCTGGGCGTTCTCGTGGCGCTCGCTCATGGCGGCGGAAATCATCGCCGTCGGCGGCACCATCGGCTTCGGCCTGGGCTCCATGCTGGACCAGGGCCGCGTCCTGTCCGACATGACCATCGTCATGTCCGCCATCCTGCTGATCCTCGCCGTCGGAATCCTGATCGAGCTGCTCGTGTTCGCCCCGATTGAAAAGCGGTTGCTCCGCCGCCGGGGCCTCCTGGCCGGCAGCACCCGCTAGACCCACCATCCAGCCCCACCAAAGCAACGCGGGGTCCCTTACGGTCCATAATCCTTAGGTTTATGGGCCGTAAGGGACCCCGCGTTGCTTTTTCGATGACTCCTTGCCCGGACACGGGCACGGGCCTACACTCGCGCCTAGAGGCCGGGTTACGGCCCATTCCACGACTGATGCAAAGCCCGATTCCACCACTGATCCCTAGGAGGTCGCTGTGGCAGCAAAATTTGGCGTGCTGGCCCTGGTCGAAGCCAAAGCGGGGAAGGAACAGGACGTCTGGGACTTCCTGAACGGAGGGCGGGAGATCGTGCTCAATGAGCCCGGAACGCGAACCTGGTATGCCTTCCGGGTCAACGAGAACACCTTCGGCATCTTCGACACCTTCGATACCGAGGAAGACAGGCAGGCCCACCTGGGCGGCGCCATCCCCGCCGCCCTTGGCGAGCACGGTCCCGCCCTGCTCGCCAAGGATCCCGACATCAAACTCATCGAGCTCATCGCCGTGAAGTAGGCCGTGGCCCGCGCTCCGAGCACCCGAGCCACTAAGACGCCGGCGGGGCGGGGGCACATTGGCGCGGACACGCCGTCATTCTGGCCCGAGATGTCTGCTTCGGACGTCAAAGTGCCCCCGGACCGCTCCCAGCCTGCCCAGATGAGCCCACAGGACCCCGCAATTATGTGACGCGGCGTTACCTTGCGTGAACTGGTGTTGCCGCACCGTTGTTCCGCTATGTGACGCCGCCCTATCGTCGATGCATGGCAATTCAGGACATTTACCCCACGGCGCTGCGCCTCCTCGGCCGTCCCGTGCTGGTGGTCGGCGCCGGACCGGTGGCCGCCCGGCGCACCAAGGGCCTGCTCGACGCCGGAGCCCGCGTCACCGTCGTGGCACCGGTTGCCTGCCCGGCGCTGGCTGAACTCGCCGACGCCGGCCTCCTGAACTGGGAGCCCCGCCCGTACCGGCCCTCCGACTTCGACGGCGTCTGGTTTGTCCAGACCGCCACCGGCGACGCCGCCGTGGACGCCCAGGTCTCTGCCGACGCCGAGGCGCAGCGCATCTGGTGCGTCAATGCCTCCGACCACGAAGCGTCCGCCGCCTGGACGCCTGCCGTCGCCGTGGTGGACGACGTCAAGATCGCCGTCAACGCCGGTGGAGACCCGCGCCGTGCCATGGCCCTGCGCGACGCCGTCGCCACCGCCCTGGCCACCGGAGACCTGCCGCTGCGCCGGCACCGTCTTTCCGGCACGGGGGCAACAACCGGATCCGTGGCCCTCGTGGGCGGCGGCCCCGGCGACACCGGACTCATCACCGTCCGCGGCCGCCGGCTCCTTGGCCAGGCCGACGTCGTGGTGGCGGACCGGCTCGGCCCGCGTGAACTCCTGGCCGAACTGGCCCCCGACGTCCGCGTGGTGGAGGTCGGCAAGACCCCCGGCCACCATCCGGTGCCACAGTCCGAGATCAACCGGATCCTGGTCGAGGAAGCCCTGCAGGGCCACCGCGTGGTCCGGCTCAAGGGCGGCGACCCCTACGTGCTGGGCCGCGGCGGCGAGGAAGCCGAATTCTGCCGGCAGCACGGCGTCGAGGTCGAAGTGGTTTCCGGTGTCACGTCGGCCATATCCGTCCCAGCCGCCGCCGGCATCCCGGTCACGCACCGCGGGCTCGCCAAAGGCTTCAGTGTGGTCACCGGCCACGAGGAACTCGCAGAAGTTCCGGCCCGTGCCGACCACACTGTGATCCTGCTCATGGGCGTGGGCCAGCTGCGCGATTCCGCAGCCTCCCTGGCCCGCGCCGGTTTGCCTCTTCAGACGCCTGTTGGCATCGTAGAGAATGGATACCTGCCAAACCAGCGGGTGACCATCGGAACCCTCGGGACCATCGCGGACCAGGCGGAGGCCGCAGGCGTAGCGAACCCCGCCGTGATCGTGATCGGCGACGTGGTCCGCGTCAGCCCGTTCGCGCCGTCGCACTTCAAGACCGCGGACTACAGCACCACCTCCCCGAACGCTCCCCGCACCACCAAGACCCGCGTACTGACCCCCTAACACCCGTCGATTGCTCCATAACTGCCGTTATCAAGCCCCAAAAGGGCGTTTGTGGAGCAACGGATGCAGAAGAAAAAAGGAACACAGCCGTGTCAACTAGCACCCCCGTAGGAACCGCCGCCCGCCCGCTGCGCGTCGCCGTCGTCGGCTCCGGTCCCGCCGGCGTCTACGCCGCGGACATCCTGACCAAGAGCGAGGCCGTCAAGAGCGGCGAGCTCACCGTCAGCATCGACCTCTTCGACCGCTACCCGGCACCCTACGGCCTGATCCGCTACGGCGTGGCCCCCGACCACCCCCGCATCAAGGGCATCGTCAACGCCCTGCACAAGGTCCTGGACCGCGGCGACATCCGGTTCTTCGGCAACGTGGACTACGGCACGGACTTGTCCATCGATGACCTCCGCACCCACTACGACGCCATCATCTTCGCCACCGGCGCCATCAAGGATGCGGACCTCAACATCCCCGGCATCGAGCTCGAGGGCTCGTACGGCGGCGCGGACTTCGTCTCCTGGTACGACGGCCACCCCGATGTGTCCCGCGAATGGCCGCTGGAGGCCAAGGAAATCGCCGTGATCGGCAACGGCAACGTGGCCCTCGACGTGGCCCGCATGCTCTCCAAGCACGCCGACGACCTCCTGGTCTCCGAAATCCCGGACAACGTCTACGCCGGGCTGAAGTCCTCGCCGGTCACGGACGTGCACGTGTTCGGCCGGCGCGGGCCGGCCCAGGTCAAGTTCACGCCCCTGGAACTGCGCGAACTCTCCCACTCCAAGGACGTGGACATCATCCTCTACGCCGAGGACTTCGAGTTCGACGCCGAATCGGACCGGCAGATCCAGAGCAACAACCAGACCAAGACCATGGTGGGCACGCTCACCAACTGGATCGCCGAACAGCCCGAGGACCTCTCCGAGCTCACCGCGTCCCGCCGGCTGCACCTGCACTTCCTGCACAGCCCGGTCGAGATCTACGGAGAAAAGACAGACGACGCCGGGACCCCCGGCCGCGTCGCCGGGATCAAGTTCGAGCGCACCGAACTGGACGGTACCGGCAACGCCCGCGGCACCGGCGAGTTTGTCGACTACCCGGTCCAGGCCGTGTACCGCGCCATCGGCTACTTCGGCTCCGCCCTCCCCGAGGTCGAGTTCGACCACAGCAAGGGCGTTGTCCAGAACGACGGCGGCCGCGTCCTGGACGCCGCCGGCAGCCACGTGCCGGGGCTCTACGCGACCGGCTGGATCAAGCGCGGGCCGGTAGGACTGATCGGCCACACCAAGGGTGACGCCCTCGAAACCGTGACCTACCTGCTCGAGGACCGCGAGAACCTGCCGGTGGCCGCGTCGCCCGCCCCCGAGGCGATCGTCGATCTCCTGGCGGGCCGCGGCGTCGAATACACCAGCTGGGAAGGCTGGCTGGCCCTGGACGAACACGAACGCGCCCTCGGGGAAAAGGCCACCGCCGCCGGCGGGTCGCACGGCGTCGCCGTCCAGCGCGAGCGCATCAAGGTGGTGCCCCGCGAGGACATGGTGGAGATCTCCCGCGGCGCCGCCGTCGAGGTCTAGCCTCAATCCAGAACACGACAGAGCAACGCGGGGTCACTTCGCGCCCGTCCCAGGCCGGGTTATGGGCGCGAAGTGACCCCGCGATGTGTTCAGGGCGTGAAAGGACGTGGAAACCTGGGCGGTAGTCAGTAGGCTTACCGTCATGGATGACCACGATTCGCCCAGGGCCGGCCAGTGAGGCTCCGCCACAGCAACGCGTCCGGCCGCGGATACCGCAGGGTTCCCGCCGGCACCGGGTTCAGTTACAAGGACCTGGACGGGTCCACCCTGCCGCCGGGCCCCGTGCGGGAACGGCTCGAGGGCATCGGGATCCCGCCGGCCTGGACGGACGTCTGGATCGCCCCGTACGACAACGGGCACATCCAAGCCACGGGCGTCGACGCGGTGGGCCGGCGGCAGTACATCTACCATCCGAGCTGGCGGGAACGGAAAGACCGGCTGAAGTTCGACCGTTCGCTCCAGCTGGCCGAGACCCTGCCGACCGCACGCCGCCTGGTGACCATGGACCTGCGCTCGGAAGGCCTGACCCGGGAACGCGTGCTGGCGGCCGCCTTTCGGATGCTCGACAGCGGATCGCTGCGCGTCGGCTCGGAGCGCTACACCAACGAAAACGGCAGCCATGGCCTCGCCACCCTGCTCTGCGCCCACGTCAAGGTGCGCAAGAACGAACTCCGGCTCAGCTTCCCGGCCAAGAGCGGCAAGACCTGGGAGTCGCGGATCGACGACGCCGACCTCGCCGCCGTCGTGCGCCAGCTCAAGCGCCGCGGCGGCAACGCCCGGCTGCTGGCCTACAGGGACGGCCGCAATTGGCATCCGGTGTCGAGCGCGGACATCAACGAGTACGTCAAGGAGCGCACGGGGGAGGACTTCACCGCGAAGGATTTCCGCACCCTTCGTGGGACGGCGGCGGCAGCGGTCAGCTTGGCGCAGAGCGGCCCGCAGGCGAAAGTCTCGGCCCGGAAGAGCGCGGTGAGCCAGGCCATGCAGGACGCGGCCGCGGTCCTGGGCAACACGCCGTCGATCGCCCGGAAAAGCTACGTGGATCCACGGCTGCTGGACCACTTCGCGGCCGGGGAGACGATCGACCCGAGGCGGCTGGATTCCGCCGAGTCCGAGATCCGCGCCCTGCTGTACCAGGAAGGCGACGTGGTGCCGCTGCGGAAGGCCGCGGGCTAGTAGCATCGCGCCGGCTTAGTTCGGCCGGCGCGGCTACATCCGGCCGAAGCGCGCCCGGACCAGCGCGAACACGCCGTAGGCAATGAACCCCGCCCCGATCGCCAGGAGCAGGTATGGGCCGAAGGGGTGGTCCCTGAGCGCCTTGAGGCTGCCGTCCAGGCCCGTGGAGGAGCCGGGGTTGTTGGTCGCCGCGGCGATGACGAACAGCAGCCCGGTCAGGATCAGCGCCAGCCCCTTCGCCACGTGGCCGGTGACGCCGAGCACACTGATCAGCTTGCCGCGGCGGGTCCCTTCGAAATGCTGCAGTTCCTCCTTGAACTTCTTCCCGAAGCCCTTGACGATGAAATACACGCCGATTCCCATGATGGTGAGCCCGAGGCCGACCAGAGCCGGGACCCCGAACGGTGACTGGACCAGAGCGGTGCTGAAATCCCGCGTCGAGTCGCCCGAATCGCCGCGCTGGCCGAGCCCGAAGCCCGCGAAGCTCAGCCCGACGCTCCCGTACGCTATGGCAAGGAAGCCGGAGGAAATGAGTTTGCCCAGCTGTTCCCGGCGCGGCAGGTGGCGGCCCCGGAGCGTCGCCTCGCTCAGCTGCCAGAGCGCGAGGCCCGCGCAGGCGATGCAGGCCACCCACATCACGGCCGGCCCCCAAGGGTTGGCGGCGAGTTGTTCGATGGCGCCGGTGGGTTCGGCCTGGCCCGGCGCGCCCAGGACCAGGGCGACGGCGATGGCCCCGATCACGATATGAAGCACGGCCATCACGGCGAATCCCGAACGTGCGACGACGTCGAGCACGTTACTGTTCGACGCCGCCTCCGCAGTGTCGACGGCGTCGCCGATGGCGGCTTCGATCCCGGACTCTTTTTCTGCCACGTTGATGCTGCCAAACCTCATCTGGTCCGGTGGAACGGTGTTGTGCCCCGGTGGTGCCCCGGCGGTGCCCCGGCGGCGTGCCGGTGGTGTGCCTACCCGCCGATTCTACGCGCGGCGAAGCGGCAGCCGCTTGGACTACCGCGTTTTTGGTAAGTGTGCTTACCATAGCCGGGTCATGGCCCCGCTCGTGGACATGCCGCGGACCGGCAGCCTTGCTGCCCCTGCGATTCGGATTCGAAGACAGATGATAGGAAGCTCAACATGGCAGGTAATCTTGTTGCCCGATCCATTCACGACCTGACGGCAGCCGCTTGGTTCGGCGGTTCCCTGATGGGCGCCATTGGGCTCAACGGTGCCACGGCTGTTGCCAAGGACCCGGCGGAACGTACCCGCCTCTCAAGCCTGGGCTGGAAGAAGTGGGCGCCGTACCAGACGGCGGCGTTTGGGGCGCATTTCCTTTCGGGCCTCGCCGTCATGTGGGAGAACAAGGGCCGGATGGCCAAGCAGGACGGCGTCACGCGGCTGAGCGTCTACAAGTCCGTCGTCACCCTCGCCGGTGCCGCTGTGACCCTGTACGCGGGCCTGCAGGGAGCCAAGGTCGAAAAACTGGCCGCCGAGGGCGCCAAGGGTGCCACCGAGCCGAAGCCGGGCGCCTCCGAGGAACTCCGTTCCGCGCAGCAGCAGCTGAAGATGCTGCAGTGGGCCATCCCCGTGTTCGCCGGCTGGGTGATTGTTCTCGGCGCCAAGCACGGCGAGATGCAGCGCCCCAAGAACGTCCTGAAGGGCCTCCAGGTCCGCTCACGCCGTAACAGGGGGAGCCGAGATTGCGGCCCGGCTCTTCGATTGCCGGGCCCGCAGGATGATCTTGAACAGTTCACCGAGGAACAGCAGCACCACGCCCGGCACCAGGCAGAGCAGCCACTGCTGGCCGGTGAGCGGCTCGGTGCCGAACAGGTCCTGCATCACCCTCATCTGGGTGATCAGCATCGAGCCGAGGACGGCCCACGCAAACGCCCAGAGCAGCTTCGGGTTGGACACCGTGGCGGGCCCGAAGGCGCTCTCGGTCGGGTAGCGCAGATTGAGCGCCACGAAGATGTTCATCAGCCCCAGCCCCACCACGGCCATGGTCTGGCCGACCTCCAGTGAACCGTAGGTGGTCTTGCCGATCTGCACGAGGATCAGCGTCGCGGCCGCCATGAAAAGCCCGACGACGAACAGGCGCACCATCATCGACCGGACGAGGATCGGCTGGTTGAAGGGCCGTGGCTTGCGGTCCATGATGCCCGGCGTCGCGAGATCCAGGCCCATCACCGCCCCGATCGGGGCGACGATTGCCATGTGGATCCACAGCACCTGGGCCGGACTGAGCAGGGCCGTGCCTGCGATGGCGAACGCCGAGGATCCGATGAACGCCAGAATGAACATGAACAGGTTGGCGACCTGGATCCGGATGAACTTCTGCAGGTTGTCGTACACGAGCCGGCCCTCTTCGACCGCCGCCACGATGGTGGCAAAGTTGTCGTCAGCCAGGATCATCTTGGCCGCGCCCTTGGCGACGTCGGTGCCGGTGATGCCCATCGCGATCCCGATGTCGGCAGCTGCAATGGCCGGTGCGTCGTTCACGCCGTCGCCGGTCATGGCGACGATGTTGCCCTTGCGCTTGAGCACCTCGACCAGCCTGACCTTGTGTTCGGGGGCGACACGGGCAATCACGCCGATCCCGTCCACCTGGCTGTCGGCCTCCGCGTCGCTCATGGCCGCGAACTCGGCCCCGGTCACCGCTCGGCCCCTGATGCCCAGCTCCTCGGCGATTGCCGCAGCCGTGACGGCGTGGTCGCCGGTGATCATCCGGACCCGGATGCCGGCGTGCTTTGCCTTGGCGATGGCGGCCACCGCCTCGGCACGCGGCGGGTCCACCTCGCCGATCAGCGCCGAAATCTCCAGGTCCTGCATCAGTGCCATCAGGTCACCCGAAGGCTGGAACGTCGCCGGGTCGAACTCGCGCTGCGCCAGGGCGAGCACCCGCCTGCCCTGGCTGGCAATGCGATCGTTCTCGGCAAGCACCTTGCCCCGCATTTCGTCGGTGAGACGCTCGGAGCGGCCGCCCGGCATCCGGCCGAAAGATGACCTGCTCAGGAGGACGTCGGGTGCCCCCTTCACGTAGGCCCGGATCACGGGCCTGCCATCGGCCCCCGGCATCCGGTGGAACGTGGCCATGAACTTGTAATCGGAATCGAACGGTACCGATGCCACGCGCGGGTTGTTCCGGCGGAATTCCCTGACGTCGACGCCGCCCTTCTGCGCGAGCACGTACAGTGCCGCCTCGGTGGGGTCCCCGACCACCTCGCCGTCGTTGATATCGGAGTCGTTGCACAGGGCACAGGAGTACATCACGTAGTCCAGGTCCCGCTCGGCGTCGCCGGTGGTCCGTTGAATCTGGCCGTCGAAACTGTAGCCCTCACCGCTGACGGTGTAGTGGTGCTGCACTGTGGTGATCTCCCGAACCGTCATTTGGTTCAGGGTCAGGGTGCCGGTCTTGTCCGAATTGATGGCCGACGTGGAGCCCAGGGTCTCGACCGCAGGGAGAACCTTCATGATGGCGTTCTTCTTGGCCATATTGACCGATCCGACGGACAGGATGGTGGTGACGACGGCGGGCAGCGCGTCCGGGATGGAGCCGACGGCCAGCGCCACACCGATTCCGAAGAGCACCGCGAAGGACTCGCCCGAGGCCAGGCCCATCACGACGATGGCGATAAACGCGAAGAGGGCCGCGACAATGATGAAGATGGTGAGCCGGTCCACCTGCTTGGTGAGCGGAGTCTTCTCCGCCTTCTGTCCGGACAGCATGTGGGCGATGTGGCCGACCTCCGACCCCATGCCGGTGGTGGTGACGAGGATTTCGCCGTGGCCCCGCGTTACGTTGGTGTTCATGAACGCCATGTTCAGGCGGTCGCCGATGCCGACGTCGTGCCGGCCGATGGTCGCGGTGTCCTTCTCGACGGCGACGCTCTCTCCGGTCAGGGCGCCCTCCTCGATCTGGAGGGTTGCCGCCAGGATGATCCGGCCGTCGGCGGGGACGCGGTCACCGGCGTCGACCACCACGATGTCGCCGGGGACGATCTGTTCGGCGGGGAGCTCCACAACGTCACCGTCGCGGCGCACCTTGGCCATAGCCTTCATCATCTGCCCCAGGGAGGCGGCGGCTTCCTCGGCCTTGCCCTCCTGGTGGTAGCCCAGCCACGCGTTGAACAGCGTCAGCAGGGCCAGACCAATGGCGGTTCCGTATTCCGCGATCAGCAAGCTGACCAGGGCGGCGACCACAAGGACGATCTGCATGTAGTCCTGATAGTGCTTGAAGAACCGTTTCCACACCGGCTCCTGCTTTGCGGCGGCCAGGGCGTTCGGGCCGTACTCCTGCAGCCGCTGCTGCGCCTCTTCCGTGCTCAACCCGCCAGCCGGATCCACCTTCAGCTCGGCCGCCACTTCCGCCGGTGCCAGCGCGTACCAGCTCGCGTCCGCCTCCGCCGGGGCCACCCCAGCTACTGCTCCGGGATCGTCGCTCATGACTTCCTCCTCATCGCCGGGTGCGGTGCTTAGAACGGGGTGGGGATGTGCCGAACGGCCAGTGCCGGCTCGGTGTAATCGCCGGCCTTCTGGCGCTTGGGGAGTTCGACGTCGAGCCCCGGGTACGGCTCGTAGGGCACCTGGCTGAGGATATGGCTGATGACGTTGAGCCGGCCGCGCTTCTTGATGTCATTGTGCGCGACGTACCACGGTGCCCAGGCGGTGTCGGTCGCCTCGAACATGGCGTCCCGGGCCCGGGAGTAGTCGTACCACCGTTTGTAGGACTTCAGGTCCATCGGAGAGAGTTTCCAGGTCTTGCGGGGATCGTCCATGCGGCTCTCGAGCCGCCTGGTCTGCTCGTCCGCGCTGACCTCGAGCCAGTACTTGAGCAGGATGATGCCGGAGTCGACCATCGCCTTCTCCACCATCGGAGTCATGTCGAGGAACCTCTGGGTCTGCTCCGGGGTGCAGAAACCCATCACCCGCTCCACGCCCGCACGGTTGTACCAGCTGCGATCGAAGATGACCACCTCGCCCGCCGCAGGGAAGTGCGCCATGTAGCGCTGGAGGTACATCTGCGACTTCTCCCGCTCGGTCGGTGTGGGGAGCGCCACCACGCGGAACACCCGGGGGCTCACCCGCTCGACGATGCGCTTGATGGTGCCGCCCTTGCCGGCCGTGTCGCGGCCTTCGAAGACGATGCAGATCTTGGCTCCGGTGGACTTCACCCACTCCTGCATGGCGACCAGCTCACCCTGCAGGACGGCCATCTCCGCTTCGTACTTCTTGCGCGGCATCTTCTGCCCGGCGCGCTCATCCTCTGCGTCGGAGCCCTTGGTCTTTTTCTTCTTCTTGCCCACCATCGACCTCCTCGCGACGTACTTGCTGAGGTAAACCACACGCTGCGACACCGGCGAGACTGTCATCCAAAGAGACCGGCACCTCGGCCCGGGGACCAGGGCGCAACTGCACTTATCGGGCCCCTGCTGCTGGGCGCAGGGGCCGGCCGTCTGGACTCGGCGCTGACGCCGATGATGGCGGGAACCCGCCCGGCTGCGAGGCCGGTGCGCGGGTGGCGGCCGCCACTGAGACAGAGCATCTTCCGTTCACCTTGGGAAAGCCTTGGGCTACTCCTGGAGCCATTCCGCGCAGGAATTCAGGTTCCGGGTGACGCTCTCGACGGCGGCCGCCTCGTCGCGGGCGGCAATCGCGGCCACGAGTTCGTCGTGGCCCTCCTGCGGCAGGCCGTTGAAGCCTCCACGCCGCTGCTGGCGGAGCAGATCATTGTGGAATACGCTGCCGAAGCTGACAAACAGCTCATGCAGCAGCGGGTTGGCGGACGCCTGCGCCACGCGCGCATGGAAGTCCCAGTCTGCCCGGGCCCACGCGGCGTAGTCCTCGGCCAGCCAGGCGGCACGGCGGGCGGTGAGCAAACCGCGCAGGGCGGTGAGGTCCTCGGCCGTCGCATGGCGTGCAGCGAGCCGGGCCGCCTGGGTGTCCAGCCCGACACGGACCTCGAGGATGTGCTCTTGGGAGTGGTCCTCATACATCCGCTGCGTGGCGCCTGCGATCTCGCTCGTCGCGCGGACGTAGGTGCCGTCCCCGCGGCGGACCTCGAGCATTCCGCTATGGGCGAGCGCCTTGATGGCCTCGCGCAGGGTGCCACGGGAGACCCCGAACGCGGCCATCAGCTCAGGTTCGGCCGGAATGCGCTGCTGCAGCGGCCACTCGCCCGAGTGGATCAGGGCCCGCAGCTTGGCAGTGATTTCCTCCGCCAGCGGTGGCCGGTGCGAAGCCGTGAGGGTCATCGCCGGGTTCCTTCCGAGGAGTGCGGGGTGGCCGCCCGCAGCTTTTTGGCCGCCAGTTCCTTGGCCCGCAGCTCCTTCGGTCCCGCCGAGAGGAGGTGGCCTACCGCGATCTGGCCGAGGGCCACGGCCAGCAGCAGGGCCAGGGGCAGCGTCCAGGAATTGGTGGCGCTGTGCAACAGGCCCATGCCGAACGGCCCGAGCGTCGCCAGCAGATACCCGGCGGACTGGGCCACGGTGGACAGCGCGGTGGTCTCGGCCGTGGTGCGGCCGCTGCGGCTGATCATCACCATGACCAGCGGGAAGATGCCGAGCCCGAAGCCCAGCAGCACCGCGGTCAGTGGAGCCAAGTCAGCCGGCAGGACCAGCATGGCCAGGACGCCCAGGGCCATGGTCACGGTGGCAAGGTAGAACGCCGTCCGCAGCATCCGGGGGCGTGAGCCGATGGCCACCAGCACCATGCCGGCGGGGACGGAGACAAGCTGCATGAGTCCGAACATGAGCCCGCTGTCGGAGGCGGTGAGGCCCATAGTGGCCAGCATGTAGGGGAACCAGCTGAGCACGGCATAGGCCAGGAGCGCCTGCACCGTGAAGCCGAGGGTGATCAGCGCGCCCGTGCGGGTCCGCAGCAGGGGCCAAGGCGAAACCCGGGCAGCCTTGCCGGCGGAAGCGTTGCGGTGGGCGTGTACCGCGATCGGGAGGAAGCCGAGGCAGGCTCCCAGGGCCAGGAATCCAATCGCGCCGACGCCCGCCGAGGGCGAGCCCAGGGCCTGGGCCACCGGAACGATCAGCACGGCGGTGGCGGTGGCGCCCGTGGTCATGGTCAGCGTGTAGACGGCGGTCATGAGGGACGTGCGGTCCGCGAAGTGCACCCGGATGAAGGAGGGCATGGCCACGTTGCAGATGGCCAGCCCGGACATCCCTGCCACGGTGCCCGCCAGCAGCATCCCGGTGGACGGGACGCCGCGGAGCAGCAGCCCGGCCGCCAGCATCACGAGGGAGAGCAGGATGGCCTTTTCCAGCCCCAGCTGCCGGGTAAGCCAGGACGTGGCAGCTCCGGCCACCGCGAAACACAGCGTAGGGATTGAGGGGAGCAGGGCTGCGATCAGCGGGCCGTAACCCAGGACAGCCTGCAGGTCGTGGAAGAGCGCGGCGGCGCCGGTGATGCCGGCGCGCAGGTTGAGTCCGATGAGCACGAGCGCCACGACGCCGGCTACGATCACGCCGCGCGGGCGGACCGCGCCGGGTGGAGCTGTCTGGGAAGGTGCGGTAACCGCCGTGCTGCTAGCCATAGCTAAAGGTTAGACGTTTGATGTTTGAGACTCAGCCTTTAGTGGCGAATATCTCGGCAAGTGACAGAAATCAACGCGGGGTCACTTAGCGCCCATGGCAGGACGTCGGATGGGCTCGATGTGACCCCGCGTTGCTTGAGGTGCGGCTGGTGTGTGGCGGGGTGGAGCGTAGGGGGCTGCGGGGGTCAGCGCGGGTGCCGGGCGCTGAGCCGCTGCACCGCGAGCGCAAGCCAGAGCTGCACCCGGTCCGCTGTCTGGGCGGGGTCGTATCCGGTGAGTTCGGTGATCTGCGCCAGCCGGTAACGGACCGTGTTGCGGTGCAGGGTCAGTTCCTCGGCGACGGCCGCCACCGAGCCGTTGTTGCCGAGGTAGCTTTCCAGCGTGGCCATGAGTTCGGCGCCGTGCGCCGCGTCGAAGGCCCGCAGCGGGTTCAGCGATTCGTTGGCCATGTCCGCCAGCGGGACGTCCTCGCTGGCCAGCAGCAGCGAGGTCAGGCTCAGCCGCTCGGGCTCGTTGACCGGCAGCCCGTGGCTGGCCGCGTCGCGGGCCTCGAAATAGCTCCAGCGCAGGCCGTTGGGCTTGGTGTACGCCCCGCCTATGCCGATCGTGGCATGGATCCCGGCCTCGGCGAGGTGGTCGCTGAGGCTGCGGGCAAGGGCGCTGGCGCCGCTGCCGTCGTCGGGCACCACCACCACGAGGTCTTTCCCGACGACGGAGCCGACCGCCGCCGCAAGCGGCTGGGGCAGCGAAGAGCTGCCCAGCTGTTTCTGGTGGGCGGCCGATTCGGCGAGCAGGACCACGTTCTTGCGGGTGCTGTTGATGCCGACGCCGGCCAGGCGCCGGGTGGCTTCGGACGCCTCCAGCGTGCCGTGGATGACGTCGTCGAGGACCTGGCCGGCCAGCGCCCGCTGCGCCTGCCGTTGCTTGACCATGTTGTTGAGCTCAACGCTGATCAGGTTCTGGGCGTAGCCCACGATGCCCGTGTCCTCGAACGGCTGCTTCACCCACAGGGTGCAGGCGTCGCGGCGACCCGTGGGAATGGGGTAGGACGCCCAGCCCTCGGCCTTGGGCGCCGGGTGGCCGGCGACGCTGTTGTACAGCTGGGCGGTGAACTGGGTCAGGACGATCTCGGTGCGCAGCATCGACCCCAGGTGTTTCAGGAGCTCGGCAAGGCCGCCGCCGGTCAGCAGCGCGCGGGCCAGGATCTGGTGCCCGGCGATGAGCCGCTCGAGCTTGACCAGGTGGTCCGCGGACTGGGCGTCGGCCACGAGCTTTCCGATCGCGATGAAAGGTGTCTCGTACGGCACTTCAACCACCGGCAGCCCCCACCGGTTGGCCTCGGCGATCAGGGCCGGCGGAACGGCGTCGTGCGTCAGGCCGACCCCGAACCCGATGCCCACCGCACCTGCCCGCTGGACCTGACGCACAAACCGGCGCTGCTCCGCGGCGCTCTTGAGCCGCATCCCGGTTGTCAGGATCAGTTCGCCGCCATTGAGGAAGCGCTGCGGATCCTCCTGTTCGGTGACGGCCACCCAAAGAATGTCCTGGTGCCAGGTGGTTTCGGCGAGTCCGGCCTTGGTGAGATTCAGGGACGGAACTCCCAGCAGGGCAGCGAGTGAAATGGCCATGGATTCAGGATAGCCGGGTGTTGGTCAAGCGCACTAAAGTTTCGCGGGGATGGTGTGCAGGTGCCTATTCCCTGCGTTGCCCTGCTGGCATAGGCTCGTGACCAGTCACACATCCGTCATTGGCAGTAAGAAAGAGGTTGTACACCGTGGTTCAAACCTTGCAAAACTTCATCAACGGCGAGTTTGTCACGCCCGCCGGCACAGGATTGCTGCCCATCGTGAACCCCACCAACGGTGACGTGGTGGCGCAGGCGCCGATTTCGGTGCAGGCCGACGTCGACGCCGCCATGACGGCAGCCAAAGACGCCTTCAAGACCTGGAAGCACACCACGCCCGGGCAGCGGCAGCTCATGCTGCTCAAGCTCGCGGATGCCGTTGAGGCCAACAGCGACGAGCTCGTGGAGGCCCAGCACCGCAACACCGGCCAGGTCCGGTCGCTGATCGCCTCTGAGGAAGTGGCCGCAGGCGCCGACCAGCTGCGCTTCTTCGCCGGTGCGGCCCGCATCATGGAAGGCAAGTCCGCCGGCGAGTACTTCGAAGGCCACACCTCCTACGTGCGCCGCGAGCCGATCGGCGTCGTCGCGCAGGTGGCCCCGTGGAACTACCCGTTCCTCATGGCCATCTGGAAGATCGGGCCGGCCCTGGCCGCCGGCAACACCGTGGTCCTCAAGCCCTCGGACACCACCCCGGAATCCACCCTGGTGCTGGCCCGGCTCGCCGGTGAGATCTTCCCGGCCGGCGTCCTGAACGTGGTCCTGGGCACCGGCGAGACCGGCGCCATGATGGTGGAGCACAAGGTCCCCGGCCTGGTCTCCATCACCGGTTCCGTCCGCGCCGGCATCGCCGTCGCCTCGGGCGCCGCCAAGGGACTCAAGCGCGCCCACCTGGAACTCGGCGGCAAGGCCCCCGCCATTGTGTTCGCCGACGCCGACATCAAGAAGAGCGCCGCGGCGATTGCCGAGTTCGCCTTCTTCAACGCCGGCCAGGACTGCACGGCGATCACCCGGGTCCTGGTCCAGGATTCGGTGCACGACGACGTCGTCGCCGCCATGGTGGAGCACACCAAGACCCTGCACACGGGGTCGCAGAACGACGAAGACAACTACTTCGGCCCGCTGAACAACGTCAACCACTTCAACGCGGTCACCTCTGTTGTCGAGCACCTGCCTGCCAACTGCAAGATCGAGACCGGCGGCCACCGCGCGGGCGAGAAGGGCTTCTTCTTCGAACCCACCATTGTCACGGGCGCCAAGCAGAGCGATGACATCGTCCAGAAGGAAACCTTCGGCCCGGTCATCACGGTGCAGAAGTTCAGCACCGAGGACGAGGCAGTGGAGCTGGCGAACGACGTCGACTACGCCCTGGCCTCCAGCGTCTGGACGTCCAACCACGGCACCGCCATGCGCCTGAGCCGGGACCTCGACTTCGGTGCCGTCTGGATCAACACCCACATCCTGCTCACGGCCGAAATGCCGCACGGTGGCTTCAAGCAGTCCGGCTACGGCAAGGACCTGTCCATGTACGGCGTCGAGGACTACACCCGCATCAAGCACGTCATGAGTGCGCTCGACGCATAACGCAGGCGCACAACGCTGCTAACTCAACCTGACGCATAACTCGCGCGCTCAACCGCACGCTTAGAAAGGCTTTCCCATGACCACCACGGCACATGACATCACCTACCGGCTCGAACAGAAACGCCGCGTCCAGGCCGACTTCCCGGGGCCCAAGTCCGTCGCCCTGACCGAGCGCCGCAAGGCCGTGGTCGCCGCCGGCGTCGCCTCCAGCGTCCCGGTCTTCGTGGCCGACGCCGACGGCGGCATCATCCACGACGTCGACGGCAACTCCTTCATCGACCTCGGCTCCGGCATCGCGGTGACGAGCGTCGGCGCCTCGGACCCCGCCGTCGTCGGCGCCGTGAAGGAAGCCGTGGAGCACTTCACCCACACCTGCTTCATGGTCACCCCGTACGAGGGCTATGTGGCCGTCGCCGAGCAGCTGAACCGCCTCACCCCGGGCGACCACGAAAAGCGCACGGTGCTGTTCAATTCCGGCGCCGAGGCCGTCGAAAACGCCGTCAAGGTGGCCCGCCTGGCCACCGGCCGGGACGCCGTCGTCGCGTTCGACCACGCCTACCACGGCCGCACCAACCTGACCATGGCGCTGACCGCCAAGGCCATGCCGTACAAGACCAACTTCGGCCCGTTCGCGCCCGAGGTCTACCGCATGCCGATGAGCTACCCGTTCCGCGAGGAAAACCCGGAGATCACCGGTGCCGAGGCCGCCAAGCGCGCCATCACCATGATCGAGAAGCAGATTGGCGGCGAGCAGGTTGCCGCGATCATCATCGAACCCATCCAGGGCGAGGGCGGCTTCATTGTCCCCGCCGACGGGTTCCTGCCCGCACTGGCGGACTGGGCCAAGGACAAGGGCATCGTGTTCATCGCCGACGAGGTCCAGTCCGGCTTCTGCCGCACCGGCGAATGGTTCGCCGTGAACCACGAAGGTGTTGTCCCGGACATCATCACCATGGCCAAGGGCATCGCCGGCGGTATGCCGCTCTCCGCCATCACGGGCCGCGCAGACCTCCTCGACGCCGTCCACCCGGGCGGCCTCGGCGGCACCTACGGCGGCAACCCGGTGGCGTGCGCTGCAGCGCTGGCCTCGATCGGCTCGATGGAACAGTACGACCTCAACGGCCGCGCCAAGCACATCGAAGAGATTGCCCTCGGCAAGCTGCGCGAACTCGCCGCTGAGCTTGCCGACAGTTCCGTGATCGGTGACGTCCGCGGCCGCGGCGCCATGCTGGCCATTGAACTCGTCCAGGCCGGTTCCAAGGAGCCGAACCCGGAGCTGACCAAGGCCGTCGCCGCAGCCTGCCTCAAGGAGGGTGTCATCATCCTCACCTGCGGCACCTACGGCAACGTCATCCGGCTGCTGCCGCCGCTGGTCATCAGCGACGAGCTGCTGCTGGACGGCCTCGGGGTCCTGGCCGCGGCCATCAAGGCCAACGCCTAGCCCTAGGCCCCATGAGCCAAGGCCAATGAGCTGCCGGGCGGACACCTGGTCCGCGGCTCCTCCGCTGTTTCCGTCCTGATTTCTGTTTCGGCCCCGCACCCGGCCCTACTTCCAGGCGGTCGCGTCCAGCTGGATCGCCACCACGTACAGGTGCTGGCCCTGCTCAATCTTCTCCACCTCAATGACGCGCACCTTGGTCTCCGGAATGGTGCCCATCGGACGGCCGACGCCGATTCCGTAGCTCAGCACGCCCTCGAAGTCCCCGGCGGGCGCGTAGCTGGTGAGTGCCTGGTATCCGATTGCCGGTGGCGGCGCACTGGTCACGGTGCTCGCCGTGCCGTCCGCGGTGTGCGCCTGGGCCCCGCGGAACGTCACCTCGAGGATGGTTCCCGTGCCGGGCATCGGGATGCCCGCCGGCGAACCGGAAGCTCAACTGGTCATACGGCGGGGCATCGGAGGGGTGCTGGCCCGCGCCGATGGCGGACAGCGTCGGCAGCGGCGCCGCCGGCGGCGCCGCGATGGGCACGGGATTCTCATGGTCGGTGTGGAACGGGGTGGTCGGCCCCGGCACCGACCAGTCGTGGGTGACCGTGGAGGAGATCACTTTGTCGCCCGGTTGCGGCGGTGCCGTTTCGTCGGCATCCCCGGTTGCGGACGGCGACGGCGTGGCGGTCGGGCTGGCGGAGGCCGTCGGGGACTGCGACGCCGGCTGGCTGCCGGCGGAGGGCTGCGGGGCCGGCGGCGTGCAGGCTGTCATGACCAGCAGGAGCGTCAGGGTTCCCAGCCCCGCGGTCCGCGACCGGGTCCTGCGGTTGCGAATGGCGTCCATGATGCGCTCCCCTCGACCACCCCAGCGTAGGCCCGGAAGATTGTGCTGTTCAGGGTCATAAGTCACCACCTTTGAGGGCCCGCTGGACTAGAGTCGTTCCTATCCACTGCAGGAACGCAGACCGGCCGACGTCGCCCGGAACCCCCGGGGCGCAGCTGGCATCTGCCCCAGACCCAAAAGGGGTTCATACATGCGATACGTAGTCGGCTATACACCCACCGAACGCGGTGCGGACGCCGTTGCCTTGGCCTCAGCCATGGCTCGGGCACAGGGAGCCCATCTCGACCTGGTCTATGTGGTGGATCGGCACACGCCCTATGTGGCGATGAATCCGGAAGGAAACCAGGTCAGCGCCGCGGAGCAGCAGATCCGCTCAGCGGAACGCCAGGGAATGGACCTGGTCCCCGAGGGGCTGGAGGCGCACTTCCATGTCCGACAGGCAGAATCGTTCGCGGCCGGCCTCATCGAGGCCGCTCTCGAGTACAGGGCCGGCTTGATCGTGGTGGGTGCCGCCAGCAGCGGCCTGTTCAAGCGCCATACCGTGGGCAACGTGGCCAACGCCCTGCTGCACGCTGCCCCGGTTCCGGTGGCCCTGGCGCCGCGCGGCTACCGCCATACCGAAGCCATCACGCGTCTGACCCTCGCGGTGGGCCAGCGCGTCGGAGCGGAGGCGGCGATCGACGTCGCGATCGAATCCGCCGAGCGCCGTGGCGTGCCGCTTCGGCTGGTTTCCCTCGTGGAACTGGACGTCGAGGGGGACGGCGGGGAGAACGTCAACGCCGCCCACATCCACGCCAACACCGTCCTCGCTGCCGCCGCGCACCGCCTGCCGGAGGGCCACCACGTCAGCGTGGAGGTCGCCCACGGCCGCACGATCGAGGAAGCGATCGATGACCTGGAGTGGGACGACGGCGAGGTCATGATCGTCGGGTCCTCCCGCCTGGCGGAGAAGCACAAACTGTTCATTGGCAGCACGGCTTTCAAGGTGCTGAGGGCGCTTCCGGTTCCGATGGTGGTGGTCCCGCGCGACTACCAGCGGGTGGATGCCTTCCCGGAGGTCTGAGTCCCCGGGGCCAGGACCGCCCAGTACGCGGGAATGCTGCAGGGCGGTCCACCGGCCTCCATCGGCACCGTCTTCAGGACGGTGGGTCCCTCCGCGATGAGGGTCCAGCGGTCCGGGGGAAACACGCGGGAGCGTTGCCCGGCACCGAAGTGGCCCGGTTTCGGCAGGGCGGCAATGGCCTGGCGGAGCGGTCCCGGGATCCGCTTGCCGGTGGCGCCCAGTTCCCGCAGGTAGCTTAGGGCGCCACCCGGGACGTTCGTCTCGACGAGGTAGACCCTGCCCCGGGTGCCAAGGAGCGCTTCGATGGAGCCTGCAAGGCGCGCCTGCCGTCGCCGGCTGAGGACATGGAGAACGCCGCGGACAAAAACGTTGGCGTCGCCGAGTTCGCGCGCCAGCGCAGCCGCCGCGGCCGGCTGTGTGGCATCCAGGCTCCGGAAACTGAGGCCGGGGATCGGCGGCTGCGCAGAATGCGCCGCTGCCACGGCCTGGGGTGAGACGTCGACGCCCAAAACCGAGGGGAAGATGCCGGTGAGCCGCCGTGTGATGGTGCCGTTCCCGCAGCCGAGATCGATCACCGGAAGGCTGGTGTCCATCGCGCCGGCCATCACCTGCAGGTGGTGCCGGATCTCTTCGTTCCCGGCGCCCGGGGCGGCGTCCCAGATGATCGGTTCCCTGAGGGATCCCTGTGACACGCCGCGCCAGAAGGCATCCCAGCGCCGGTCCGGGCGGCTGGGACGGTGCAGGGAGAGTGAGGCGACCCTGGCTGCGAGCCGGATAGTGTCTGCCGCCCTGTGCACGCGTGTGCCTGTCTTGGGTGTGTCTGTCTTGGGTGCGCCCGTTTTGCGTGTGCCCGCCGGAACGGGTCCGCTCACGCGACCGCGCCGTTTCTGTGCGCGAGCAGGTCCGTCATGTCCGCCACCGGGAGCGGCCGGCTGAAGAAGTATCCCTGGCCGAATTCGCAGTTCAGCTTCCGCAGCCTGTCTGCTTGCTCCCTGTCCTCGATGCCTTCCGCGACGGCGCCCAGCCCGGCCGAATGGATCAGCTGCAGGATAGCGGCGACGAACGTTTCCTGCTGCCGGTCCGTGGTCAGCCCGTCGAGCAGGGACTTATCGATCTTCGCCTGCGCGGCAGGGAGCGTGCGCAGGTAGCTGATGGAGGAATAGCCGGTGCCGAAGTCGTCGATCTCGATCCGGACGCCGAGGTCATTGAGCGACTGCATGGTGGCGGCCACTTCCGGGCCGCCGCGCATGATCGCGGTTTCGGTGATCTCAATCGAGATATGGCAGGGATCGACGCCGTGCTCGGTCAAGAGGCCTTCGACGTAGGGCGCCAGATCGACGTGGTGCAGGTCCGCGGGGGAGAGGTTGATGTGCGTGCTGAAGTCCGCTGGAAGCCCCGGATGGGACTTCCAGCGGCCGGTTTGCGCGATGGCGTTCCGGAGCACCCAGTGGCCGATTTCCACGGTGAGCCCGGCCTCGTCGGCGGCGTCGAGGAAGGTATCCGGGCCCAGCAGGCCCAGGGCGGGGTGGCGCCAGCGGATCAGGGCCTCGGCACCGGCAATCGCTCCGGTGCGCAGGTCCATGATGGGCTGGTACTCCAGCTCGAGCTGGTCCATCGCCAGCGCCGTCCGCAGCTCCGCCACCTGGTGGACCCGCTGCTTGGCGGCCTCGTGCATGGCCGCGGAAAACACCAGCAGGGTGTCCCTTCCGCGTTTCTTGGCCTCGTGCATGGCGATGTCGGCATCGCGGATGAGTTCCTCGCTCCGCAGGCCTGATTCCCCCAGCCGGACACCGGTACCGGCCGTGAGGGCGACCGCCACTCCACCGGCGACGATTCTGTCCTTCAGTGATTCACCGAGCCGGGCCGCGGTCTGCAGCACGGCCTCCGTGTCCTGGTCCGCGACGAGCACCGCGAATTCATCGCCGCTGAGGCGTGCGATCACGTGGCCGGGTCCGGCCGCCGCGCTGAGCCGCAGAGCCGTCTCGCGCAGCACGGCATCCCCCGCGGCGTGGCCGAGGCTGTCGTTGATGAGCCGGAAGGAATCAAGATCCAGCAGGATCAGCGCCGGCTGGCGTCCCGCGCCGGCCCCGGCGACGGCTTCGGCCACTTTTTCCTGCAGCAGCGAGCGGCTGGCCAGGCCGGTCAGCTCATCGGTGTTGATGACGCGCCGGAGTTCGGCCTTGGCCGCCTCAAGGAGCGCGGTCCGCTCGGCGACCCGGACTTCCAGGTCCTCGTACATGCTCTGGAGCTCTTCGGCCAGCAGGTTGATGCCGGTGGTGACTGCGTCAATCCCGTCCCGGGCCGGTGAGACCGACAGCCGGTTCGACAGATCGCCCGAGGACAGTACGACGATGCCGTCCACGAGTTCCTCGAGGCGGCGGTCATCATCACGCCCCGTCATGGCCCTGCGAGGTCAGCCAGCGGACCGCCTCATCGCCGTTGGTGAAAAAGCGTGTGGGAACCGGCGCGGAATTGACGCCGAGGAAGAAGTTGGCGAGGACCCGGTCCACGGCGGAGGAACCGAGGAGCGCGATGGCCGAGGCGTCGCAGCGTTTGGCGAACACGGCCCGGGCGGCCCGGCTGACGGACTCCGTGGTGGCCATGTCGATCAGCAACGGCGTGGGCCGGCCGCCGCACAACTCATTAACGCGATCCATGGCCAGCTGGGCGCTGGGGGCGTCAATCACAACGCCGCGGGCCCACTGAAGGCGCAAGATGCCGCTGCTGTCGAAGTCCAGGGACGAGATGTCGCGCCCGCCCGGAGTTTCACGATCCTCTTGTGGCACCAGCAATCCTCAATTTCGCCCAGCGTGTCCCATTCATGATGACACTAACGCACAGCGGCAGGCGTGCGCAGGCCGCTAACCCGCCGGGCAGTGGTGCTAGGCGGCGGCGCGGGCGCGTTTCCGGGTCACGGAGTTCTTCCGGGCCGTGTGCAGCATGTCTACGGTCAGTACCAGCAGCGCCAGCCAGACGACGCCGAAACCGGCCCAGCGGTCCGGTGTCATGGTTTCCTTGAACACCACGAGCGCCACAATGAACTGCAGGACGGGCGCGAAGTACTGCAGCAGGCCGATTGTGGTCATCGGCAGTCGGCGGGCTGACGCGCCGAAGAACAGCAGCGGCACCGCGGTGATGACGCCTGATGCCACCAACAGCCAGAAATGTCCCGCACCGTGTGCGGCCAGAGTTGCCGCCCCGCTGACCGCGAGGAAGATCATGGTGGCGGCAGCTACGGGCGCCAGCACGATCGTCTCCACGGTGAGGCTTGTGATCGCCTCCGCCCGCGGGCCCACGCGCTTCTTGACGAATCCGTACAGGCCAAAGCTCAGCGCGAGCGTCAGTGCGATCCAGGGGAGCTTGCCGTAGGAGACCGTCAGCACCCCTACGGCCACGAAGCCGATGCCGACGGCGGCCCACTGGAGCGGCCGCAGCTTCTCCTTCAGGACGAAGACCCCCAGCAATACGGAGACCAGCGGGTTGATGAAGTAGCCCAGGGAGGCCTCGACGGCCTGACCGGTGGTCACGCCGTAGGTGTACGTCAGCCAGTTCACCGCGATCAGGGCAGCGGCGATGGACAGCGGCCCAATTACCGTGCGGTCCCGGAAAGCAGCAGCCAGGACCCGCCAGGACCGCGTGACGGTGATGAGCAGGACGCAGAACAGGAGCGACCAGACCACCCGGTTGGCGACGATTTCGACCGCGCCGGCCGGATGCAGGACGTAGAAGTACAGGGGCAGCAGCCCCCAGAGCCCGTAGGCGCCGATACCGAACAGGATTCCCGCCGTCGTGTCCTTGTCCACCGGTGCCGGKCCGGCCGGCCGGMCCGGCGCCGGCCCGGCTTCAACGGCTGGGCCAGCCGGCGCTGTCAGTGGGGCGGGGGAGAAGGATCCTTCGGGCTTAGGCACAAGACCAATAACACCACCTGCGCGGCGCCTATTCCTGCCAATCGGAGCACGAGCGGGCGGGGCACATTTAGAATAGGGGCCTGTGCGCTGTATCTACTGGCGCTGTCCCTAAGACTCAGAAGGGCTCCCGGTGTCCAACTCGGCCGAATCCACCTCCTCTCGTCCCCTCCGTGTCGCGATTGTCGGCGCCGGCCCGGCAGGCGTCTATGCCGCGGACATCCTGACGAAGTCCAATGAGGTCAAGGACGGCGACTTCCAGGTCAGCATCGACCTCTTCGAGGCATATCCGGCGCCCTACGGCCTCATCCGCTACGGGGTGGCTCCTGACCATCCGCGGATCAAGGGGATCGTCAATGCGCTCCACAAGGTCCTGGACCGCGGCGACATCCGGTTCCTCGGCAACGTCACTTATGGCCGGGACCTGACGCTGCATGACTTCCGTGCGTTCTATGACGCCGTCATCTTCTCCACCGGCGCCATCAAGGACGCGGACCTGGATATTCCCGGGATCGGCCTGGAGGGTTCCTTTGGCGGGGCCGACTTCGTCTCCTGGTACGACGGCCACCCGGACGTGCCGCGGGACTGGCCGCTGGAGGCCAAGGAGATTGCGGTGATCGGCAACGGCAACGTGGCCCTTGACGTGGCCCGCATGCTGGTCAAGCACGCCGATGAACTCCTGGTCACCGAAATCCCGGACAACGTCTACCGGGCGCTCAAGGATTCGCCGGTCACCGACGTCCACGTGTTTGGCCGCCGCGGCCCGGCCCAGGTGAAGTTCACGCCGCTGGAGCTGCGCGAACTCAGCCACGCCAAGGACGTGGACATCGTCCTGTATCCGGAGGACTTCGAATTCGACGAGGCCTCGGACGAGGCCATTCGCAGCAACAACCAGATCCGGACCATGGTCAACACCCTGACGAACTGGCTCGTCGAGGAGCACGCCGAGGCCGAGGAACCGTCCTCGCGCCGGCTCCACCTGCACTTCCTGCACAGTCCCGTCGAAATCTATGGAACAACAGACGACGCCGCGAACCCCGGCAAGGTCGCCGGGATCAAGTTCGAACGCATGCAGCTGGACGGCACCGGGAACGTCAAGGGCACCGGTGAGTTCCTCGACTACCCGGTCCAGGCCGTCTACCGCGCGATCGGCTACCACGGGTCGCCGCTGGATGAGCTGGAATACGATGCCCGCCGCGGCGTCGTCCCGAATGAAGGCGGCCGCGTGCTCGACGCCGAGGGGAACGCCGTGCCCGGAATCTACGCGACGGGCTGGATCAAGCGCGGCCCCGTCGGGCTGATCGGCCACACCAAGGGCGACGCGCTGGAGACCATCGGCTTCCTGCTGGAGGACCGGCTGACGCTTCCGCCGGCGCAGAACCCGGACCCGCAGGCCATCATCGACCTGCTCCAGGAGCGCGGCATCGAGTACACCACGTGGGAAGGGTGGATCAAGCTCGATGCCCACGAGCTCGCCCTCGGCGCCGAGTGGTCCGCGGCGGAGTCCGCCAACGGGATCGAACGGGAGCGCATCAAGGTGGTGCCGCGCGAGGACATGGTCGAGATTTCCCGCGGATAGGCTGTGACCGCCTGAAGCGGCAGACCGGTGCGTATCCAAACGCCCCGCGCGGAACTAGACTGGGCCGGACGAGGCGGCCTTTGGCACGCCGTCGAGCCCGTCCGGTGGGAGTTCAATGAGGAAACTGGTCCATACCGCAGCACTGTTCCCGCCGGCAGGCGGGGTCACCGCAGCGCTGCGCCAGCAGCATGCCAGCGCCGGGCACGAGGAACTCGACTCGCAGGGGCTCGTTTCCCCGGAGAACCTGCGCCTGCCCGGGCTTAGCAGCCTGATCCAGGAGTCGTGGCGGCGTTCGGCGCAGCTGCGCGCCAACCCGGACAACCCCGAGGCGCCGCTGGCCATGGACCGCGAGGAACTCGAAGAATACCGGCGCCAGCATCCGCTGGCCGCCATCATGCCCGTGATCCACAAGCTCCTGGTCCTGCCCAGCCACGACAGCGGAATGCTGGTAGCCGTGGGGGACGAGGTCGGCAGGCTGCTCTGGGTCGAAGGGGATGCCGCCCTGCGGCGCCGGGCCGAGGGCATGATGTTCGTCCCGGGCGCCGACTGGTCCGAAGCGACAGTCGGCACCAGCGCCCCCGGCACCGCGCTGGCCCTGGGCCGGGGAATCCAGATCTCCGGCGCCGAGCACTACAAGCGCTCCGTGCATCCGTGGAGCTGTACGGCGGTGCCGTTCCACGATCCTGATTCCGGTGCCCTGCTGGGGGTCGTGGACATCACCGGCACCGAGTCGGCCGTGGCCCCGCATACGTTGTCGCTCGTAGAGGCCACGGTCGCCGCGGCCCAGGCGCATCTGCGGGTGGAGCGGCTGCAGCTGGCTGCCGCGGACCAGTCCCCGCCGTCCCGGCGGCGGAACTCGGGGCCGAAAACGGCCGGGGGCCCGGGCGCCAACAGCCTCTACCGCAACAGCCTCCAGCTGCTCGGCCGCGACCAGGCGCTGCTCAGCATCGACGGGCGCACCGTGGCCCTGTCCGCCCGGCACAGCGAGATCCTGGCCCTGCTCAGCACCCACCCCGCGGGGCTGAACGCCGAGGAGCTCTGCTCCCTCCTGTACACCGGGGATGCCTCCACCATGACGCTGCGCGCGGAGATGGTGCGGCTGCGCAAGGTACTTCAGCAGCTCAACCCCGGTGCCGTCCCGCAATCACGCCCTTACCGTCTGCCGCTGGACCTGGTTCCCGATGCCGGGCAGGTGCTGGACTGCCTGCAGCGCGGCGCCCACCGGATAGCGCTGGAAATTTACCGCGGCGCCGTGCTGCCCCGCTCCGAGGCGCCCGGAATCGTGGAGCTGCGGGACAGGGTCTCCGCGCTGATGCGCGAGGCCTTGCTGACGGACGGCAGCGCCGAATCGCTCCTGAAGTACGCCGCGCTGCCCGAAGCAAAGGACGACGTCGACGTCCGCAGCGCCGCGCTGAAGCTGCTGGCACCGCGCTCGCCCAAGCGCGCCGCCGTCGTCGCCGACCTGGAACGGCTGGACAGGGAGCTGAGCGCCTGACCGGCGCGGGCCGCCGAATGCCCCGCCAGTGACCTGGCTCACTTCGGTTGCAACCTGACTGCAACCTTCGCGCGCCTACGCTGGGTGCAACGGGGGCCGGAAGCGCCTTGCTGCCCCCCCATCTTGCACAGCAAAGGAGCTAGCAATGACTGTTTACGCCCAGCCCGGAACCGAGGGCTCGAAGGTCACCTTCAAGGACCGCTACGAAAATTGGATCGGCGGCGAATGGGTTGCCCCGGTCAAGGGCCAGTACTTCGAGAACATCACCCCCGTGACCGGCAAGGCCTTCTGCGAGGTGGCGCGCGGCACCGCCGAGGACATCGAACTGGCGCTGGACGCCGCCCACAAGGTCGCACCGTCCTGGGGCAAGACCTCCGTGGCCGAGCGCGCCGCGATCCTGAACAAGATTGCCGACCGGATCGATGAGAACCTCGAGATGCTCGCCGTCGCCGAATCCTGGGACAACGGCAAGCCGATCCGCGAAACCCTCAACGCCGACATTCCGCTCGCCGCCGACCACTTCCGCTACTTCGCCTCCGCCGTCCGCGCGCAGGAAGGCCGGCTGTCCCAGCTCGACGAAGACACCACCGCCTACCACTACCACGAGCCCCTCGGCGTCGTCGGTCAGATCATCCCCTGGAACTTCCCGATCCTGATGGCCGTCTGGAAGCTCGCCCCGGCCCTCGCCGCCGGCAACGCCGTCGTCCTGAAGCCGGCCGAGCAGACGCCGTCCTCGATCCTGGTGCTGATGGAACTCATTGGCGACCTGCTGCCGGCCGGTGTCCTCAATGTGGTCAACGGCTTCGGCGTCGAGGCCGGCAAGCCGCTGGCCTCCAGCCCCCGCATCCGCAAGATCGCGTTCACCGGTGAAACCTCCACGGGCCGCCTGATCAGCCAGTACGCCAGCCAGAACCTGATTCCGGTCACGCTGGAGCTCGGCGGCAAGAGCCCGAACATCTTCTTCAACGACGTCGCGGACACCAATGACGCGTTCTACGACAAGGCCCAGGAGGGCTTCACGCTCTTTGCCTTCAACCAGGGTGAAGTCTGCACCTGCCCCTCCCGCGCCCTGATCCAGGAAGACATCTACGATTCCTTCATGGCCGACGCCGTGGCGCGGGTGGAGAAAATCATCCAGGGCAATCCGCTGGACACCGACACCCAGCTTGGTGCCCAGGCCTCCAACGACCAGTTGGAAAAGATCCTCTCCTACATCGACATCGGCAAGCAGGAGGGCGCCAAGGTGCTCACCGGCGGCGCCCGGGCCGAAATGCCCGGAGACCTGGCCGGCGGCTACTACGTCCAGCCGACCATCTTCGAGGGCCACAACAAGATGCGGATTTTCCAGGAGGAAATCTTCGGCCCGGTTGTTTCCGTGACCCGTTTCAGCGACTACAACGACGCCATGGGGATCGCGAACGACACCCTGTACGGCCTCGGCGCCGGCGTCTGGTCCCGCAATGGCAACGTTGCCTACCGCGCAGGCCGCGAGATCCAGGCCGGCCGCGTGTGGGTCAACAACTACCACGCCTACCCGGCGGGGGCCGCGTTCGGCGGGTACAAGGATCCGCCCCGCCCGCACCACTTGTGCACCTACACGGAGGGACGCCGGCTCACTGCACATGCCCTTAAGCCACACCCAAGTTTGATGACGCAAGGATTTCGCTATGACGACGACAATGACGACGACGACAATGCAAGCCGCGGTAGTTACCGAATTCGGCAAGGATCTCCAGATCCAGACCCTCCCCGTTCCCGTGCCGGGCCGCGGTGAGGCACTGGTCAAGGTGCTGACCACCGGGGTCTGCCACACCGACCTGCACGCCGCGGAGGGAGACTGGCCGGTCAAGCCGTCCCCGCCGTTCATTCCCGGCCACGAAGGCGTCGGTGAGGTCGTCGCCCTCGGTGAGGGCGTCACGGACCTGGCCGTCGGCGACCTCGTCGGCAATGCGTGGCTCTGGTCAGCCTGCGGCGACTGCCAGTACTGCCGGACGGGCTGGGAAACTCTGTGCGAGGCGCAGCAGAACGCCGGCTACAGCGTCGACGGCTCCTTTGGCGAGTACATGCTGGTAGACACCCGCTTCGCGGCCAGGATCCCGGCCGGCTCGGACCCCGTCGAGGTGGCTCCGGTGCTCTGCGCCGGCGTGACCGTCTACAAGGGCCTGAAGATGACCGAGGCCCGGCCCGGCCAGTGGGTCACCATCTCCGGCATCGGCGGACTCGGCCATATCGCTGTCCAGTACGCCGTGGCGATGGGGCTGCGGGTTGCGGCGGTGGACATCGCCGATGACAAGCTCGCCCTGGCCAAGAAACACGGCGCCGAGCTGACCGTTAACGCCCTGCACGAGGATCCGGCCGAAGTCATCCAGCGCGAAACCGGAGGTTGCCATGGAGTCCTGGTCACGGCAGTGCACCCGTCAGCATTCGGGCAGGCCATCGGGATGGCGCGGCGCGGCGGAACGATCGTGTTCAACGGCCTGCCGCCGGGGGACTTCCCGGCGCCGATCTTCGAGATTGTGCTCAAGGGCCTGACGGTCCGCGGCTCCATCGTGGGCACCCGGCAGGACCTGGAGGAAGCGCTCGAGTTTTACGCCCAGGGCAAGATCCACCCCACTGTGTCCACGAGGGAACTCTCCGAAGTCAATGCCGTCCTCGACGAGATGAAGCATGCCAAGATCGACGGCCGTGTGGTCATCAAGTACTAATGAAGGACGGACTCTGATGCCAGTGACAAAGCTCGACGCCGCCGTGACCCTCCCCGGGGAGGACTTCTCCCGGGTGGCTCTGACCCCGGAGGCGGTGGAACTGCTGCTCAAAATGTGGGTGCAGCACGGACCGCTGATGTTCCATCAGTCCGGCGGCTGCTGCGACGGTTCCTCGCCAATGTGCTATCCCGCCGGGGAGTTCATCACGGGGGACTCGGACGTATTGCTCGGCCTGTTCGACATTTCCGACGGGCTGCGGCCCCAGCCGCTGGAATTCTGGATGTCCCGGGAGCAGTTCAACTACTGGAGCCACACGCACCTGACCGTCGACGTCGTTCCTGGCCGGGGGAGCGGTTTCTCGGTGGAAGCGCCGGAAGGCAAGCGGTTCCTGATCCGCTCGACGCTGATGGAAAACTGGCCGGTCTAGGCGGCCCGGATGCTCTGATACGGAGCAGCTGCGCGCAAGCGGGCCGTGCAGGGGAAACCCGCACGGCCCGCTTTTGCGTCTCACTATGTGGGATAAAAATGGCCGTCCAGTGGATGGACACTACAATGGATAGGTCTGTTTCCAAACCAGTTATCGAGATTGCGGACTTTCCTAATGAACCTTTTCCGGACCAAATCCATCGAGCAGTCCATGTCCGACGCCGATGAACCCGGACGCAAGCTGAAGCGCTCGCTAAGCACGTGGGACCTCATGATCATGGGGGTCGCGGTAGCCGTGGGCGCCGGGATCTTCTCGGTCGGTGCCAAGGCCGCCGCGAACTTCGCCGGCCCCGCCGTCACCATCTCCTTCGCGATTGCTGCCGTCACCTGCGCGCTCGCCATCATGTGCTACGCCGAGTTCGCCACGGCCATCCCGGTGGCAGGCTCCGCCTACGTCTTCACGTACGCGACCATGGGTGAGATCCTGGCGTGGATCATCGGCTGGAACCTGATCCTCGAACTCTTCACGGCCGGCGCCGTGATCGCGAAGTACTGGGGCATCTACCTCAGCAAAGTCTTTGCGCTCATGGGCGTGGACATCCCGCCGTCGATTTCCCTGGGCGGCGTGGACCTCTACTGGGGCGCCTTCCTGATTGTTGCCATCTTCACCGTGCTGCTGGTCCTGGGGACCAAGCTTTCCGCCCGTGTCGGCAACATCTTCACGCTCATCAAAATCGCAGTGGTCCTCTTCGTGATCGTCGTCGGCTTCACGTACGTGAAGTTCGAGAACTACGCCCCGTTCGTCCCGGCCTCCGAGCCGACCGGAGGCACCGGAACCGCGGATGTCCTCAAGCAGTCCTTCTTCGGCTTCCTGACCGGCGCGGCCCCGGCCCAGTACGGAACCCTCGGGATCTTCGCCGGCGCCGCCCTGGTCTTCTTCGCCTTCATCGGCTTCGACGTCGTCGCCACCTCGGCCGAAGAGGTCAAGAACCCGCAGAAGACGCTGCCCCGCGGCATCTTCGGCGGCCTGGCAATCGTCACCGTGCTCTACATCCTGGTGTCCCTGGCCCTGACCGGCATGGTGTCCTACACCCAGCTGGCCGAGGCCAAGAACCCGACGCTCACCACCGCGTTCGAGGCCGTCGGCAATACCGACGCCGCCAAGGTCATCGCCTTCGGCTCCCTCGTGGGCCTCACCACCGTGATCATGGTGCTCCTCATGGGCCTCTCCCGCGTGGTCCTCGCGATGAGCCGCGACGGGCTGCTGCCGCGCTCCCTGTCCAAGACCAGCACCATTCGTTCGACGCCGGCCCGCCTGCAGATCATCTGCGGTGCCGGAGTGGCACTCGTCGCCGGCCTGACCAACGTGGACCTGCTCGAGGAAATGATCAACATCGGGACCCTGTCCGCCTTCGTCATGGTGAGCCTCGGCATCCTGGTGCTGCGCAAGAAGCGCCCGGACCTGAAGCCGGCCTTCCGTGTCCCGTTCGGCAAGGTGCTCCCGATCGTCTCCGCCGTCCTGTGCCTGTACCTCATGACGAACCTGGCCGTGGAGACCTGGATCTTCTTCGCCATCTGGCTCGTGATCGGTATTGCGATCTACTTCGCGTACGGCCAGCGCCACTCCCGGCTGAACGAAAAGTTCGCGGAGGCCCGCGCCTCGGTGAACGGCCCGGGCCCGGCAAGCGCCGTCAACCCGGCCGCACAGTCCGCGGAGGACGACGAGGACGCGCTCACCCGCGCCTGACCGGGCAGCGAGCGGCCCCGCCACATCGAAGTCGCCGGAGCAGTGCGGATTCGCTGGATATTTCCGGCGGAGTCGCACGGCTCCTGCGACTTCGGCGTGTCGGGCGGCGCTCCCTAAGATGGACACATGGCCCGCCCAGCAAGACCGGAACGCAAAGCAGAGTTGCTGTCGGCAATTCTCGACTACCTCATGGACAAGACCCTGGCGGAGCTGACCTTTCGGAGCCTTGCCGACGGGCTGGGCGTCAGCAGCTACGTCCTGGTGTACCACTTCGGGCACCGCGAACAGCTGATCAACGAGATCATCCGCGGCATCGAATCCCGGCTCGACAGCATCCGCGCCACCGACGTCAGGGACATCGACCGGGACGCGTGGCGGGCCTTCCTGCTTGAGTCCTGGCAGTGGACCATGGCGCAGCGCAACCGGCACCTGGCCAGGCTTGAATTTGAGGCCACAGCGCAGGACATTGTGGCGGCGGTGCCGCGCGGCACAGCGCAGGAGCACTTCCGGATGCTGCACGAGAAGGCCCGGGACTGGCTGGTCATCCAGGGCATCCATCCGGAATTCGCCGACACCGACGCCCGCCTGTTCACGGCCGCGTTCTACGGGCTGCAGTTCGACTTCGTCGTCAACAACCAGCCCGAGGAAGCCAGCAAGGCCTTTGAGCTGATGATGCTGGTCTTCTTCAACAACCTCGACAGGCGCCTCGCCACCGACGGCCAGCACATCTGAGCTGAACCTCAGGGAGCGGCGTAGCGGCCCTCCCATTCCACGAGGGGCCGCAGATCCTCCCAGCGCCGTGCTATTTCCTCGACCGCCCCGGGCCCGGCAAGCCAGCCGGGCTGGCCCACGTTGACCCCGGCAGTGAGGGATTTGTGCTTGAGCAGCTCGGCCCTCGGATGGTCCTTGTCGAAGCCCCGCGGCACCGTCTTCAGCCGTTCGCCCTCCACCGCGAACCCTGCCGCCTCGACTTTCTGCACGATCGCCTGCAGGGCATCGCCGCTGTCGGGATCGTCCACGGCACCGCGAAAGCGTGCCAGCTGGGCCGGAGTTTGCGTGTGGCAGCCGCCGCCGATCAGGAGGCCGTCGGCGCTGAGCTGGATATAGAAGCCCACGCCTTCGTCCACCGCCGCGAAGGCCCCCTGCGCGGTCTTATAGGGTGACTTGTCCGGCGAGAACCGGACATCCCGGTTGGGGCGAAAGAGTTTAGCCGGGCCGAAGCGTGGCTCCAGCTCGGCCAGCAGCTGGGTCAGCGGCCCCTTCACCGCGGCATCGTAGACAGGCTTGTGCTCCAGCCACCAGTCCCGGTTGTTGTTCTGTTCAAGATCGGCGTAGAACCGGAAGGCGTCACTTGGAATGCCTGCGAATGGAATGCCTGCGAATGCGGTCATGCCCAAATCCTACGGAGCCGCGGCACACGGTGGCGAGGGGCACGAGCACCCATGTGGATAACGGCAAAACGCCCCGCCACGGAAATCCGTGGCGGGGCGTCCTGTTGGCTCCAGCGGTCGCTGAAGGCCGGTTACCGAAAGCCGGTCGCCGGCCGCCAAAGCGGCCGTCCAAGCCGGCGGTCAGGCAGGCTTCGACGCGGCTGTCAGACTTTGTTGGCGGCCTCGGCGTCGGACTCAACCTGGCCGGCACCGAGGTTGGCACGCAGCTTGGCGCCGAATTCGGCGTCGACGTTGGTCCAGTACTGGATGGCGCGTTCCTTGATGTCGGCGTTCTTGACGCCGCTGACGGCGCCGGTGACGGTCTCCAGCAGGCGGGCCTTCTCGCCGTCGTTGTACACCTCGCGGTACAGCGTGCCGGCCTGGCCGAAGTCGCCGTCCTCGGCGTGCAGGGAGTGCGCGGAGAGCGTGAGCTCGCCGTCGTTCTCCCAGCCGCCGCCTGCAACGCCGGGCTCAACGGCAGCCGGGCCGCCCACGGAGTTCGGTGCGTACACGGGAACGGACGGGGCGTTGAAGTGGTAACGCCCGGCGCCGTCCTGGCTGTAGTTGTTGACCTGGCTCTTGGGCAGGTTCACCGGGAGCTGGGCGTGGTTGGTGCCGACGCGGTAGCGGTGCGCGTCCGCGTAGGAGAAGATGCGGGCCTGCAGCATCTTGTCCGGGGAGGCGGCGATGCCGGGCACGAAGTTCGACGGCGCGAAGGTTGCCTGCTCGATCTGCGCGAAGTAGTTCTCCGGGTTCTTGGTCAGCTCCATGGTGCCGACCTTGACCAGCGGGTAGTCCGCGTGCGGCCACACCTTGGTGAGGTCGAAGGGGTTGAAGCGGTACGTCTTGGCGTCCTCGTACGGCATGACCTGGACGTGGAGGTCCCAGGAGGGGAAGTTGCCGGCGGCAATGTTTTCCTGGAGGTCGCGGATGTAGAAGTCGCCGTCGGCGCCGGCGAGGGCCTCGGCCTCGTCACCGGTCATGGACTTGACGCCCTGGTTGGACTTGAAGTGGTACTTGACCCAGAACCGCTCGCCCTCGGCGTTGATCCACTGGTAGGTGTGCGAGCCGTAGCCCTGCATTTCACGCCAGGAGGCCGGCAGGCCGCGGTCACCCATGAGCCAGGTGACCTGGTGGGCGGACTCGGGGGAGAGGGTCCAGAAGTCCCACTGCATGTCGGCGTCGCGCAGGTGGCTGCCGGGGAGGCGCTTCTGGGAGTGGATGAAGTCCGGGAACTTGATGCCGTCGCGGATGAAGAACACCGGAGTGTTGTTGCCGACGAGGTCGTAGTTGCCCTCGGTGGTGTAGAACTTCACGGCGAAACCGCGGGGGTCGCGCCAGGTGTCGGGGGAGCCTGCCTCGCCGGCAACGGAGGAGAAGCGGATGAGCATGTCCGTCTCAACACCGGGCTGGAACAGTGCGGCCTTGGTGTACTTCGAGACGTCCTCTGTGGTCTTGAAGGTACCGAAGGCGCCACCGCCCTTGGCGTGCACGACGCGCTCCGGGACGCGCTCGCGGTTGAACTGCGCGAGCTTCTCGATCAGGTAGTGATCGGTCAGGATGATCGCGCCGTCGGCGCCGACGGACTTGGAGTGGGCGTCGGAAGTGACGGGAGCCCCGGACTGTGTCGTGGACACGGCGGGCGCAGAGATGATCTCAGTCATAGTTCTCCTTGGGTTGGGTTTCTTAGTTTCGTTCGGAGGGAAGCTGTTGGGTGCGCTGGCAGTCCTGGCAGATGCCCTGGTACAGCACGTCCGCGATCTGGATGGTCATCGGCTTGGCGTCCGGGCTCCAGTGCGGGGTCAGGCAGGGCGCGTGGCCCACGGCGCATTCGACGTCCTCCACCCGGCCGCAGCTGATGCACACGGCATGGTGGTGGTTGTCCCCGACCCGTGTCTCGTACAGTGCGGGCGAGTGCGGGGGCTCAAAACGGCGCAACATGTGCAGATCGGTGAGATCACCGAGGACCACATAGACCGACTGGGCGGTCAGGTCCGGCAATTCCTGCCGGGCGGCGGCAAGGATTGCCTCCGCCGGCGAATGCGGGTGATGTTCGACGGCGGCCAGCACGGCCAGGCGCTGCTTGGTAACCCGGCGGCCGTGGGCACGCAGGGCAGCTGCCCATGCGTCGTGGGTGCCCGAGGAATCCGTCATACCCTCATTCAAGCACTTATTATGACTGCCTCACAATAAGGTGGGGCTAATAATGTCCGGCCGTGTCACGAGGCACTCCCGCTTCGACACTAGAGTTGCCCGGTGGGGACATTGTTGGCGGACATTACGCCGTTGCGTGAAAGTCCGGCCTTCCGCCGTCTGTGGCTGGGGTCCGCCGTCTCCGCCCTGGGCAGCCAGCTGACCCTGGTGGCGGTCAGCCTGGAGGTCTACCGGCTGACCCAGGACAGCCTCTACGTGGGGCTGCTGAGCCTCTTCGCCCTGGTGCCGCTGGTCTTTGCAGGCCTCCTGGGCGGTTCGATCGCCGACGCCCATGACCGCCGCACGGTAGCCCTCCTGGCCTCGTCCGTCCTCTGGCTGACCACCGCCGCGCTGGCCCTCCAGGCATGGCTGCAGCTGGGCAACGTGTGGCTGCTCTATGCGCTCGTGGCGGTGCAGAGCGGTGCCCAGGCCATCAACCAGCCGGCCCGCAGCGCCATCATCCCGGTGCTGGTGCGCAAGGAGTTGCTGCCGGCGGCGAACGCCCTGAGCATGATGATTTTCGGGCTGACCATGACCGCCGGCCCGCTGCTGGCCGGCGTGCTCGTGGCGTCCGTCGGGTTCGGCTGGACGTACACGATCGACGTCGTCAGCTTTGCGTTTGCATTCTGGGCCCTCCTGAAACTGCCTTCCATGCCGCCGGGCGAGCACGCCAGGCCGGCCGGGCTGCGTTCCGTGGTGGAGGGGTTCCGTTTCCTGGGCACCCGGCCCAACCTCCGCATGACGTTCGTGATCGACCTCGTGGCCATGGTCTTTGCCCAGCCCCGGGCGCTCCTGCCGGCCATCGGCGCGTTGATGATCGGCGGCGGTGAGGCCACGGTGGGGATCCTGTTGGCCTCGATGGCCGTCGGGGCGTTCCTGGCCGGCCTGTTCTCGGGGCCGCTGGGCGGCGTCCGCCGGCAGGGCGCCGCGGTGGTGTGGTCCGTGATGGGCTGGGGCGGCTCGGTGGCGGCCTTCGGCCTGGTGGTGGTCCTGGCCGGTCATTCCGGCGACGACGGCGTGGGTGTATGGCTTTTGCCCGCCGCCCTGTGCTGCGCGCTGGCCGGCATCGCGGATTCCGTGAGCGCAGTCTTCCGGACCACCATCCTGCAGGCCTCCACCCCGGACCACCTGCGCGGGCGGCTGCAGGGCGTGTTTGTGGTGGTGGTTGCCGGCGGACCCCGGATCGGGGACATGCTGGCAGGCGGCGCGACTAAACTTTTGAACGAGGGCTGGGTCCTGCTGCTCGGCGGCATGTTGTGCATAGCCGTGGCCTGGACATTGGCCCGCCAGCAGTGCGGATTCTTGCGGTACGACGCGCGGAACCCGGTACCGTAGCGGTTCGTTTTCCTTGGTAGGTCAGCAAAATACAGGGCATCAGCTTGCAGTACACGGATCAGGAGGACCAGTGCACAAGCATCACAACGGACTGAAGACCGCGGCGCTGTTCGGCGTACTGTGGGCGGTCCTGCTGGGCCTGGGTGCGTTCATCGCCGCGGGGACCCGCAGTGCCGCGCCGATCTGGATCATGGCCCTGATCGGCGTCGCCACCACGGCCTACGGGTACTGGAACAGCGACAAGCTCGCCATCCGTGCCATGCAGGCCTACMCCGTCACGGAGGCCGAGGCGCCCCAGCTGTACCAGATCGTCCGGGAGCTGTCCGGCCGGGCCAACCAGCCGATGCCGCGCATCTACGTCTCGCCCACCATGGCGCCGAATGCCTTCGCCACCGGCCGGAACCCGCAGAACGCGGCCGTCTGTTGCACCGAAGGCATCATGCGGCTGCTGGATGCCCGCGAACTGCGCGGCGTCCTCGGCCATGAACTGATGCACGTCTACAACCGGGACATCCTGACGGCGTCGGTGGCCGCCGCCGTCGCCGGCGTCATCACCTCGGTGGCGCAGATGATGCTGCTGTTCGGCGGCGGGGACCGCCGCAATGCGAACCCGTTCGCCGCCATCGCCATGGCGCTGCTGGCCCCGTTCGCCGCGTCCCTGATCCAGATGGCCATCTCGCGTACACGGGAGTACGACGCCGACGAGGACGGCTCGTCGCTGACCGGAGATCCGCTGGCGCTCGCCTCCGCCCTGCGCAAGATCGAGCAGGGCGTGCAGCTGGCCCCGCTGCCGCAGGATCAGCGGCTGGTCAACGCCTCGCACATGATGATCGCCAATCCGTAAACGGGCTGGCGACACCGGAATACCGGTGTCGCCAGCCCTTTTGCGCATCGTGCGGAATTTTGCGCCGCGGGCGGGCCGCTAGCTGCGGAAGTTCACGAACTGCCCGCTACTGGTTGGATGATGTTGACTGGCGCTGACTGGCGCAAGATACCGGCCCTTTTGGGGTTGGCTGTGACGGCACGAGAATGGCCCCTTGCGGACCTCTTGCGGACTTCCTGCGGACTGAGGCGCCCGGCTAGACGCGAGAAGACCCCCCAGAGGGGTAGCTGACGGGGCTTCTTTGCGTCTGCCGCCTAATGGCATGAACACGTGCAGTGGGCGGCGGGTTCCAGGAACTCGTAGTCAGGCTCTAGCTCCTCGTAGCGGGCGTGATGGAGCTAATGGCGTTGTCATGGCGCTTCCCAAGAATGCGTGTTCCATGCCTTAGTTGCTTAGGATTATTGATGTGCCCGGGCGCAAAATGATCGACTCGGAAAGTTCAAAAGGGAGACTTATGTCGGTTTCATATGTGGATGCGCAGGGTAAAAATGGCCAGTTCACGGACAAAGAGGGCCAGCGCTTTGCCTACCATGTTGTGGAGGGCTCGGGCGTGCTCCTTGTAATGAAGAAGGAGGGCAGCGACCTTTGGCAGGTGTTGAAGGAACTGTCACCAATCGGTTGGCGCGAAGTTCAGGGCACCCGGTTCAACCAGTTCCCAACCACCAACCCGGGGCCGGATGGCAGAATTTACTTTGCGCCCGCCGATAAGTCGAAGACTTCCTAGCGGGTTTTGAGACTATTGCCAAACGTTCCCAGTAGCTAAGAAGGTAGCAAGACTTGGAGCAGCAGATCGCGGATGACGCGGCCTACGGCTTCGTCACGCCGGCCGACGCGGACGACTAGACAGCCAAACAAGAAACCCCCGCCAGTCGCAAAGACTGGCGGGGGTTCTCTGTGCTTGGAGGTTAACGGACGACGTACGTCCGGCTGAACCGGTAGCTGACCTTGCCGTTCAATGTGCCCTTGACGCGGACGACGTACTTATCGCCTTTGCCTTCCCATGCCTTGGTGGTTTCATGCCAGCCGCCCGCGAAGATCTCGCCGTTCAAGAACCAGCGGTATTCCAGCTTGGTGCCCTTGGGCCAGCCGTACTTGTTCGCCCCCAGGATTGTTCCTGCGGTGACGTACACGGTGGACACGCCGGCTGTGCAACTCGCGGTAGTTTCTGCACATGACGAGGGGCACCAATTGAATTCCGTTGGACAGGTCGCGGCGCTCGCCGGGGCCGCCGCGGTGAGCGCTCCTGCTCCCAGGGCAACGGAAAGGGCGGCAGCTGCCGCCGCTTTACGGAAGAACGATCGTTTCAATGCTGGCACGGTTCCCCGCACCTCCTGTCGGTGGTTGGCAGATAATTTTTGGCTGCTGAACGCTTCCGACATACACCGTCTAAGGCGCCCCCAAGCCATGAGTATAACCACACGGGTCACACTGGCATCAAGGGCGCATTTGCTTAGGCTGGCAGGAACCCGGCCAAGCGGTTCCCCCAGCGGACGGGGCACCGCCGGTACTCCTCAATATCCCACTCGGAATCATTCACGCGCTCCACGTTGCCGGCGGGGATCCAGGCCCAGTGCCCGTGGTCCCCATCGTCAGCCCAGCGCACAAGGATGTGTGAGGGGTTCCAGCGTTCCGCGTGGGCGTAGACACTTACCGTGCCGCCGTCAGCCAATGGCAGGCTGGCCCTGATCTTCGGGTAGCTCCCGTACGTCCACGACTTAGCTTCTTCCGGTGAATGCCCCGGATCCGGTCTTAGATACTCGAAGGTCTCCCCGTCCAGGGTGAAGCTGGCCATGCCGTAAACATACCTGCCCCGCCCAAGCATCCGGGCCACAGCCGCCACGTCGATCTTCACCACCCGGGCGACACTAGGACAGGGCTAAGACAATGAATGTCCAAATGGTTGCCTCCCCGTCAAGCACCGGCCCTTGTCTTGGTCATTCGGTTAGGATGCACAAATGACTGAGACTTTGGCGAAAGATGATGAACTTGTAGACGCTTCCACGGTTGCAAGCTGGCTCCTGGCGCAGATTGAAGCTGTGGCTCCGCGGCACGCATACCAGAACCAGTTGGTAGCAAGAATCCGGAAGGACTTCGGCGCGGAGTGGTCATATCAGAATGACAACGGTAATTGGGCTATCAGCAAAGAGGTGCTCAAGGAGTTCGGCAAGCTCAAGTATCCCAACCTGCAGTGGCACAGCGGATCACAGGCATGGCAGGTAGTCAGTGATGAAGACCTGGCGCGCATTCTCGCCAGAAAGGACGGTGCCCGCGAGGCCAAGAAGGCGCGGGAGGCCGCGAAAGCAGCCCGCGCTGGGAGCTGACGTAAGGGCCGGAACAAGCAGGAAACCCCGCCAGCATGGTTAGCTGACGGGGGTTTGTTCGACACTCGGATCATGCTTCTAAGTCGTGCGACAGGAAGTCTTGCCGAACGGTCCTGTGTTGTACTGGTCGATGTAGTTGTAAGACCCGTGGCGCTCCGCCACCCACGCGGTAGCAGCGGTGGACGTTGACCACTCGATTCGGTAGTCGATGTAGTAGCTCCCGTAGTAGGGCTTCGTAGCGGTGTACGTCCACGTAAAGTTTGCGGGCGTTATGTCCGTGGCGTAAAACCAGCCGCTGTAACCGCTCCGCTCTAGGGTGTTTCCGTTCCTCGCATCCACAACGTAGGCCTGGTAGCGCACATATGATGCATCATTCCCAAAACCAGACCTGGCATTGAAAGCCCAAACCCGAGGCGGCTGCGCAGTCATCACGAGGTTGGAGGATGTTCCAAAAATCTTCCACTGGCACTTAACCGGCGACACCGTGTATGGACCGGGGTTACCCCCGCCGTTGTACAGATACGCATTAGCTGTCGGCGCCCCAGCCAAAGTTAGGGAGGTCAAGAACCCCAACGTGAGCAATAGGCCGACAATTGATTTTCTCAAGCGGCCGAGACGAGAATTTTCTTCGTTGATTGCCATGAGGTGCCTCCTTGAAAGTGGGAAACTTCTCTGAGAAGCCCCAGCCACTTTGTAGAGTGAGCGCAATCTAACAGTCGCAACGACCCGGCGCAATGCATGGACGACGATTTCCCCGAGTCCTAGACGCCGGGCGGAAGCTGCCAACACGGAACCCTGCAAGTCGCAAGCGAGCAGGGGGCGTCACTGGCTACCGGTACCGTGGACCTCGCCCGTAGCCTCCGGCCTTAACAAAGCTAAGGGGAAGCATGTCTGAAAAGCTCATGAAAGAACTTATTGAAGAAGTGAAGCGCCTTCACGACACGATCAGCGTCATGCAGCAGGACATTAACTGCATTCGCAACGGTGAGTACGACAAGCCACAGGGCGCGGCGCCTATGCCCTCCACGGCGCGCCCTGTGAAAACGGTTGAACTGGAGGCGAGCCAGGTCTGGTAACTCATACCGCGCGGGGTAAAACGAAGGGGCCGGGCGTGCCGCCGGCCCCTTCGCTCTGACTCTACCTGTTGTGCTTCCCGAAGTCGTCGGGCCTGAAACTGCCGTCTAGGACAGCAGCCCAAACCGCCGGGCCTTCGCCCCAGCCATAAACACGGCCCGCGACTGAAACCCTGTAGCAACTTCCACCCTTGAACCATCCCCGGACAGTGCCCCGTGGTAAATCCAGCACGCGAGACACAATCCGGTTCGGATCGGCGTCTGCTGGTGCCTCTACGGGCTCCGGGACTCGCCGCCTAGCCATGGGTTGCCACCGCGCTACGGTGAGCCGCCCAACGGCTGTTGTTCGCCTTCTGGGCCCTGATCTGGGCAACAGTCAGAGGCTTGGAATCGTCTTCCGCGGGCAAACCAAGGGCGCTAATCGTTTTCGCCAGTGAGTCCCGATGCTTACGGATCTCGTCATATACACGCGACACGACCGGCTGGCCAGTGCTGCCCTTGGTGATCAAATCGCCCTCCAAAATGGCAGTTCTGAGGACTTCTAGCTCATCCGCGGTCCTGCAAGCCTCCAAAAGCAACCGCAATTCAGGCGCGGTCAGCTCAAAAAAGTCCAAGGTGTCACGCCACAACTTCTTACCAACAGCCCGCAAATCCGCGGGGGCACTGGGTTTCCCAGCCATACAAACTCCTTCTGTGAATTGGAACAAGCGAAAAAACGGCCCCAAGGACCGCCGCACTTCCTAGAGACCTCACCGGCGGTCATGGTCAGGCACCCCTGAGCCTCCCCCGCCTGGGTAGGTGCGAGGTACAGTGACGCCCGCGCTGCGAGAGTCGCGGGCGTCACCTATCCGGGGTTGTTACCGTGTGGCTCTTGCTGCCTGCTCGAATGCAAGCGGGCTGTCCTGCTGGTAGGCGGCGATGCGTGCGGCTTCGGCCTGTGCCTGTTCCTTCTGCGTCTTGGTTCGCGCTGTCTCTGCCATCTTCTGGGCTTCGGCCTTGGTGTTGAGGTGGAGGGTGAAGCCCGCGCGTGCCAGGTTGTGCAGTCCGTGGCCTACTCCGGTGTACTGTGCTTCTGCCTGCCAGAGCTGGGCCTGCGTGTGGTCGCCGCTGATGTAGTGGAGGTAGGCGCTGGTGTTGTCCCGCTCGGCTTCGGCAATGACGGCGCGGGCGTTGATGATCTGCGTCATGGCTGTCTTGGCTGCGGCGAGGTTGTGCCAGGCGTTGACTGCTTCCATGCCGGCGTTGAGGATGTCGCGCTCGTTGGCGTCGGCTGCGAAGTGTTTGCCTGCGGTCTGAATGACAGCGGCGGCTTCGTCGAACGCGGGGCGGAGGGCGGTCACAAGCTGGTCTGCGTTGGCCTTGAGTGCTCCGAAGTACAGCGAATTGATGGCCGACTGTGTGCCTTCCGCTGCGGTGATGATGCGTTCCGCGGCCATGATGGCAATTGCGGAGTCAGTGAGTTTCGCGCCGATGTTCTTGGGCGTGACGGTCCCGGAGAGGATCCCGTCATGGAGATCTTGCACGGCGGGGCTGTGGGTTGCCGCGAGTGCGGCGTTAGCTAGGGTGCTTGCGTCCTGGCATTCTTTGGGAAGGTCGATGCTAAGGCCGGTGAAGGTGCGGTCGATGCGGCGGATTTCTGCGAACACGGGGTTTCTCCTAGAGGTTGGTGGTGATCGTTGCGCCGATTGCGGCGGCGATGGTGCCAGTCAGGCCGTCGCTGTTGAGAGCGAGCGGTTCGGGTGCTGTGCGCGGTTCAGATGCGGCGGCGGTGGTGAGGCAGGGGCCGTCTCCGCGGTTCAATTCGCAGATGATGACGCGCTTGATTTCGAAACATTGGCAGGGATTCATACGGCGGGCCTGTCTAGTTGGTCGCGTATTTGCGGTGAATGCTGAGGGCGTCGGCTATTTCGTTTGCGAGCCGTAGGGCTTCTGCCGCCGGTAGTACGGCTTGGATAACACCGCCGCCGTGGAGTACGACGGCGGGTTCCTGGCCGCCGTCTGGGGTGAGGAGTAGGCCAGTCTTGGCTCCGTAACTGGCGGCCTGCCTGATGTTGAATTCATGGCGGTCCGGCTTGGAAGCGAACATTAGTTGTCCCTTGCGGGGTGGTGGTTTGTTAGATCGAGGGTGCAGCCGCTGCGGTGAGTGCCGGGGATCCTGGCAGGGGTTGTTCCGGGTTGCCGTTGGCGTCGGTGGATGTCCGGGGGTTCGCCGCGCGAGAGGTCATGAAGTCCAGCCATAGTCAGTTTCCTGCTTTCGATGAGGCGCCGTATCCGGGGGTGATTGCTGCTAGCTGCGTCTCGGCGGTGGTTGCGCGGCCTCTCCAGTGATTCGTTTCCTGCTGGAACTTTTCTCGGTATAGCGCCGCCTGTGCCGGGTAATCCCAGCGCTCGAGGACTTTCTCCGTGTATTCGTAGGCCATTACGGCGCCTTCCTGTTTTTGCGTTCTTTGTCTACTGCTGCACGCGGGCATGAACATGACGCAGGGGATGGTCGCGAAGTTGGAGCGGGGCGCAAGGCCAACGTCCGTGGGTGAATTGGCGGTGCTGGGGCAAGTATTCGGCGTGACTTCGGCGGAGCTACTGGAACGTGACACACTTTCGCCGGACGTTGCCCGACTCGCGGAGCTTCGGGTCCGAGTTTTGTCGGCGGAAGCGGCCGTTATTGAGTTAGCCGGCCGCTGGGCGCAGGCCGACACTGCGCTAGAGGTCGGTCGGGAAAAGCTCCGCGGGGCCATTCGCGTGTTCCAGGAGTGCATCGAAGGCGTTATCCGATCGGAGGAGCCATCTGACTGGGGAGACGCATACGAGCCCATCGACATCGATGCGTACGTTGATGAGGTGACCACTCGTGGCAAGCATCCAGAAAAGGGATAACGGGTCCTGGCGGGCGCGCTATCGTGACGCAGCGGGTAAGGAGCACGCGAGGCACTTTTCCCGGAAGATAGACGCTCAGCGGTGGCTTGATGAAGTAACGGCCTCAGTGGTCACGGGCCGGTATGTGGATCCGAAGGCCGGGAACATCACCTATGCCCAGTGGTTTGAGCAATGGGCCGCAGTCCAGGTGTGGGCCACCGGGACCAAGCTGAAAGCCGAACAAGCCCTGGCAATAGCCATGTTCCGCGAATCGCAGATCCGGACGATCCTGCCGTCCCACGTGCAGGCTTGGGTCAAAGGGATGTCCGCGAGGCTGGCGCCGGCCACTGTGAAGGTCTACTACAACATCGTCAGCTCCGCCTTCCGGGCTGCGGTCACGGACAAGATCATCGCGGAAAACCCCTGTGCGGGCGCGAAGCTGCCCCGTGAGCGGCGCCGTGAAGCAGCGATGACAATTCCCACGGCGGAGCAGCTGGGGGACGCGCTGGAGGCCGCTCCGGACTGGTTCGCCCCCTTCATCTCCGTCTGCGCTTTCGCGGGGCTGCGCCTGGGCGAAGCAGCAGGCCTGCAACTGGCGGACGTGGATTTCCTGCGCAGGACCATTAGTGTTTCTCGGCAGATCCAAGGAAGCACCAAAGCTTCGGCGGAGGTCGTCCCGCCCAAGCATGGCTCCGAACGGGTTGTCTACGTGGCCGATGAACTGGTCCAGGTCCTAGCCATACACGTCGAAACAGTCGGCGTCTTCGGCGATGAGCAATGGCTGTTCGGGTACGGCGGAACCTACTTCAACCGCAACTCAGCGGCCGACCGCTGGCGGCAGGTCCGCGAAGCCTCCGGCATAGGGGAGTTCACCCTTCACGACCTCCGGCACTTTTACGCTTCCGGCCTCATCGCCGATGGGTGCGACGTCGTCACCGTGCAGCGGGCACTCGGCCACGCAGTGCCTTCGATCACCCTGAACACTTACTCCCACCTCTGGCCGACTGCCGAAGACAAAACAAGGACCGCAGGATCAAGGCTGATCGCTGCGGTCCTTAAGATTCCTGCGGACTCTGTGCGGACTACGGAAGCAACTTCCCTGTAATCACGCGGCAGGATTGGTCCTAGCTGCGGAAGTTCACGAACTGCAGGTCGGCCTCGTCGAAGCCCTTCAGCAGGTTCATGGTCTCCTGGAGGTCATCCCGGGACTTCGACGTCACGCGGAGCTCGTCTCCCTGGATCTGTGACTTGACGGACTTGGGGGCCTCGTCGCGGATCAGCTTGTTGATCTTCTTGGCGAGGTCCTGGGCGATGCCCTCCTTGATGGAGGCCTCGAGCCGGAATTCCTTGCCGGAGGCGTAGGGCTCGCCGGTGTCGAGGGATTTGAGCGAAATGCCGCGGCGGATGAGCTTGGACTGCAGCACATCGAGCACCGCGAGCACGCGTTCCTCGGAGTTGGCCTTCATCAGGATCTTCTCGCCGCTGAAATCGACCTCGGCGCCGACGCCCTTGAAGTCGTAGCGCTGGGCAATTTCCTTCTGCGCCTGGTTCAGCGCGTTGGCGACTTCCTGCTTGTCTACCTTGCTGACGACGTCGAACGTGGATTCGCCTGCCATGACTTTCCTCCTGATGGTTGCCGGGTGCCTGAGTGAGGCCGGGATGTCTGCATTCCAGACTAGTACGGATGCCCCCGAAGTGGCGGCCGGCGTTGCGTCCCGGGTTTCACAGTCCGCTCATAGCTCAATCACGGCGGGAACGAAGCCGGGCTGGCCAGAGTTGCAAGAGTTGGAACCGATGCTGAAAGGCAAGAACATGCACCAAAAGGCCGTCCGCTACGTCAACCGCACCACCGCCGCCGCTGCCAGCACCCTGGCCGCGACGGCGAGCTCCGTTGCCGCCGCCGCGCTGGCGGCCTCCATCATCCTGAGCCCGGCGGCCGACGCATCAGTCCGCATGGACGGGGTCCATACGGACCTGGCCCGCGCCGTGGAGCTGAACCAGGTCACCGCAGAGCAGGCGGCACGATTCGAAGCAAGGCTGGCCGGACGGATTCTCGGCGAGGCCTGAATTTCCGCGGATTTTGGCCCATTTTTGGCCCTTTTCTGATCTACTGAGGCGCCGATTCGATTCTTCGGCCGAAGTTCTGTAAAGTTGTCTTGCCCGCGGGTGCTGGAAGCGGAACGGACTGGAAACAGGCGTTCCGGGACTGGAACCGCGAGTGATCTTCTTTTGAAGTTCGGCAGATTACCCGAGCGGCCAAAGGGGGCTGACTGTAAATCAGCTGGCAACGCCTACGGGGGTTCGAATCCCTCATCTGCCACCCTTGGAAAAGCCTCCGGAACCATTAGGTTCCGGAGGCTTTTTCTTTGTCCCCGGCTCAAAGGCCCTGCTCAGTCGATCGGTGGATTTGGAATGGCCACCGTGGCGCCGGCGGGCGGAATCCATTCGCCGCCCGTCAACAGGTCCAGGTTGGCTATCCGCAGGGCATAGAGCGGGACACCGTAGCGGCTCGCGATGCCCGCGGGAGTGTCTCCGGCGCTCGCCCTGTACAGGAGCCGTCCCTGGCCGTCCTGCCCGGTCACACTGCCACCGGCCCCCAACTGGGGCACGTCCACCCCTCTGAGGTCGATGATCGCGCCGGCGGCAACGGACTCTGCTTCGTTGAAGCTCCTGAGGATCTCCGGAGTCATCCGGAAGTGGGCGGCGATGCCCTCCCACGTGTCGCCGTCGACGGCCGTGTAGCGCATCGGCTGGAGGAACCCGTTCAATTCGGTCGCCCCCTGCAGGCCTCCGGACGCCCGGGATGCTGCGGGGGCGGACGCCGCCGGCCGCCCCGCCGGCACTCCGCCCGGGGCATCCGTGCCGGAAGAACAGGCTGCCAACAGAATGGCGAGAGCCGCCGCGAGAACCGCGGCAAGAAGAACTGCGGCGGCCGGCCGGACCCGATGTGCACCGGAATCGAGATTCACCCTGGGTGTCCTGTCGCTCGGGGCCTCCCCCCGAGGCCCGTTGCGCCAATTATTCCATACGTTTTATGAAACCCTGCGTACCGGCAGGCAGGGCCTGCACGTTCGGTATAGTGCCGGTCATGGACGACAAAACGATCTTGCACACCTACCTGCGCACCCGGCGCCAAGACCTCCTCGGGAAGCTCGAAGGCCTCAGCGAGTACGACGTGCGCCGGCCCCTCACACCCACGGGAACCAACCTGCTGGGACTGGTCAAGCACGTGGCCAGCGTCGAACTCGGCTACTTTGGCGAGGTCTTCGGCCGTCCCAGCGAGCTGAAGCTGCCGTGGTTCGCCGACGACGCGGAGCCGGATGCCGACATGTGGGCAGCCCCCGGCGAGACGCGGGAGCAGATCACTGAGCTGCACCGGCTCTCGGCGGCCCACAGCGATGCCACCATCGAGGACCTTCCGCTCGACGCGCCCGGTGTGGTGCCCTGGTGGCCGGACGAGCGCAAGCACGTGACCCTGCAGCAGATCCTCGTGCACATGTGCGTGGAGACCGCCCACCACCTCGGACACGCCGACATCCTGCGCGAACTCATCGACGGCAGCGCAGGCCAGCGTCCGGGGGATCCGAACCTTTCGCCGCGCACCGCCGAGGGGTGGGCCGTGCACCGGGCCCGCATCGAGGCGGCCGCCGTCGCTGCCGAAGCGGAGGCGGCAGGCCGCTAGTACCGCCGCTAGTACGGGCAGGTAGGAGCAGCCAACAGCAGCCGGCGAACACTGCCGCGACGGCCGCCGGCGACGCCGCATCGTTTCTGCAAGCAAAATCTCAGTTTTCGGCGCGGAGCCAACGTAGGGTAGTCCGGTCCGCTGTTGAAGAAGAAGGAGCATTCGTGAAGTCGTTTGCCTGTGGTGATGTGGTTCCCGGTTGTGACGCCCGCTGGGTGTGCAGTACCGACGATGAAATTCTGGTCAATGTGGCCGCCCACGCGGCGTCCGCACATGGGCTGGAGGAGCTGCCGGCCGACGTCGTGCAGTCGATCCACAGAGCCATCGTTCCCGTTAGTTGATTCACGAGGCAGGCGGCCTCCCGCCCGACGCCGGGGCCGCACCGGGCCCGGATTGGGAGGAGCAGCTGGCGGCCGCCTGCCGGGGTGTTGGCCTTTCCGCGGCCTACCAGCCCATTGTTGATACCGCGCGCGGCACCGTGGTGGGCTATGAGGCCCTCGCCCGGTTCCCGGGCTTCGCCGAAAAAAATCCTGAGGTATGGTTTGCCGCCGCGCACACGCATGGCCTGGCAGCCGAGCTCGAGGCCGCAGCCTTGCGGGCGGCGCTCGCGGCGCGCCCCACCCTGCCGCCGAACTGCTTCCTGACCCTCAACGTCTCACCGGAGCTGCTGCTGACGGAGGAGATCCGTGGCATCTGGCGCGGCCAGGGCAACCTTGGCGGGCTGGTGGTCGAGCTGACGGAGCAGACCCCGATCGACTCCTATCTGGAGCTCGAGCCCGACCTCAACCAGCTGCGCGCCGCCGGCGCGCTGATCGCCGTCGACGACGCCGGTGCCGGCTATGCCGGGCTCCGGCACCTCCTGGCCCTGCGGCCCTCGCTGATCAAACTCGACCGTGAACTGATCCAGGATGTTGACCGGGACGAGGCCAAGCGTGCCCTGATCTCCATGCTCGGAACCTTCGCCAGCCGCGTCGATGCCTGGATCCTGGCCGAGGGAGTGGAGCGCGTGGAGGAACTGGACGCCCTCGTCGCCCTCGGTGTGCCCCTGGTGCAGGGGTACTGCCTGGCCCGGCCCGGTCCCGCGTGGGAACAGATCGATCTCGACGTTGCCCACCGTCTGGCGTCCAAACCCCCGGCCACGCAGCAGAGCATCGTCCGGGACATCGTGGAACCCGCGACGACGGCCGCCACCACTGCGACGGCGGCGGCCGCGTTTGATAACAACCCGGCCCTGCAGTCGGTGGTGCTGATGGGCGAGCATTTGCGGCCCGTTGCGGTGCTCGACCCCTCAGCGGCGGCCCTGGGCGTGGTGAGCCCGGGAATGCGGGTCAACCTGGACACACCGCTCAGCGAGGCCCTGGCACGTTCCATGACGCGGACCCAGTCCAGCCGGTTTGACCCCCTGCTGGTGACGGACAACGCCGGCCGCTTCGCCGGCGTCGCGCGCATGGAACGGATGATTACGGCGCTGGCGGCGGACAGCTAACCCGTCGGGGCCGGACCGCCGGGTTGTCCTTCCAGCGGCTGGTCTTCCAGGAGCTGGTCCGTGGCGGGATCGGGCAGGCCATCGAAGTAGCGGTCCAGGACGTCGCGGAACACGGGTTCGCCGGGCGCGGCGCGCCGGAACAGCGTCATGGACGAGTGCAGCTTCCGGGCATCGATGCCGCCGAAAATTTGCACCGCGGACCGCCCCTGAAGGTCGGCCACTGCGGCGGCAGCCTCCCGCAGCCGCGGGCCAAGGACGCCGTGCCGGGAATAGGCACGGGCCTCGGCCAGGGAGGAGATGGCGTACCTCCGGGCGGTTTCGCTGCGGCCCAGGCCCGCGAACTGGGGGAAAACGAACCACATCCAGTGACTCCTCTTCATGCCCGACCGCAACTCCGCCAGGGCGTGCCCGTAGGTTCCGCCGGCGTCCTGGGCCGCCACGAACCGTTCAAGATCGTAAGGGTCTTCCATGCCCGCTAGGCTACGTCCCCCGGTGCCGGAGTGACAGCACAGCGACAGGCCGCCCGCGGGCGAAGGGGTCATTCGGCCGGGCCTAAAGTGCCGGTCCCGGGCGTATCGTGTCCCCCATGGCGAATGTCTTGGAGATGGTCGGCGTTGTGAAGCGGTTCGGGCCCGTGGTCGCCCTGAATGGGTTGGATTTTTCAGTCGAGGCGGGCGAGGTCCACGGCTTCCTTGGACCGAACGGTTCGGGCAAATCCACAACGATTCGCCTGCTGCTGGGCATGCTTCGCGCCAGCGCCGGCTCCATCCGGGTGCTGGGCCTGGACCCGTGGCACGACGTCGCGAGCCTCCACCGGCGCCTGGCGTACGTCCCCGGGGATGTGGCGTTGTGGCCCAACCTGACCGGAGGGGAGGTCATCGACCTCCTCGGCCGACTCCAGGGCGGCCAGGACCTGGCCCGGCGGGCCCAGCTGTTGGAACTCTTCGACCTCGATCCCACGAAGAAGTCCCGGGCCTACTCCAAAGGCAACCGGCAGAAGGTGGCCCTGGTCGCCGCGCTGGCCACCGACGCTGAGCTGTTCCTGCTGGACGAGCCCACCAGCGGCCTGGACCCCCTGATGGAGGAGGCCTTCCGCGGCTGTGTCCGGGAACTGCGGAACCAGGGCCGCACGGTACTGCTCAGCAGCCATATCCTCAGCGAGGCCGAGGCGCTTTCGGACCGCGTGAGCATCATCCGTGAGGGCCGGGTGGTGGAGACCGGGCGGCTGGATGAACTCAGGCACCTGACCCGTACCTCCGTCACTGCCGATCTCGCGGTGGTACCGGCAGGCTTGGATGCCCTGCCAGGCGTCCACGACGTCGTCGTCACGAACCACCGCGTCAGCGCCCAAGTGGAACCGTCCGGCCTGGCCCCGTTCATGCGGGCGCTGACCGACGCGGGACTCGTCGCGCTGACCAGCCAGCCGCCCACCCTGGAGGATCTCTTCCTGCGCCACTACGGCGCGGCGGTGCCCGTGGCCGCGGCCGGGTCGGGCAGCGGGGGCACCGCTGATGCGTGAAACGTTGGCGGGGACCGGAGCCCTGATCAGGCTCGGGCTCCGGCGCGACCGATGGCTGTTGCCGGCGTGGATCGCCGGATTCGCCGCGACAACGTATTCAACCGCGGTGGCCGGCGCCGAGCTCTATCCCGATGTCGGGAGCCGGGTCGAGGCCGCGACGGCCCTGAATGCCACGGCCTCGCTCGTAGCCCTCTTCGGCAGGGTCTACGACCCCACATCCCTCGGTGCCCTGTCCCTCATCAAGTACACGGCGTTCATGGCTGCCATCCTGGCCGTCCTCATGGTGTTCATCACCGTCCGCCATACCCGCAGCGACGAAGAGTCCGGGCGGCTCGAGCTCCTGGGCGGCGGCCGGCTGGGCCGGGACGCGCCGCTCGCGGCCGCCCTCGCCATCAGCTTCGGAGCCAGCATTGTCCTGGGGCTGGTCACGGCGGTGTCTTTGGCAGCCGGCGGGCTTCCGGCCGCCGGCTCGATCGCGTTCGGACTGGGCTGGGCCGCCACCGGCATGGCATTCAGCGCCGTGGCCGGGGTCACCGCCCAGCTGACGGCCAGCGCGCGGGCGGCCACGGGAATGAGCCTCGGCGTCGTTGCCGTGACCTATGCGCTGCGGGCGGTGGGGGACCTCGCCGAACCGGGGCCCTCCGCCCTGTCCTGGCTTTCGCCGATCGGCTGGAACCAGCAGATCCGGGCCTTCGCCGGGGACCAGTGGTGGGTGCTCGCCCTGCCACTGGCACTGTGCGCCGCACTCGTGCCCGTGGCTCTGGCCCTCCGCGCCCGCCGGGACCTCGGCTCCGGCCTGCGCCAGGAGCGCCCCGGCCCGGCACGCGGCTCGCTCCGCGGGGTCGGGGACCTCGCCGTGCGGCTCCAGTTCCGGCTGCTGGCGGCCTGGGCGGTCGCCTTCGTGGTGTTCGGCGTGGTGATCGGATCGCTGGCCGGCAACGTCACGGACTTGCTGAGTTCGCCCAACGCGCAGGACCTGATCATAATGCTGGGCGGAACCCAGGCCATGACGGATGCCTTCATTGCTGCGGAGATCAGCATCATGGGACTGCTGGCCGCTGCCTACGGACTGTCCGCGGTCAGCCGGCTCCGTGACGAGGAGACGGACGGCCACGTCGAGGCGCTGCTGGGCACCGCCACCACCCGGCCGCGGTGGGCCACCAGCCATTTCGCCCTGGCGCTGGCCGGCGTCGCCGTGCTAATGCTGCTGGCCGGAGTGTCCGTCGGGGCCGGCGCAGCCACCGTCCTGGCCGACGCAAACCAACTCGGCCGCGTCACCCTGGCCGCTGCCGCCCAGATCCCCGCGGCCTGGGTCATGACCGCAGCGGTGCTGGTGGTGTTCGGCTGGGCGCCCCGGCTCACGGGGACGGTCTGGGCTCTGCTGCTGCTGTTTGTTGCCCTGGGAGAGTTCGGCGTGCTGTGGAACGCCCCGGAGTGGCTGATGGAGCTCTCCCCGTTCCGGCATTCGCCGCTGCTGCCCTTGGATTCCGGCGCAGCCGGCCCGTTGCTGGGACTCACTGTGACGGCCGCCGCGCTCGCTGCGCTGGGATACGCCGGCTGGCGCCGCCGGGATCTGGCCCCGTGAGCGGAACAGACCCACCACTACTCGCCAATAGGGGGCAGCGGTAATATCAAATTCGAGAGTTCCTGGCGCATCCCGGCAATGACGGGACGCCACTCTCGGGCCGGTCGGAGGGCGGGATGCAGGACGTATACGGGCTATATACGCCGACCACGCTGGTGGAAATCGGGCTCCTGCTGGCGACGTTTGTCCTCTGCTCCCTGATTGGCACTGAGCGGCAGGTCCGGCAAAAGGTCGCTGGCTACCGCACACACGTTCTTGTCGGCCTGGGATCGTGCACGTTTACCCTGATCTCCGCCTACGGTTTCGCCTCCGTCCAGGCCGGGGGCACCGTGGACCCGTCCCGTATTGCAGCCCAAATCGTCAGCGGCATCGGCTTCCTCGGCGCCGGGGTGATTTTCAAAGGACGGAACGTTGTCCGCGGCCTGACGACGGCCGCCAGCATTTGGGTTTCTGCCGCCGTCGGCATGTCGTGCGGCGCCGGAATGCTGTCCCTGGCTGTTTCGCTGACCGCTTTCCACCTCATCACGTTGTACGTCGTCTCTCCCGTGATCAGGAAGATCCCCACCCCCGACGCCCACCGGGTCCTGCACCTGGGCTATGCCGACAACAAAGGCGTGCTGCGGCAAGTGTTGGAGATCGCCACCAACATGGGGTTCAGCTCGTCAATCCTGAGCATCAATAAGGCAGGCGATGAACAAAAGCCGATCGTCCTCATGGACATCCGCTTCCATGGTCATCTTCCGCTGCGGGAACTCGTCCCCTACCTCCTCGATGTGCCCGGCGTGCAGAGTGTGAATGTTCGCGACGCCGACCCTAACGAGGACGACGATGACGCCAGCGCTTGAACCCGCAGCGAGACCCCCGGGTTTCATCGCGGTACTGCCGTGACTGCCGCACACTGATTGAAGCCGTTCGGGATCACCGTTAGAGTCTGCGGATGACCGAGAACAGCGTCGCTTTGACGGATACCGTGCGCGCGCGGGTGCTGCGCAGGTCCGACGCCGGGTCCTTGGCCGACGCCTACCTGCGGAACCGGGAGCACCTGGCGCCCTGGGAACCGCTGCGGTTTGAGGAATTCTTCACCGCCGAGGGACAGGCCGCCAGCATTGAATCCAAGCTCGGGATGTTCATCGCGGGAACGGACGTGCCCTGGGTCCTCGTGGAAGGCTCCCGCATCATCGGGGTGATCAACCTCAGCGGGATCGTCCGGGGGCCATTCCTCAGCGCCCACCTCGGCTACTGGGTGGACAAGGACATGACGGGGCGGGGAATTGGCTCGGCCGCGGTGGAGTTCGCCCTCCAAACCGCGCGCAATGAACTGGGACTGCACCGGCTGCAGGCCTCAACCCTCCCGCACAACGCCGCGTCCCAGCGGATCCTGAAGCGGGCTGGCTTTGAGGAGATCGGTTTGGCAGCCCAGTACCTGCGGATCGCCGGATCCTGGCAGGACCACATCCTGTTCCAGCGGATACTGTTCTGATGGCTGATGTTCCGGTTGCGCCTGGTCCGGTTGCACCAGTTCCAATTGCACCGGCGGACTTTGGTGCCCTGCACCATGTAGAACTCTGGGTGCCGGACCTGCAGCGGGCCAGGGACCAGTGGGGCTGGCTGCTGGGCCGGCTGGGCTACGAGGCCTACCAGGACTGGGCCCACGGGTGCAGCTGGCGCCGCGGGGCGACGTACATCGTCGTCGAGCAGTCCCCGGCGCTGACCGGAACCGCGCACGATCGCAAAGCCCCGGGCCTGAACCACCTCGCGTTCAGCGCGGGGACCCGGGCTGACGTGGACGCCATAGCGGCGGAGGGCCCGAGCCACGGTTGGGCGGAATTATTTCCTGACAAGTATCCGCACGCAGGCGGCCCGGGCCACTTCGCTGCTTACCTGGTGAATACGGACGGCTACGAAGTGGAGCTGATCGCGGCCGCCTGATCGCGTCGGTGCCCTACGGGTTGGTTGCCGGAGGTGCCTGTTCAGCCTTGAGTTCCTCGCCGTGGGCGATGATCGCGTAGATGATCAGCACGTCCATGGCGATGACGATGACGGACCACCACGGTTGCGCCGGAATGAGCATCAGTTGAACGACCGCGCTGAAGCCGGCAACGACAACACCAACGACTCGAGCCCATGTTGCACCGGAGAAGAGCCCGACGGCGGTGAGGATCAAGAGCACCCCTAGGGCGACATTCCACCAGCCCCACCCCTTCGCATCGAAGAGGAACAGGGTTCCCGGGGTTGACAGATAGTAGGTGTCGGGACCGGTGAGAGCGACGAGGCCTTGAAGGCCGCTGAAAACGCCGTTGATGATCAGAATGACTCCGGCGAAACGGACCCAACCGGTCCAGCCAGTCGAAGCAACAGGATGATGGGCAGTAGTCATAGTGCCGACCGCTTTCCGTTGAATGCTCTGCCGTCGGCCTCATGGTCGGCGCAGTCGTGTCGTGAAACTAGTACCGATTCCGATTATGTTCCTCACCCTCCGCGGCGGTCAATCGGCACAGGAACTTTGGCGCCGCCGCGGCCGTCGCATTGCGATTGGCCTTGAACCGGGTACGTTGAAGCATGACCATCCTGCTTGTTGGCGGCGGCCCTGACACCGTGACCGTTCCTGCCGTCTTCGACCGGTTCGTCAAGGAACTCCGGCGCCGAGCCCCCGGCAGGATTTCGCGCGTCGCTGTGGTTCTCTTTGACCATGAGGGCAGCTCGGAATATTTCCTGCCTGCCTATGTGGAGCCGCTGGAGTCCCGGACAGCCTGCGAGGTCGTCCCGGTCCTGCTCGGATTCAACCGGGGCGCGGACCCCGCCGCGTTCGACGACGTCGACGGCATCGTCGTCGGGGGCGGGCCGACGCCGGGCTATCTGGAAGGCTTGCTGCCGTCCGCGCAGCCCATCCGCAGTCTGGTCTCTGACGGTGTGCCGTATATGGGATTCTCAGCCGGCGCGATGGTCGCGCCCGTACGGGCGATCGTGGGCGGCTACCGAATCCGCGGCACCGAGGTCTGCCCAGCGGATTGGTCGGAGGGTCTCGAAGAAGTGGAGATCCGCGACGGGCTGGGCCTGGTGCCCTTCGCCGTCGACGTGCACGCCGCGCAGGCGGGGACCCTCGGCCGGGCCGTTGGGGCGGTGGCAAAAGGCCTCGTGGACCGCGCGGTCGCCGTGGATGAGAACACTGCCCTGGTCCTGCACCAGGCGGACCTCGAGGAGCTGGACGTGATCGGCACCGGGAGCTGCTGGACGATTCGCGGCGCCGGCGCCAAAGCCACCGTCTCGGTGCTGTCAGCGCACAGCTAGGTTCCGGCACCACCCCTTGGCACGCTTGTTACTCGCGGGTAACATATGATTCATGCATCTCCTGTTCCGGACCCTCCTGCTGCTGTTCACGTCCTCACGCCGCCCACCGCTGAGCATCTGGGACAGCTCCTCGCTGCCGCTGCGGGTACTGCCCACGGACATCGACATCGCCATGCACGTCAACAACGGCATGTACTTCTCGCTCATGGACCTCGGGCGCTTCGACCTCATGGCCCGCAGCGGCACCTGGAAAAAGATGCGCCGCCGGGGCTGGACCCCGGTCGCGGCGGGGGAGACCATCGCGTTCCGCCGTTCGCTGCAACTCTGGCAGCAGTACACGATCGAATCCCGGATCATCGGCCTGGACTCGAAAGCCATCTACTTCGAGCAGCGGATGGTGGTGGACGGCGAAGTTTACGCGCGCGCCTATATCGCCACCCGGCTTCTGAGCAAGGGCAAGCCCGTCAGCCAGGAGGAAATCATCCGCGAGTTCGGCGCCCCGCCGGCGGATCTGGAGCTGCCCGAGTGGATCCACGAATGGCGCGAAACCAACGCCCTGCCCGGCGCCAGGCGTCCGGCCCCGCACGCCTGGGCGTGACCCGCGGACGCCCCCGCCCGGATGTGCCAACAGCGAAATGCCGGGGACAATCCACGGCTGCTCCCGTACCGTTGACTCATGGCTACCGTAGACATCACAGGTGAACAGTTCGCATCGACAGTCGAGGATAACGACATTGTCCTCGTCGATTTCTGGGCCGAATGGTGCGGCCCGTGCAAGCAGTTCGGCCCCACATACTCGGCGATCTCCGAGAAGCACCCGGACGTCGTCTTCTCCAAGGTCGACACCGAAGCCGAGCAGCAGCTCGCCGCCGAGGCCGGCATCACGTCGATTCCCACGCTGATGGCCTTCCGCGAAAAGGTCCTGGTGTTCTCGCAGCCTGGCGCCCTGAACGCGCAGCAGCTCGAGCAGGTGGTCGACGCCGTCAAGGCCCTGGACATGGAAGAAGTCCACGCCCACGTGGCCCGGTCCCAGGCCGAGGCCGCCGCAGCCGCGGCCAAGCAGGACGGCACCCAGATCCCGGAGGCCTGAACCTCCACGGCTTAAACCCACAGCTTTAATGCAACGCGGGGTCACTCCGCGCCCATAAATCCCTCAGGGATGGGCGCGGAGCGACCCCGCGTTGTGGTTGGAAGGGCGGGTTAGAGCTTTTCCAGCTTGACCGGCTCGGCCAGCAGTGCGCTGAGGGATTCGTTCAGGTCCTGGACGGCCGTGCCCTTGGAGTGCTTGTCCAGGTCCGCCTGGCTGGCCCACCGCTCGGTCAGGACGAGCTTGTCCTCGCTGGCCTCGGTGAGCTCGTAACGGATGCAGCCGGGCTCGTTGACCACCTCGTCAATCGCGATGTCCAGGGCGAGCTTCACGCGGAAGAATTCGCCGTCGTTGGGGATGAAAATGGCCTGAAGGTCAACGGGTGCACTCATGGCAATCACCCTACCGGGCCGCCGCGCAGGCGCAGGAACATGACCCAAGATTTCATAGGACTTCCAAGCTTTGCTCTTCTTTTGCCTCCGCACTGTTGGTAGCGTCACACCATGCTTGCTTACACAGCCGGGGACACTGACGTCCCGCTGCTCGAGGAAACCGTTGGCGCGAACTTCGAACGGATCGCGGCGCGGTTTCCGTACCACGATGCCCTGATCGAGGCGGCCGCGGTGCCCGGCGAAGAGGCCCGGCGGTGGAGCTACACCAAGCTCAACGACGACGTCGACCGCCTGGCGCGTGCGCTCCTCGCCTTGGGCGTGACGAAGGGCGAGCGGATCGGCATCTGGAGCCCCAACTGCGCCGAATGGACCATCCTGCAGTACGCCACCGCCAAGGTCGGGGCGATCCTGGTCAACGTCAACCCCGCCTACCGCAGCCATGAGCTCGAGTTCGTGGTCACGCAGAACGGCATGCGCATGCTGGTCACCGCGCCGTCGGACACGAACAGCGACTACACCGGGATGGCGCGGCAGGCGCTGGCGGCGTGCCCGGACCTGCGCGAGCTGGTCTTCCTCCCGGACGCCGGCCTGGACGGGCTGACCGCCGGCGAGCCCGGCACTGAGGCGGAGCGCACCTATGCCGAGCTGCTCAAGCGGGCCGACGACGTCGGGCACTCCGAGCTGAAGACGCGGATGGCGGAACTGGACGCGCACGATCCCATCAATCTGCAGTACACCTCCGGCACCACGGGGTTCCCGAAGGGCGCCACGCTGACGCACCACAACATCCTTAACAACGGCTTTTCGATCGGCGAGCAGCTGGGCTACACGGAACACGACCGCGTGGTTATCCCGGTGCCCTTCTATCACTGCTTCGGCATGGTGATCGGAAACCTCGCGGCGCTCAGCCACGGGGCCGCCACCATCATCCCCGGCCGGTCGTTCTCGCCGGCCGCGGCGCTGGAAGCTGTGCAGGACTTTGGCGGAACCTCGCTGTACGGCGTGCCCACCATGTTCATCGCCGAGCTCGCCCTGCCGGACTTCGCCTCCTACGACCTCTCGACACTGCGCACGGGCGTCATGGCCGGCTCGCTGTGTCCCATCGAGGTGATGAACCGGGTCATCACGGAAATGAACATGAAAGACGTCGCGATTTGCTACGGCATGACGGAGACCTCGCCGGTGTCCACGATGACCCGGAGCGTGGACACCATGGCCCAGCGCACCGAGACCGTGGGCCGGACCATGCCGAACCTGGAGAGCCGGGTCGTGGATCCGGTCACGGGCGAGGTGCTGGAGCGCGGCGGGATCGGCGAACTCTGCACGCGCGGCTACGCCGTGATGCGCGGGTACTGGAACCAGCCGGACAAGACAGCCGAGGCGATCGACGCCGACGCCTGGATGCACACCGGGGACCTCGCCCGGATGGACGCGGACGGGTACATCGTGATCGAGGGGCGGATCAAGGACATGGTGATCCGCGGCGGCGAGAACGTCTATCCGCGCGAAATCGAGGAATTCCTCTACACCCACCCGGACATCCAGGACGTGCAGGTGATCGGTGTCCCGGACGCCAAGTACGGCGAGGAACTGATGGCCTGCGTCATTTTGAAACCCGGGGCCGCGCCGATGGACGCCGCCAGCCTGGCCGAGTTCTGCCGCGGCAAGCTGGCGCACTACAAGGTTCCGCGCTACGTCGACGTCCGGGAGAGCTTCCCGATGACCGTCTCCGGCAAGATCCGCAAGGTGGACATGCGCCAGGAGGCCGCGGCCCGGCTGGGCCTCCAGACCGGCCCTTAACAGCAACGCGGGGTCACTTACGGCCCATCCGGAGGCTCCGGATGGGCCGTAAGTGACCCCGCGTTTTGGCGATTCCTGAGGGCCTGTGGATAACCTCAGCGCCGAGGCCGATCCGCGGTCACAATGGTGCGCATGGTCCGCATCGTGCCTCTCCCCTTAAGCCTCGTCCAGACACCGTTCACCGTGTATGAGTCACGCGCGCTGGGCGTCCGGCCCAAACGTCTGCGGGCCCATGATTTGTCCGACGGCGGCCGCCTTATCTATCTGCCCGCCGGCCGGCACCTTGAGATCGCCGAACGGGCCCGGGTCCTCGCCGCCGCCACCCCTGGTGCCTGGGTTTCCCACGAAACCGCGGCAGTGCTGACCAGCCTCGGACTTCCACCGTGGATGGGCGAGTGCCCGACCATCCACCTCAGCAAGCCCCATGAACTGCCCAGGGTCCGCCGGGCCGGGGTCACAGGCCACCGCGTGCGGTGCATCCCCGGCGAGCTGACCGAGGTCGACGGCATCCCGGTCACCGCACCACCCCGGACCTGGCTGGATCTGGCGGCGGTACTGCCGCTCAACTACCTCATTGCCTTGGGCGACCAGCTCATCCGGCAGCCCCGGCCCAGCCTCGAACTGAGGTCGGAACCTTACGCCTACAAGGACGGCCTGCGGCTGCTGATCCGCCAGCATCCCAACATGAAGGGCGTCGAGAAGGCCCGGCTGGCCCTGGAGGAGATGCGGGTGGGGGCAGACTCCTTCCCGGAGACCTTCCTGCGGCTGGCGTTGCTGGATGCGCGTCTGCCGGAACCGGAGCTGCAACTGCGGCTTGATCCGGATGACCGGCGCTCGCCGGCTGCTGACTTGGGTTACCGGAGATTCCGGCTTGCCGTCCAGTACGACGGCGCTCCTCACCTCACCCGGGAACAGCAGTCGAAGGATAATCGTCGCGACGAGGCCTTCCGCAGCGCGGGTTGGGCGTACTTCAAAGCCAACGCCGATGACCTCGCAGAGGGTTTCGAGTCCATGATCGCCAGGATCAAGCGGTCGCGAATCCGCCCGGTCTGAGACAACGCGGGGTCACTTAGCGCCCATGAAAGCGCGGCGGATAGGCCGTAAGTGACCCCGCGTTGCTTTCAGTGGCCGCGGTGGTCCTGGATGGTCATGCGCGGGCCGAAGGTCGGTTTCCGGAAGCCGCTCAGCCCGAGCATCCTGACCACCCGCTGCCGGTGCCCCGCCCAGGGGGCCAGCAGCCTGAGCATGCCGGCGTCGTCCGTCCTGCGGCCGGTCAGGGCGGCGCCCACGTAGGCCGCGAGGTGGTAGTCGCCCACCGAAATCGAGTCCGGGCAGCCGTGCGTGCGCTGCACCACCTCCGCCGCCGTCCACACCCCGATTCCGGGCAGGGTCTGCAGCTTGGCCGCCGCCTCCGCGGCGGGGAGGGCGGCGAGCCGTTCCAGCGCGACGGCGGAACGCAGCGCCCGCATGACGGTGCCCGAACGCTGCGGGCCCACGCCGGCCTTGTGCCATTCCCAGGACGGGATGTGCAGCCACTGCGCTGCCGTCGGCTGGACCAGGAGATTGGCGGGCGCGACGGTGCCGGCACCCGGCGCCGCCGTCCCGAAGCGGTACATCAGGTAGCGGTACCCGCGGCGGGCCTCGATGACGGTGACCTTCTGCTCGAGGATGGTCGGCACCAGTGAGTCGATCATCCGCCCGGTTGCAGGCAGCCGGATCGCGAGGTTCCGGCGTCGGGCTTCAACCACCATGCGCGGGAGTGTGGCGTGGAATGCGGGCTCGTCGAAGCCGGACCAGTCGTCCCCGTTCCCGAGCATGCGCGGGACGGAATCGACGGCGTCCCCCGCTCCGGGACCCCAGGCCTGCGCGTCCACGGCAGGGTCCGCCCGCGTCCCGGCCGTTGCCAGGCGCAGCGTGGCCGGACCGTGCGGCGTCGTGAACGCGAACCAGATCCCGTCCGGGGCGGTGCGGATGGACGGGTCGCCGTGGCCGCGCAGGAGCGTGCCGATGGTTTGCATCAAGTCGAACGGGCCGCCCGGGTGCCACCGCAATGAGGCGTCCGCCGCGGCGGCAATGCCTGCGGGGGCGTCTGCAAGGCTCATTCGAATATGTTCCCACGGCCCGCTGACAGCGGCGGCATCCGCGGCAAGGACGCCCGGGCCGTAGGGCCCTTAACCTCCGGCGCTGCCGGGGCTAAAATCCGGCTGTGGCGTGGTGTGTCCGCGCCCGCCTCTTGGCCCCGAATCCTTGTTCTTAGGAGAGTGTGATGGCTGGTGGAGTGGTACATTTCGAAATCCCCGCAGACGACGAGGGCCGCGCACGGGAGTTCTACAGTTCGGCGTTCGGCTGGGAGCTAAGCCAGGTGCCGGAGATGAGCTACGCCATGATCAAGACGACGCCGACGGATGCCAACGGCATGCCCTCCGTACCGGGCTCCATCAACGGCGGCATGTTTCGCCGCGAAGGCGACCTCACATCCCCCGTGGTCACGGTGGACGTCGATGACATTGACGCGGCGTTGGAGAAGATCACGTCCCTGGGCGGCAGCACCGTCTTGCCGCGGGAGGCGATCGGCACCATGGGCTGGGCCGCCTACTTCCGGGACACCGAAGGCAATGTGGTCGGTCTCTGGCAGAGCGCCCCGCGCGAGGGCGGCGCCGGGGCAGCGAACGCCGGGAACGACATCGGCGCCTGACGCGGCAGCCGGGCACGCCGGGCAGCCGGGCCTCAGTACGTCGACCTCACTGCATCCCGGTGGTGAGCCACAGCGCCACGACCGCCAAGGGGACGGTGAGAACGACGGCGGCCACACCGGCCAGGGCGAAGCCTCCCCAGCGGATCTCGACGTTCAGGGAGCGGAGCCGTTCGTGCCACAGCAGCGTGGCCAGGGACGCCCACGGGGTCACCAGCGGGCCCAGGTTCACGCCGATCAGCAGGGCCGCCAGCCGGGCCGGGGAGCCGCCCACGGGTTCCAGGGCCAGATAGGCGGGGAGGTTGTTGACCGCGTTGGCTGCCCCGGTGCCCAGGCCGGCGAGCTGCAGGAGCGCCGGCAGGCTCTCGCCCGTGCCGGCGATCCCGGTCAGGAACTGGGTGAGCCCGTTGGCGTGCAGGGTTTCCACCACCATGAACAGCCCGGACGTGAGCATCAGCGGGCGCCACGGAATCATGGACCAGCGCAGGGCGGAGCGCCGCCGCCAGAGGAAAAGCAGGAGCAGGGCCGCAGCCGCCGCGAGCGCCGGGATCTGCACCGGCACCCCGGACACCAGCGCCGGCAGCAGGACCACCATGACCCCCGATGCCGCGTACAGCAGCACCCGGTCCCGCGCCTTTCGGACCGGCTGGGGGCCGTACGTGCCGCGCAGGTCCTTCCGGAATGCCAGCCACAGGAGCACCAGCGGCACGAGGATGCCCACCAGGGCCGGGGCCCACACGAGCGAAGCGAATGCGGCGGGGCTGAGGTTGAGCCGCTCCTGCGCGAGCAGGTTGGTCAGGTTGGAGACCGGCAGCAGCAGCGAGGCCGTGTTCGCCAGCCACACCGTGGTCAGCGCGAACGGCAGCGGCGGAATGCGGGCGTGAATGGCCAGCAGCACGACGACGGGAGTCACCAGCACCGCCGTCGTATCCAGCGACAGGAACACCGTGGAAACGGTGGCGAGGGCGATAGCGAGGAACCACAGCAAGAGGACGCGGCCGCGGCCCAGGGCGGCCAGCCGCTCCGTGACGACGCGGAAGAGCCCGGCCTCATCCACCAGCTCGGTGACAAGGGACATCGCGACCACGAACGCCAGTATCGGCACGGTGCGTGCTGCCAGCGCCTGGAAGGCGGGGACCGGCAGCAGCCCGGACGCCAGCGCCGCGCACCCGGCCAGCAGCATGCCCGCGGGCAGCGCATAGCTCCTGAACTTCTTCAGCCGGGCAATCCTCTTCACCGCCATATCCTCGCACCTTCCAGAGCCTTGGCAGCACCGCGGCCGCGCCGACGTGCCTGCCGCGCCGGAGACGGTAACTTTGTACCTATGAAGTACGCCCCGTCCGTCCTGGACCTCATTGGCCATACGCCGCTCGTCAAACTCAACCACGTGACCGATGGCATCGCAGCCACGGTCCTGGTGAAGCTCGAATACCTGAACCCCGGCGGTTCGATCAAGGACCGCATCGCGGTCAAGATGATCGAGGAGGCCGAACGAACGGGCCAGCTCCTGCCCGGCGGCACGATCGTGGAGCCCACCTCGGGCAACACCGGCGTCGGTTTGGCGCTCGTGGCGCAGCAGAAGGGCTACCGCTGCATCTTCGTCGTGCCGGACAAGGTCGGCGAGGACAAGAGGGCCGTGCTCCAGGCCTACGGCGCGGAGGTGGTGGTCACGCCCACCGCCGTCCCGCCGGACAGCCCGCAAAGCTACTATGGCGTCTCCGACCGGCTCGTGACCGAAATCCCGGGGGCCTACAAGCCGGACCAGTTCTCCAACCCCGCCGCCCCGGCCAGCCACTATGAAACCACGGGCCCTGAGATCTGGCACGACACCGACGGCCGCATCACGCACTGCGTGATCGGCGCCGGGACCGGCGGCACGATCACCGGCACCGGCCGGTACCTCAAGGAAGTCTCCGCCGGGCGGCCCGGGGCCGAGGGCGGCGTCGTGAAGATCATCGGCGCGGATCCCGCCGGCTCGGTGTACTCCGGCGGCACGGGACGCCCGTACTTCGTCGAGGGCGTCGGGGAGGACATGTGGCCGGCCAACTACGACAAGTCCGTCCCGGACGACGTCATTGCCGTCAGCGACGCCGACTCCTTCGCCATGACGCGCCGGCTGGCGCGCGAGGAAGGCCTGCTGGTGGGCGGGTCCTCGGGCATGGCCGTCGTGGCCGCCCTGGAGGTCGCCAAGGACCTGCCGGCCGACGCCGTCGTCGTGGTCATCCTGCCGGACTCCGGCCGCGGCTACCTGGCGAAGATCTTCAACGACCAGTGGATGCGCTCCTACGGCTTCCTGGCCGGCGGCGACGAGGCCTCGGTGGGCGAGATCCTCAAGGCCAAGACCGGCGAACTCCCGGACCTCGTCCACATCCACCCGAACGAGTCCGTCCGCGATGTCATCAACATCATGAACGAGTACGGCGTCTCGCACATCCCCGTCCTGTCGCAGGAACCGCCCGTCGTCATGGGCGAGGTGCTGGGCGCCGTGGACGAGCGCACCCTCACGGCCAAGCTCTTCCGCGGCGAGGCCAAACTCTCGGACAAGATCTCCGAACACATGGAGGCCCGGCTCCCCGTGATCGGCTCGCTCGAATCGATCTCGACCGCCCGCGAACTCCTCTCCGATGCCGACACCCTCATGGTGACGTTTGTCGGCGCTCCGGTGGGGATCCTGACCCGCCACGACCTCCTCGCGTACCTCAGCAACTGACCAGTTCAAGGAGTCCCATGTCTGTGCCTGAAAGCCCGTCCTCGAAAAACCAGGGTTTCAACACCCGCGCCATCCACGCCGGCCAGGCGTTTGAGCCCCGCACCGGGGCGGTGGTGCCCCCCGTGCACTTCTCCTCGACCTATGCCCAGGACGGCATCGGCGGGCTGCGGGCCGGTTACGAATACGGCCGGGGCACCAACCCCACCCGTGACTCGCTGCAGCAACAGCTGGCGGCCCTGGAAGGCGGGAGCGCCGCGTTCTCCTTTGGCTCCGGCCTGGCCGCCGAAGACTCGATGATCCGCGCCCTCACCCGCCCCGGGGACCACATTGTGCTCGGCAACGACGCCTACGGCGGCACGTACCGGCTCATCAGCCGGGTCCTGGGGGAGTGGGGCATCGGCAACACCCCGGTGGACATGTCCGACCTCGACGCCGTCGCAGCCGCCGTCGCGGCAGGCGGCAGCGCCGACGGCGGCGGCAAGACCCGACTGGTGTGGGTGGAGACCCCGTCGAACCCGATGATGAAGATCACCGACATCGAGGCGCTCGCGAAGGTGGCGCACGACGCCGGCGCGCTCCTCGTGGTGGACAACACCTTTGCCTCCCCGTACCTGCAGACCCCGCTCGCCCTCGGCGCCGATGTGGTGGTGCATTCCACCACCAAGTACATCGGCGGCCACTCCGACGTCGTTGGCGGCGCGATCGTGGTCAACGACCCGGAACTCGCGGAGAAGATCGGCTTCGTCCAGTTCGCCGTCGGCGCCGTGTCCGGGCCGATGGACGCCTTCCTCACCACCCGCGGCCTGAAGACCCTCGGGGTGCGCATGGACCGGCACAGCGACAACGCCCAGGCCGTGGCCGAATGGCTGCTGCAGCGCCCCGAGGTCGAGGCCGTGCTCTACCCGGGCCTGCCCTCCCACCCGGGCCACGAGCTGGCCAGGAAGCAGATGAAGAAGTTCGGCGGCATGATCTCCGTGCAGTTCAAGGGCGGCGAGGCCGCGGCGCGCAAGGTGGCCGAATCGACCTCCGTGTTCACCCTGGCGGAGTCCCTGGGCGGGATCGAATCGCTCATGAACTACCCGTCCGAAATGACCCACGCCTCGGTCAAGGGCACCGAACTGGCGGTCCCGGTCAACCTGATCCGGCTCTCGTGCGGCATCGAGGACGTGGAGGACCTGATCGCCGACCTCGACGCCGCGATCTCCTCCCTGGCCTCCGGCAGCTAGCCGCACCCGCAGCTGACCGCACCCGCAGCTAGCCGCACCCGCGGCTGATGCGCAGCTGACCAGACGCCCGCCTCCTTCCGCCGGACCACCCTAGCTTTCTCTAAGAGAGTCAGCTAGGGTGGGCCGCATGGCACTTCGATCGGACTGGTCCCAGCGGACCTGCAGCATGGCCCGCGGCCTCGACATCCTGGGCGATCCCTGGAGCATGCTCGTCCTGCGTGAGGTGTTCTTCGGCAACGGCCGCTTCGAGGCCATGAAGGCCCGGCTGGGGGCGGCCGATTCCGTGCTCACCAAGCGGCTCGCCGGGCTCGTCGCCGCCGGGCTCCTGATCCGGCGGCCCTACGACGACGGCGGCCGCACCCGCCAGGAATACGTCCTCACCGCCATGGGCCAAGACGCCCTGCCGGTACTCAACGCCGTCGTGATCTGGGCCGAAAAGCATCTCCCGGCCCCGTCCGGGCAGGCCCACATGTTCGTCATCCACAGCGGCTGCGGGGAGAGGACCTCCTCGGCTGACACGTGCACGGCCTGCGGGGAACCGCTGACGGCCGCCAACACGAGCTGGCACAGCCTTTCCCGCACCACGGACCCCGTGCCGCTGGCCTCGGCCGGCATCGGGACCCCTGTCCAGAACGGAACCGCCGCATGAGTGCCCCCGAAACCACCCTGACCCCGGCGCCGGTCCGCCGCCGCATCCACCCGGCGTGGATCGTTGCCGCCGTGGCTTTCCTCGCGCTCGTCGGCGCGGCAGGGTTCCGGGCAGCGCCGGGTGTGCTGATGGTGCCGCTGCAGAACGAGTTCGGCTGGTCCACCACCGTGCTCTCCGCCGCGGTCAGCATCAACCTGGTGCTTTTCGGGCTCACGGCGCCGTTCGCGGCAGCGCTCATGGAACGCTTCGGCATCCGCGCAGTCACGGCCGTGGCCCTGGTGCTGATCGGCGCCGGCAGCGCACTGACAGTGCTCGTGACCCAGTCCTGGCAGATCCTGCTGACGTGGGGGCTGCTGATCGGGCTCGGCACCGGGTCCATGGCGCTGGTCTTCGCCGCGACCATCGCCAACACCTGGTTCGCCAAGAGCCGCGGCCTGGTAATCGGCATCCTCACCGCCGGCAGCGCCGCCGGACAGCTCGTGTTCCTGCCCTTTATCGCGGCCCTGGCCCAGGACCCGGGCTGGCGGCAGGCTTCGCTGCTCATCGGTGCCGGCGCGCTGGCCGTGGTGCCGCTGGTGCTGATGTTCCTGAAGAACTCCCCGGCCGAGGTTGGCGTTCTGCCCTACGGGGCGACGCCGCCGGCCGCCGACCCGAACGCCGCCAAGGAGTCCAGCGGGCCCGAACCGACGGGACCGGCCGCCGGGCAGGACGCGCAGGAGCCCCGCCGGAACGCCGCCGTCCGTGCCCTGCAGGTCCTTAAACGGGCCAGCAAAGTGCGTACCTTCTGGGCCCTGGTGGCCGGCTTCGCGATCTGCGGCGCGACGACCAACGGGCTGATCGGCACCCACTTCATCCCCTCCGCCCACGACCACGGCATGCCCGAAACCACCGCGGCGGGCCTGCTCGCCGTCGTCGGCCTCTTCGACATCATCGGCACTATCGCCTCCGGGTGGCTCACGGACCGCTTCAACCCCCGGATCCTGCTCGCCGTGTACTACCAGTTCCGCGGGATCGGGCTGCTGGTCCTGCCGCTGCTGCTCAGCGCCACCGTCCAGCCCAGCATGATTGTGTTCGTGGTCATCTACGGCCTGGACTGGGTCGCCACGGTCCCGCCGACCGCCGCGATCTGCCGCCAGGTGTTCGGCGCCGACGGGAGCGTCGTGTTCGGCTGGGTGTTCGCGGCCCACCAGCTCGGCGCGGCCGCCGCGGCCCTCGCGGCCGGGGCGGTCCGGGACGCCACCGGCCAGTACACGTACGCCTGGTTTGCCGCCGCTGCCATGTGCACCATCGCTGCCGTCATCAGCGCCACCATCCGCAAGGACGCCCGGAAGCCGGAGTCCGTCCCGGTCCCGGCGTAGCTGTTCTGTAGACTGAGCCGACAGCGAGGGCGCGTTTGCGCCGCCCCGGACGGAACCGACCAAACGGCCAGCGTCTACACCAGCAGCCCGATGGGGGAATTCATGTCAGTGCCCGCTTCAGACCACAGCCCGGCGCGGCACTCGCCCGTCGTGCACCTGTTCCGGCTCTCCGTCATCCTGGCCATCGCCGCGGTGGGCTACTTCATCTGGATCTCGCTCGGAGTCTGGGGCAAGCACGGCCTGGACTTCAGCGTCTACTGGTACGGCGGCAAAATCCTCAACGACGCCGGCGCGGCACCCTCAGCCCTGTATGCGGGCAACGTGGACTGGGCCGGCGGACCGACGCTGATGTTTACCTACCCGCCGTTCGCCGCCATCCTCTTCGGCCTTTTGGCCCGGCTGCCCCTGGCGGCGGCGCTGACCCTGTTCAACGCCGCCGGCGCCGGGGTGGCGGTCCTGGCCGCGGTCCGTACGGTCCGGTACTGGAACGCGAAGGCCTCCTGGCGCGACACCTTCCGGGCTCCGGGCAACGGCTGGGCCGCCGCCGTCCTGGTCCTGGCGGTCCTCAACCTGGGACCCTGGCGCGAGACCCTGGTGTTCGGTCAAATCAATGCCCTGCTGATGGGCCTGATCGCCGTGGACCTGCTGGCCCGCAACCGGCGCTGGGCCCGCGGTTTCCCGGGCAGCGGCTTCCTGGTGGGCGTCGCGGCAGGCATCAAGCTGACGCCCCTGGTGTTCGGGCTCTACTACCTGGTCCGCAAGGACTGGCGCGGGCTGGGCAATATGGCCGCGGGCTTCTCCGCCACCGTGGTGGCCGGCTGGCTGCTCCGGCCCGCCGAATCCCTGCAGTTCTGGCTCCAGATGCTGCCGGACACCTCCCGGATGGGCGGAGCGGGCTATGTGGACAACCTGTCCATTAAGGGCGCCCTGCTGCACTTCGGGGTCCCGGAAGCGCACGTCACCGTGCCATGGCTGCTGCTGAGCCTGGCGGTTGTGGCCGTGGGTGCCGCCGTGATCAAGGCCGCCAGCGATCAGGGCGCCCGCGTCGTGGCCGTATCGGCGACGGCGCTCACCATGCTGCTGATCAGCCCGGTCTCGTGGTCCCACCACTGGGTGTGGGTCGCGGCGGTCTTTCCGGCTTTCGCCTGGACCCTGCGGGAAGCTCCGCGCCGGTACGTCGGGATGCGCTGGACCATGGGAGGCGTGCTGGGCCTGTCGATCCTCGTGTTCCTTTTCTCGCCCAAGACCATCGGCACGGCCCTCGGCGCCGAAAACCTCGACATCCAGACGCCCGGGGTGTGGATCATGGCCTCCAGCGCCGGCGTCTTCTGCGCCCTGGCCCTGCTGGTGTGCTGGCTTGTGGCCCTCCGGCGGGACCCGCTGGGACCGGAGCCGGACCTTGCCCCCGAACCGGCTGCTGAACGCGACGCCCGGGCCGCCGTCCCCACTTCCCCAGTCTCCTCGTAGGCGCCGCGCTTAGTACACGCCACGCCGGCCGCCGCCGCTAGGCTGTTCGGCATGAGCTCCCCTGACGCACGTAAGACGGCCCTTGTCACCGGGGTCGGCCGCCTCGCCGGAATCGGCGCCGGCATCGCGCGCCGCCTCGCTGCGGACGGCTGGGACCTCGTGCTGACGTACTGGCAGGACTACGACACCCGGATGCCGTGGGGAGTCCAGCCGGACGACGTCGAACGCCTCACCGCCGAGCTCCAGGCGACCGGCGCCGCCGTCGTGGCTCTGCCGGCGGATTTCCAGGACCCGCAGGCCGTGGACCGGCTGATGTCCGCCGCCGCGGCGGAGGCCGGAACCCTGCACGGACTGGTGCTCAGCCACGCCGAATCCGTGGACTCGTCCATCCTGGACACATCCCTGGAGAGCTTCGAGCGGCACTTTGCGGTCAACACCCGGGCCAGCTGGCAGTTGATTGCCGCATTCGCCCGGCAGGCCGGTCCCGACGGCGGGGCCATCGTGGCGCTGACCAGCGACCACACCGCCTTCAACCTGCCCTACGGGGCATCAAAGGGCGCCCTGGACCGGATCGTGATCGCCGCCGCCCGGGAGCTCGGCCCGCTCGGGATCAGCGCCAACGTCCTGAACCCGGGACCGGTGGATACCGGCTGGATGGATGAGCCGCTCCGTGACGAACTGGCCCGGCGGCACCCCGGCGGCCGGCTGGGCACACCGGCGGACGTGGCCGGCACCGTCGCGTTCCTGCTCTCGGCCGAGGGCCGCTGGATGTCCGGGCAGCTGGTCAAAGCCGACGGCGGATTCTCCGCCTGAGGGACCCTGACCCCGCCTGATCGGAAGCCGGGCTGGCATGACACGTCACGGTCGGTGTGGTGTTGGGACAGCATCCGGTGGCGGCCGGATCCGGTCAGCCGGCGCTCAGCCGGGTGAGGGCTGTTGCCAGTTCCGTGGCGGCGCCTTGGAGGAGGCGGGCCGTCTCCCGTGCCCGGGCGTTGCGTCCGGACCGGAGGTCGGCATCAATGAGGTCGGCGATGAGTTCGAGCCGGCACGCACCGGCCTTGGATGCGGACCAGGACAGGCTTTGGGCGGCGAGGCGCGCGTCCTCCCAGTCCCCGACGGCCAAGGCCTGGTGAATCTTTTCGACCCGATGGGGAAGCATGAGCTGGAATGTGCTGACGAAGTCGTGGAACCTCCAGGACTGGAGCGTCCCTGTGCTCTCCTGAAGTCGGTTGCGGTCCAGGACGAGTGCTGCGCTGATGCGGGCGCGGTACCGGCGGGGTCCCTGGCCAGCGGCGGAAATGTCCCGGTCGTTCACGTCCGCGCTGGCCGTGGCGTGACGTGCCGGAAGGAGCCGAAGCGTCCACGCGGCTGGCTTTGCATTGAGACTCATGATGTCCCCCTTTACTTGGCAGCCTGCCCGGCCCGCCGGGCATTTGGCTGCCTCCGGTCCGGTGGCGATGGCACCACTGTACGAATGCGCCCCAGGGAGAACACGAGTGCTGGCTACCCGAAAACCCAGCAGTCACCACTTGCATCACTGGCCTCATCCGTATCGCGCGACCGGGACCGTCTTCGCGGGATCCGGGCGACCGCGCAGTTCAGTTCTTCTTCGCCGGATGGCTGGGCCCACGGTCAACAAACACTGCCGTGGCATGCCCCTCCCCGGGCTTAGCGGAAGGCGGGGAGGCCCGTGATGTGCTGGCCCAGGATCAGGGTGTGGACCTCGTCGGTGCCTTCGTAGGTGCGGACGGATTCCAGGTTGGCGGCGTGCCGCAAAGGGGAATGGTCCAGCGTGATGCCGTTGCCGCCCAGAATAGTGCGCGCCTCCCGGGCAATGGCGAGCGCCTCCCGCACGTTGTTCAGCTTGCCGAGCGAGATCTGCTCCGGATGCAGCCTGCCGGCGTCCTTGAGCCGGCCCAGGTGCAGGGCCAGGAGCGTGCCCTTCTGGATCTCCAGGACCATGTTCACGAGTTTCTCCTGCGTCAGTTGGTACCCGGCCAGCGGCTTGCCGAACTGCAGCCGCTCCTGGGAGTAGGCCAGGGCAGCCTCGTAGGAATCCCGGGCGGCACCCATCGCACCCCACGCGATCCCGTACCGGGCCTCGTTGAGGCAGGTGAACGGGCCGCGCAGCCCGCGCGCCGCCGGCAGCAGCGCCTCGGGGCCCAGCCGGACGGCGTCGAACGTGATGTCGCACTGGATGGAGGCGCGCATCGAGAGCTTCTGACCGATCGGCGTCGCGGTGACGCCCGCGGTGCCGGCGGGGACGAGGAAGCCGCGCACGCCGTCGTCGGTCATGGCCCACACCACCAGCACGCCCGCCACGGAGGCGAGCCCGATCCAGCGTTTGGCGCCGTCCAGGATCCAGCCGGCGTCGTCGCCGGAGCCGTCGCGGCGGGCGAAGGTCTTCATCGAGGCAGGGTCCGAGCCTGCCGTGGGTTCGGTCAGGGCAAACGCGCCGATCAGTTCGCCGGCGGCCATCCGGGGGAGCCACTCCTGCTTTTGGTCCTCGGAGCCCCACTTGTGGATGGCCGTCATGGCGAGGGAGCCCTGCACGGAGACGAACGTGCGGATGCCCGAATCGCCGGCCTCGAGTTCCATGGCCGCGAGGCCATATTCGACGGCGGAGCGGCCGGGGCAGCCGTACCCCTCCAGGTGCATGCCGAGCACGCCGAGCTCGCCAAGTTCCGGGGCGAGCTCGAGGGGGAACACGGCGTCCTCGTACCAGCCGGCGATACCCGGCCGGATCCGCTGGTTCGTGAAATCGCGGACGCGTTCGCGCACGGTGCGCTCCTGGGCGCTCAGCAGGGAATCGATGGCCAGGACATCGGAGACGTCGGAAAGGTTGGCCTCATTGCTCATGCCAGCTTCGTTGCTCATGCCAGCATCCTACGGCCGCACCTGCAGTGGCGTGCCGGCGGCGGGCTGGTGCTGGAGAAAGTAGCCCCGCGTGGACGGCGCGAAACGGCAGACGGCGGCCAGCGCCACGCCCAGCCCCAGGAGCAGCACGCCACTGATGAAGGCCCCGCCGACGCCGAAGATCTGCGTGTCACCGTAGTCCGGATCCCACATCTGCACCGCCGAGACGAAGAATGCCGCAGTCAGCATAAGAGCGCCGAGCAGGGGCATGACGCCGCGGAACCAGAAGTTCCGGGCCGAGCCGCGCAGGGTCGCGCGGAAGTACCAGATGCAGGCGAAACCGGTCAGGGCGTAGTAGAACGCGATGAACAAGCTGATCGAACTGATGGAGTCGGCGAGCAGGTTCTCGCTCAGGACGCTCATCAGGACGTAATAGGCGACGGCCGCGGCGCCCATAACCTGGGTGGAATACCCCGGCGTCTGGTGGCGCGGGTGGACCTCGCCGAACCTGCGCGGCACGGCTCCGTGCACGCCCATCGACAAGGTGCCGCGGGCCGTGGGAAGGATGGTGGTCTGGGTTGAGGACAGCACCGACGCCAGGACGGCGACGACGATCAGCCAGCCCCAGGGGCCCAGCACCACGTCCTTCATGGCGAGGAAGACATCGTCCTGGTTGGCCTCGTTGCCCAGCCCTATGCCTTCTGTGCCCACCGTGGCATACATCATCACCAGGAGGGCCACAGAGACGTAGATCGCCACGAGGACTAGCGCCGAAATGACGGCGCCGCGGCCGGGCGTGGTGGCAGGGTTCTCGGTCTCCTCGTTCACCGCGAGGCAGGTGTCCCAGCCCCAGTAGATGAACAGGGCCAGCATGGCACCGTGCACCACCGCGCCGGGATCAGCGAACGCACCGGCGGGGTTGAACCACTCAAGATCGAAGGCTTGGCCGGTGGCCCCGCCGGGCACCCCTCCCGCGATCCGGAAGATGATTGCCATCGCGAAGATGCCCAGCGAGAGGTACTGCACGTAGGTCAGGACCCGCTGGACATGTTCCCCGAGGCGGATGCCGCGGTAGTTCACAAGGGTCATGAACACGATGAACAGCACGCCGGTGGCGGTGACCACGAGGCTGTTCCCGGCCAGCGAACCGTCGCCGATCAGCAGCCACAGGTACTGCCCGGCGACCTGGGCGAGATTGGCCAGGACCACGACGCCGGCCAGGGCCACGCCCCACCCGCCCAGCCAGCCGGCCCAGGGACCGAACGCCCGGCCGGCCCAGATGAAGGTGGTCCCGCAGTCCGGCATGGCGCTGTTGAGCTCACGGAAGGCGAAGGCGATGAAGAGCACCGGCACGAAGCCCAGCAGCAGGATCAACGGAGTGTAGTTGGCGTTCACAGCCACGATCAGTCCCAGGGTCGCCGCGAGCGAATAGACCGGCGCGGTGGAGGCCAGCCCCAACATGACGGAGTCTCCGAGATCCAGGATCCCGGCGCGCAGCCCCTTGGCGGGAACCGCGGCGGGACCACCGGAGCCGCCGGCCGTCGTCGTGGTTCGGGTGCTCATAGGGCAATACCTGCCTTGCTGGAGTGGGCCTGGTTCGAGGTCGGGGCGGGCGCGTCAATCGTGTTGGGCACGAAGCGGCAGAAGTAGTCGGTGATGGGCCCGTCCGATTCGCGGATGCCGCAGCCGACCGATTCGCCGTCGACCACCCAGAGGCCGAGCACCGGGCGGTTGCCGTCGAAATCGGGAAGGGCGTGGAACTGCTGGTAACACCAGCCTTCCCGGCCATAGCCGCCGGGCTGTTCGAGGTCGATGCCGGCGGCGTGGATCCTGATGTTGTCCCCTTCGCGGCCGTGCAGCGGCTTGGCCACCCACTCCTTGAGCGGCCCGGGGCCGTCAAGATAGGCCGGAAGCAGGTTGGGGTGGTCCGGGTAGAGGTGCCAGAGCGCCGCGAGCAGGGCCTTGTTGGACAGGAGCATCTTCCAGGCCGGCTCCACCCAGCGCGGATTGTGGGCGCGCTGCAGCAGCCGCTGCCCGAACGGCTCCTTCATCATCAGTTCCCAGGGGTAGAGCTTGAACATGGTGCTGATCATGAAGTTGTCCAGGTCCACGAAGCGGTTGAGGTTCGGATCCCAGCCGATGTCGGACATGTTGATGCCGATGGTGGTCCAGCCGGCTTGGCTCGCGACGTCCCGCATGTAGGCCGCCGTCATCCAGTCCTCGCCGGACTCTTCCGCCTCGGAGTGGGCGACGTGGAGGGTGCTCATGCCGGTGCGGTACTGCAGCCTCTTCCACTGCCGGATGAGGGCTTCATGGATGCCGTTCCACTGGTCCTTATCGGGAAAGACGTCCTGCAGCCAGAACCACTGGGCGACGGCGGCCTCAATGAGTCCGGTAGGGGTGTCCGCGTTGTACTCCAGCATCTTGGCCGGGCCGCCCCGGCCGTCGTAGACGAAGTCGAAGCGGCCGTAGACGTCCACATCGCCGGCCTGCAGCGATGCAGCCGCCAGTTCCAGTGCCTGCGGCCCGATCCCGATGTTGCCCATGGCGCCGGTGGCGAGGAACTTCGCGGCCTCGAGGCACATGCGGTGCATGTCCTCCGCGGCCTGTTCGAGGGTCTCCACTTCGTCCATGGTGAATTCGTAGTAGGCGCCTTCGTGCCAGTACTCGACGTTCGTGCCGTCGGGCAGGGCCGTGGTGGAGAAAACCAGGCCCTGTGCTTCAACCCGCTCTTTCCAGTCCGGCCGCGGCGCGGATCCCAGTCGTTTCATCCCTAGCCTCCTGTGCTTCCGCCCTTGGCGCTGCCGCCGAAGCCGCCCCTGCTGACCGTGCCGCCCGTGGGGCTGTACCCCGTGGACGCCTTGGCTCCAGTGGGAACGGTCCTGCTGTAGCTGGGGTAGCCCGACCGGTTCTGGCCCAATCCGGGCACGCTGGCGCCGCGGGAGTAGAAGTACCAGGCGTAGATGCCGGAGCTGCGGCCGTCCGTGCTGCTGTTGTTGTTGCACTGGGCATCATCGACCCGCTCGCCGGTGTCGTCGTTGAAGCACACCTGCGCGTAGTCGGCCTCGTCCTCGTTGCTGGCCACCATTGCGGTGATCGTGCCGGCCAGGAGCGCCGTGACGCCCAGCCCGACGACGACGGTACGGCGCTGCAAGCGCTTCTTCCGCGCCGCCGCGCCCGCCAGGCCGCGCTCGCGTTCCAGGGCGAAGGGGTCAATGACGGCGGGGGCAGTGGCGTCTGCCGGAAGTCCCGGCGCGGGCTGGCCGGACTGGTTCTGCAGCTCGGGCCGGAGCTCAGGCTGTGGAATCTGCCACGGAGGCTGCTTCCGGTCCGGCCGCGGCGCGTCCGGGTGCTCGTCGTTTCGGCCCAAATGTGTCCCCTCACGTCTGGCCGCAGGATATCCCGCGGAAGGCTTGCGTGCTTTTCCCGACGCCAGCCTAACCGGCCTCCGGATCCGGGGCGATGGAAAGGGCTAGCCGTGTCTGCAGCGGGCGCGGGGGAAGCGTACCGGCACTGGGTCCCGGGCCGCGGGCGCGCCGCAGGCCTACACTGGTGCCATGGAAACCGCATCCGTGCTTGCTGTCTGCAGGGTTCACCAGCTGCTCGATGATCCCGGCAGCGTCGGGGTCACCGCGATCGACAAGCGCCCGGTTGATGGACCGGTGAAAGTCCACAAACTTGGCCTGCGCGGTGATGTCCAGGCCAGCAGGATCCACCACGGCGGCGAGGACCAGGCACTCTACGCGTATTCGCAGGACGACGCCGACTACTGGGCCGGCGAGCTCGGGCGGGATATGCCGGCGGGCATCTTCGGCGAAAACCTGCGGATCACGGGCCTCAACGCCTCCAATGCCGTAATCGGCGAACGCTGGAAGATCGGACTGGACGTCGAGGTGGAAGTCACCTCCCCGCGCATCCCCTGCGCCACGTTCCAGCGGCGGATGGGCGAGCCACACTGGGTCCAGCGGTTCACCGAGGCCGGCAGGGTGGGCACCTACCTCCGGGTGGTCCGGACCGGCAGCATCGAAGCCGGAGACCACATCCACCGGCTCTTTGTCCCTGCCCACGGCGTGACAATCGCCAAGTGGTTCACCGATCCCACCCTGGAGGACATGGAGGCCCTGCGCGACGCCGACGCCGACGGCCAGATCCGCCTCCAGCCCGAGTACCACCAGAGGTTCGAGCAGCTGCAGCGCCGTCTCGGGGTCTAGGTGTGGGGGCCGGTGTGCGCAAGCTCACCAGCCGCCGTCGGCCTCTCAATTACCACTGTTCTGTTCGATGCCCTACACTTGAAATATCCCCCACTCCGGAAATCCCTTATTCCTGCCCAATTCTTGAGGCAGGACTGGCAAGTGTTGGGGCCCGCAAATGTGATGCGGGCATTTTCATAGGGAGAGCCGGCAAAAGAAAACGCTGTACAGACTGCTGGGATAGCAGCCAAGAGATGCAGCGGGAAGTCCTGCCACGGGATTGCGAAAGCGCCGGACTTCTGTGACCCGCCGGTCAACCGTACGCCCGGCACTCGTGTCACGCGTACTGCGGCTCCGCTCACCTCGGGTTGTGCCGCTTGGCCCCTATGGATGAGGAAATTTCACCTATGCCCGAAAATCAGAACAACTCCGTCGACACCGAACTCGCCACCGCGACTAGCCAGAGCGACGTCGAGACTTCTGAAACGGCTGCCCCCGCAGCCGGCTCCGCCCCGGAATTCACCGAGGCTCCTGCGAACTTTGTAGCACCGGCCGCCGAGCCTGCCGAAGCTGCCCCGCAGGCTGAGACCAAGACCGAGGCCACCTCCGCCCCGGCAAAGGACGAGGACGCCGAAGAAGAAGGCGTCAAGTTCGTAGACCTCGGCATCGACGGCCGTGTCCTCGCCGCCCTGCAGGACGTCGGCTACGAGAAGCCGTCCCCGATCCAGGCAGCAACCATCCCGCTGCTGCTCGAAGGCCGCGACGTCGTGGGCTTGGCCCAGACGGGCACCGGTAAGACTGCAGCATTCGCAGTACCGGCGCTGTCCCGCCTGGCCGAGCTCCACGACCTCAACGGCCCGTCGCGCAAGACCCAGGCCCTGGTGCTGGCTCCCACCCGCGAGCTCGCGCTCCAGGTTGCCGAGGCCTTCACCTCCTACGCCAAGCACATTGACGACTTCACCGTCCTCCCGGTGTACGGCGGCTCCGCCTACGGCCCCCAGCTCGCCGGCCTGCGCCGCGGCGCCCAGGTTGTTGTCGGTACCCCCGGCCGCGTCATCGACCACATCGCCAAGGGTTCCCTGGACCTGTCCGAACTCCAGTACCTCGTGCTCGATGAGGCCGACGAGATGCTCCGCATGGGCTTCGCCGAAGACGTTGAGCAGATCTTCCAGCAGACCCCCGCGGGCCGCCAGGTTGCGCTGTTCTCCGCCACGATGCCGAGCCAGATCCGCCGGCTCTCCAAGCAGTACCTGAACAACCCGGCCGAGGTGCAGGTCAAGTCCAAGACCACCACGGGCGCCAACACCCGCCAGCGCTACCTGCAGGTCATGGGCCCGCATAAGCTCGATGCACTGACCCGCATCCTCGAGGTCGAAGAGTTCGAGGGCGTCATCGCCTTCGTCCGCACCAAGATGGCCACCGAGGACCTCGCCGACAAGCTGCGCTCGCGCGGCTTCCAGGCTGCCGCCATCAACGGCGACATCCCGCAGCAGCAGCGTGAGCGCACGGTCGAGGCCCTGCGCGACGGCAAGATCGACATCCTGGTCGCCACCGACGTCGCCGCCCGCGGCCTGGACGTCGAGCGCGTCAGCCACGTGGTCAACTACGACATCCCGCACGACACCGAGTCCTATGTCCACCGCATCGGCCGCACCGGCCGTGCAGGCCGTTCCGGCGACGCGATCCTGTTCATGACGCCGCGCGAGAAGTACCTGCTGCGTTCCATTGAGAAGGCAACCCGCCAGCCGGTGGAGCAGATGCACCTGCCCACGGCCGAGACCGTCAACACGCTGCGCCTGGGCAAGTTCGCCGAGCGCATCACGGAGACCCTCGCGTCCGAGGACGTTGCAGCGTTCCGCGACCTGATCTCCTCCTACGAGGAAGAGCACAACGTGCCGGCCTCGGAGATCGCCGCAGCACTGGCCGTCATGGCCCAGGGCGGACAGCCGCTGCTGGTCAAGGAACTGCCGGCAGCGCCCGAGTTCCAGAAGCGCGAGCGCTCCAAGGACGGCTTCGGCTCACGCGGCCCGACCCGCACCCTGACCGAGGGCAACGCCACCTACCGGATCGCCGTCGGACGCCGCCAGCGCGTCATGCCGGGTTCCATCGTTGGCGCCATTGCCAACGAAGGCGGCATCTCCTCGGCCCAGATCGGCGGCATTGACATCCGCTCGGACCACTCCCTCGTGGAGCTCCCGGCGGACCTGAGCGCCGATCAGCTCAAGGCACTGTCCCGTACCCGGATCGGCGGCGAGCTGATCCACCTCGAGCTCGACAACGGCCGCAAGCCGGCCGGGGACCGCGGCTCCTACCAGGGCAACCGTGGCGGCGACCGCGGCGGAGACCGTGGCGGCTACTCCGGCGGCAGCGGCAACTTCAAGGGCAACGGCGGCTTCAAGCGCGAATTCCGCAAGGGCGACGGCGAGCGGTCCTCCGCTGACCGTGGCGGCCGCTCCTTCAGCGAGCGTTCCGAGCAGCGGGCTCCCTGAGCCGGCCCGTTCTTGTTTAAGCCTCCCGGCCCCGTGTTCGCTTGGTCACAGCCGCGGCCGCCGGCCGGTCCCGGGAGCCGGGTCCGGGCTCCCCGGACCGCGCTGGGAGCCCGGATTTCCGCTGTTTCCGGCCGGTCCGACGTCGTTCGGCCGCCGATTTGTTGGTGGGCGAATCTTCCGGTAGAGTATTTACTCGTTGCCCCCCTAGCTCAGTGGTAGAGCGCGTTCTTGGTAAGAACGAGGTCACCGGATCGATTCCGGTGGGGGGCTCTGAATGAGGGCCTGTGTCAAGGCGGTTTTTGACCGGCTTAGCGCAGGTTTTCCTCATTTACGGCGGTGTAGCTCAGTTGGTTAGAGCGCACGACTCATAATCGTGAGGTCGGGAGATCGAGCCTCCCCACCGCTACCAGATAAGACCCCCGGAATCCGCATGGATTCCGGGGGTCTTTCTGTCTCCCTGCTTGGAGGAGGGTCAGGGGCCGATCCTTCCGGATCCCTCCACTGTGCGGTATGACGGCTGACATTATCCTGTGCCCTTCGGCGGACTCTTCACGGCTCGGCGGTACAACCACAAGCTCACAGCCAAGAGAGCTAGGTTCAGAGCCTGCATAACCCAGTAGAACCCACTTGAAGGGCGGCTCTCCCACAACACGGCAACCACGTCATTGGCCAACCACAACAACGCGAAAGCGCCCATGATCAAGGCCTGGCCTTTGGTCGGCCACTTCCTATCCCCGGTACCCGTGCCCTGAGCCTAACGGCGGGGTCAACAGGCCGTAGGGCTGTCTTGCGCCTGTCTTGGGGGCGATCGTATTTGAGAGTGCGTTATGAGAACCCGCACCTGCCCCCCACCATGGCCCAGTACAAGCGCTGGTACTGGGTGCCCTCCCGCGGCGCGAGCCCGTGACAAGCCGTTTGTTTCACCGTACCTTTGCAGCATCTGACGGTTGGGGATATCAGTGGACCTTCTTGGCACCATCATGGCCCCGTTCAAATGGCTGGTCTCAGCCATGATGGCGGGCTTCCATGACGGACTCAGCGCCATCGGCATGCCGGCGGCCAGCGGCTGGACGTGGACGCTGTCCATCATCGGGCTCGTACTGGTCATCCGCGCCGCCCTGATCCCGGTGTTCCTCAAGCAGGTCAACGTCCAGCAGCGCATGAGGCGGTTGCAGCCTGACCTGAAGAAGCTCCAGGACAAGTATCGGGGCAAGACCGATCCGCTCTCCCGCCAGGCCATGGCGCAGGAACAGATGGCCCTCTACAAGGCGCACGGCACCAACCCGTTCTCGGCCTGCCTGCCCCTGCTGATCCAGATGCCCTTCTTCTTCGCGCTGTTCCAGATGCTGTCCGGCATCAGCGCCGCGGCGGGCCAGGGCGAAGGCGTCGGAGCCATGAGCGCCGAGCAGGTCGTGCAGTTCGACCAGTCCACGATCTTCGGCGCCCCGCTCTCGGCCTCGCTGCTGCACGGCGGCGGCGGCGGCAGTCCAGTCTCGGTGTGGGTCCTCTCCATTGCGATGATCCTGGCCATGACGGCTTCGCAGCTGATCACGCAGCGGCAGATCATGGCCAGGAGCCTGTCCTACGAGGCCGTTGCGACTCCGCTCATGGCCCAGCAAAAGTTGCTGCTGTACAGCCTGCCGGTCGTCTTCGGTGTGGGCGGAATCGTGTTCCCCATCGGCGTCCTGATCTACTGGACCACCACCAACCTGTGGACCATGGGGCAGCAGTTCGCGGTCCGGTGGGACAGAATGGGACCATGACGCGCATCGCAATCATCGGCGGCCACGGCAAGGTGGCTTTGGAACTGTCCAGGATCCTGACGGCGGACGGGCAGGAGGTCACCTCCTTCATCCGCAACCCGGACCATGCGGCCGACGTCGCGGCCACTGGCGCCACGCCAGCGCTGCTGGATGTGGAGAACGCGACGACGGCGCAGATCGCCGGAGCCCTCCGCGGACACGACGCCGTGGTGTGGTCGGCCGGCGCCGGCGGAGGCAGCCCCGAGCGGACCTACGCCGTGGACCGCGACGCCGCGATCCGTTCCATGGACGCCGCGGCGGAAGCGGGCGTCAACAGGTACGTCATGGTGTCCTATTTCGGTGCCGGGCCGGACCACGGGGTCCCCGCGGACAACGGCTTCTTCGCCTACGCCGAGGCCAAGGCCGCAGCGGATGAGTACCTGCGCGGTTCAGGCCTGGACTGGACCGTCCTGGGCCCCGGAACGCTGACCGCGGGACCCGGCAACGGGATGATCGACGTCGACCCCGCCGATACGTCGGACGGCACCGAAACCGCCCGGGCCAACGTTGCCCTGGTGGCGGCGGCGGTCCTCGGGCTGCCGGCCACGATCGGGCGCACCATCGAGTTCCGGGACGGCACACTTCCGCTCGCGGCAGCGCTGGACCCGTTGGACTAATCCGGCGGGCCGGCCCCGAAGGGAACGAGCCGGACTCGACCCGTCAGGCCGGGGCGGGGAGGGCCAGCTCCAAGGCATGCGCCTCGACGTAGTCCAGGGCGTGCCGGACCGCGCCCGCCGTGACGATCGCGTCGCCCAGCGGTGAGACCGTCACCCGCGGGGGAGTCGCGGTGAAGCGGGGAAGCAGCGCTGTGATGCCCGGCAGGAGGGCCCCGGCGGACTCGGCGACGGCGCCCCCGATCACCACCTGCTCGGGGTTGATCAGGCTCGCGATCGAGGCGATGACCCGTGCCATGCGCTCCGAAATCCGGTCCAGGATGGCCAGGGCCGCCGGGTCTCCCGCGGCCGCGTCCGCGAAGACGCGCGGCGCGCTGGCCGGGCCGCCCGCGGAGGGTCCGCCGCCGGCCGCCGACCACTGCCGCGCCAGGGCGGCGATGCCGTCGCTGGAGCCAACGCCCTCCACCATGTCCAGGTAGCCCATCTCGCCGGCGGCCCCGCCGCGGCCGTGGAGCAGGCGGCCTGATTCCATCACGCCGGCGCCCAGCCGTTCGCCGGCCAGGAGCACCACCAGATCATCGACGCCCACGCCGGACCCGCGCCAGCGCTCACCGAGCGCGGCCAGGTTGGCGTCGTTCTCCAGGAGCACCGTCCAGCCGTGCAGTTCCTTCAGTGCGGAGCGGAGCCCGACGTCGAACAGGCTCCAAAACCGCTGCGTCACCAGAACGTTGCCATCGCGGTCCACCGGCGCGGCGATTCCGGCGCCGACGGCCAGGACCCTGCCCGGGTCCGCCCCCGCTGCTTCCAAGGCCTGGCGGCAGGCGAGGTCGACGACGCCGATCCGCTCCTGCGCGGGGATGTCCGCCGCGCGGAAGCTCCCGCTGGAACGGCCGATCACCGTGCCGCGGAGGTCGGCCACGGCGGCGGTGGTGGTCGCGGCACCAATGTCCAGGCCCAGTACGAAGCCCGCTTCCCGGTTGAAGGCAAACCGCCGGGCCGGCCGGCCCTTCCGCGGATTGGCAGGGTCTGTGGGCTGGTCCTGCTCCACGATCCAGCCCCGGCTGATCAGGTCCTCGCAGACGGCGATGACCGAGGCCCGGGTCAGTCCGGTCAGGGCCATCAGCTCGGTTCCGGTGGCAACATCTGCGCCGCGGATGTGGCGCAGCACGGCCTGGGCGTTGACGCGGCGCAGCAGCTGCGGCGTGGCGGCGGCTGCGTGCGGCATCACTTCTTGACCTCTTCTGTCCCCGGACCCATAATTGTTCAGGCAATATATTTAGCTTGTATCTAAATTACCAGAAGCCCTCCCAGACCCGAAGGAATCTCCTTTGACCAACACCGCCACGCTGGCCACCCTGTCCGGTTCCGATCTCGCCGCCGACCCCAACTGGTGGCGCCAGGCATCGGTGTACCAGATCTACCCCCGGAGCTTTTCGGACTCCAATGGTGATGGCCTGGGCGACATCAAGGGCATCACCGCCAAGGTCCCGTACCTGAAGGAACTCGGGATCGACGCCGTCTGGCTCTCCCCGTTCTATCCCTCGGCCCTCGCCGACGGCGGCTACGACGTCGACGACTACCGCGACGTGGACCCCAAGCTCGGCACCCTGGCGGACTTCGACGAGATGTCCGCCGCGCTGCACGCCGCCGGCATCAAGCTCATCGCCGACATCGTCCCCAACCACTCCTCGAACCGGCACGAATGGTTCCAGGAGGCCCTGGCCTCCCCGCGCGGCTCCGCCGCCCGCGACCGCTACATTTTCCGCGACGGTCTCGGCGAGAACGGTGAGCTCGCGCCGTCGGACTGGGAATCCGTCTTCGGCGGCCCCGCCTGGGAGCGCATCACGGAGCCCGACGGCACGCCCGGCCAGTGGTACATGCACATCTTCGCCAAGGAACAGCCGGACCTGAACTGGGCCAACCGGGAAATCCGCGACGACTTCCTCAAGACGCTCCGCTTCTGGTCCGACCGCGGCGTGGACGGCTTCCGCGTCGACGTCGCCCACGCGCTGACCAAGGATCTCACCGAGCCGCTGATCTCCAAGGTGGAGCTCAGCGCCGCCAACACCGGAACGGACGGTTTCCCGGACGGCTCGCACCCGTTCTGGGACCGCGATGAAGTCCACGAGATCTACGCCGAATGGCGCGAGGTGTTCAACGAGTACAACCCGCCGCGCACCGCCGTCGCCGAGGCCTGGGTGCACGCCACCCGCCGCGCCCGTTACGCCAGCCCGGAAGGCCTGGGCCAGGCGTTCAACTTCGACCTCCTCCAGGCGGACTTCGACGCCGGCGAGTTCCGCGAAATCATCGCCCGGAACCTTGCCGAGGCCACGGAATCCGGTGCCTCCTCCACCTGGGTCTTCTCCAACCACGACGTCGTCCGCCACGCCACCCGCTACGGCCTGCCCCAGGGCGGCGGCAAGCACGCCCAGGGCCAGGACGGCAAGGGCTGGCTGCTGGCCGGCGCCCCCGTCGAGGAACTCGACGTCGAGCTCGGCCTGCGCCGGGCCCGTGCCGCCACCTTGCTGATGCTGGCCCTGCCGGGTTCTGCCTACCTGTACCAGGGCGAGGAACTGGGCCTGCAGGAAGTCGCGGAAATCCCCGACGCCGAGCGCCAGGACCCCACCTTCTTCCGGAACAAGGGCGTGGAGATCGGCCGCGACGGCTGCCGCGTGCCGCTGCCGTGGGCCCCGGAGGGCACCTCGTTCGGCTTCGGCGCCGGCGGCGCACACCTGCCGCAGCCGGCCTGGTTCAGCCGCTACGCGGTGGCAGCCCAGGACGGCGTGGAAGGCTCCACCCTCGAGCTCTACCGCAAGGCCCTGAAGCTGCGCCGCGAACTGCAGACCTCGGAGGAACTGCAGTGGCAGGAGTCCGGCAGCGCCGACGTCCTGCGCTTCAGCCGCCCCGGCGGCTGGCAGACGGTGACCAACTTCGGCGACGCGCCGGTTGATCTGCCGGCCGGCGAGGTGCTGGTCAGCAGCGGCCCGCTGGACGGCGGACAGCTGCCGGCCAACACCACCGTCTGGCTGCGGTGATCCCCGCACCGCAGGCTTCGTCCGGCACGGCTGCCGACGCCGGGAACCTCCCCCAGGAACTCGTCTACGGCTGCATGGGCCTGGGCGGCGACTGGTCGGCCGAGCCGTACTCCTCCGCGCACGTGGACGAGGCGGCCGCGGCCGTCGAAGCCGCCATGAACGCGGGCATCACGCTGTTCGACCACGCGGACATCTACACCAACGGCAAGGCCGAAGCCGTTTTTGGCGAGGTCCTGGCCCGGACCCCCGGGCTGCGGGAGAAGATCCGGCTGCAGACCAAGTGCGGCATCCGGCTCAATGAGCAGGGCCTGGAGGCCTACTACGACCTCAGCCGGGACGGCATCCTGGAGCGGGTCAACGAAAGCCTGGCCCGGCTTCGGACGGACTACGTCGACGTGCTCATGCTGCACCGTCCCGATCCCCTGATGGACCCGGCGGAGGTGGCCTCCGCCGTCGGGCAGCTCATGGCCGAAGGCAAGGTGCGGGCCGTGGGCGTGTCCAACATGTCGGGCCCGCAGATCGAGATGCTGCAGGACCGGCTCGAGGTGCCCGTGGTGGGCAACCAGCTCGAAATGAGCCTGCTGAAGCGGGCGTGGCTGGAAAGCACGGTGCTGGTCAACCATGCGGAGGGCACGGACTACAGCTTCCCGCACGGGACCGTGGAGCATTGCGTCCGGAACGGCATCCGGCTGCAGGCGTACGGGGCGCTGGCCCGCGGCCTCTACACCGGGGCGCCGGCGGCCGCGCGGMCGCCGGCCGAGGAGGCCGCCACCTCTCTCGTGGCCGCCCTGGCCGCCGAGAAGGGGACCACGGGGGAAGCGATCGTGCTGGGCTGGCTCATGAGGCACCCTGCCGGGATTGCGCCGGTGATCGGCACCGCGAACCCGGACAGGATCCTCGCCTGCGCCGGTGCCGCCGAGGCCGCCGCCGCGATGACCCGCGCCGAGTGGTACGGCCTCTGGGTCGCGGCCCGGGGAAGTAACATCCCCTAGCCAATCCAGACCCCCGCCCCACCCAACTGGCCGGCCGCCTGGCTGTTTGAGCCCTGAAGACGGCTTCTGCTGCCGGCCAGTTGGGCAGGGATGTGATTTTGGTCGTAATGGTCGCCCCTGAGGGCCGGATTGCTTAGCGGCAAGTGCCCCCGGGCGACTAGCGTAGATGCATGACCTCTACGACCACCGCCGAATCACTTCGGCATCAGCGCAATATCCCGGCCGACATCGCCCGCTCCTGGCTGCTGGTGAATGCGATGAAGACCGACCTCTTCGACCAGTCCGCCGTCTCCCGGGCCGATGCGATCATTCTTGACATCGAAGACGCGGTGGACCCCTCCCAGAAGGACACCGCCCGCGCCAACGTCGTGAACTGGCTGACCGCCGGCGGCAGCGCCTGGGTCCGGATCAACGACGCCACCAGCCCGTTCTGGGCCGACGACCTCGCCGGCCTGCGCGGCACCCCTGGCCTGCTGGGCATCATGCTGGCCAAAACCGAATCGGCCGACCAGGTCACGGAGAGCTTCCACCGGATGGACGGCAAGACCCCGGTGATCCCCCTGGTCGAGTCCGCCGTCGGCATTGAGGAAGCCAACAACATCGCCAAGGCGCAGGGCGCGTTCCGCCTGGCCTTCGGCTCGGGCGACTTCCGCCGCGACACCGGCATGGCGGCCACCGCGGAAGCCATGGCCTACCCCCGCGCCAAGCTGGTTGTGGCCAGCCGCGTGGGTAACCTGCCCGGCCCCATCGACGGCCCCACCGTCGGCACGAACCACCCGATCCTGCGCGAACAGACCGGCATCACCGTGATGATGGGGATGACCGGGAAGCTCTGCCTCGCGATCGACCAGACCCCGGTCATCAACGAGGTCATCAGCCCCACGCCGTCCGACGTCGCGTGGGCCACGGACTTCATGGCCGACTTCGAAGCCAGCGGCCGCGTCATCCGGGACGGCTCCGACCTGCCGCGCCTCGGCCGCGCCGAGAAGATCATGAAGCTCGCCGTGGCCTTTGGCGTGCAGCCGGCCCTGTAGCCGCCACACCAATTCAGGAGACCCCGTGACCGATACCCGCTATCTGGTTCACGGGGTCTTTTGGGACGGTCCGGCGCCCGGGCCCGCCGCGGCGTCCGGCGGGAGGCCTCCGGCGATGCGCCTGCAGGACCCGGACGGCGCCATCACCGCACTGCCGCTCGACGCCGGCACCCGCCTTGGTTTCCGGCTCGCCGCCGCGGGGAAACATTGCCTTGGGCATCACTTGGTGCACGGACCCGCGGACCGGGACCACGTCCTGTGCCCCGACCAGGCAGCCGCCGCCAAGGGCAGCCAGTGCGGGCGGTGCTTCGTCCTGGACGACTCCCGGCTGATCCACGACTTCCACCGCGGCGGCCGGGTCCCGCCGGGCCTTCGCGCGTACCTGATGCAGCCGCACTGGCTCTACGTCGCCACCTTCGCCAATGGGGCCAGCAAGGTCGGCACCGCGTCCCACCCGCGCAAATGGAACCGGCTCGCCGAGCAGGGCGCCGTCGTCGCCCGGTACGTTGCCCGTGCCGAGGATGGCCGCGTGGTCCGTCTCCTTGAGGACATGATCACGCGCGAGGCCGGGCTGCCGCAGCAGGTCCGCGCTGCCGCCAAGGCCGCCGCGCTCGTCGCCCCGGCAGCCGCCGTCGACCTCGACGCCCTGAACGGACGGCTGGCGGGGGAGGTCCGGACCCTGCTCGCCGGTGCCGGCGGGGAGGGCTTCGCGGTGGTGGATGAGCGGTGGGTCCGGCCGGAACTCTCCGCGAAGGTCTGCGCCCCGGCCGCCCGGCATGCCTATCCGCACGATCTGGGGGCCGGAGCGCACGGGTTCCGGATCGACTCGCTGAGCGGCAGCATTGCGCTCGCGGCGCTGGATGGCAGCGGACTGGAATTCGTGGTGAACCTGGGCCAGCTCAAGGCCCGGGTGATCGAACTCGGTGACCACGGCTCGGACGTCCCGGCCGTGCAGGAATCCCTGTTCTGACGCCGAAATTGCCCCGTGACGCGCAAATTACCGGACGCGCCCGGATTCCGGCGTCGCCAGGCAATGTGAGTGTCGCCAGTGATTGTGCGCCTCGCGGCGTTGCCCGCCCTCCCCGGTAGACTGGCACGGTGCTGAATGAATTCTGGGCCACCGCGTCAACCGCCTACAAGGTGCTCGTCTTCGGCGCCATGGGCCTGATCGGCGTCGGCATCATCCTCAGCGTGGTGGGCAACAGCACTGGCAACCAGGCCCTGGCCCTCGCCTCACTGGCAGTGATCGGGCTGGGCCTGATCCTGCACATTGCCGGGCTTGTGGTCCGCGGCCAGGCGATCCGGAAAAACCTCAAGCGCTAGCGGCCGCGTTCCGCACCACGTGGCTCCGGGCATGTTCGACGGCGTCCGGGAGGGATGTGAACAGGTGCTTGTGATGCCGCAGTGAGCGGATGACCCCCACATTGGTCACGAGCTCCAGATGCTGCGGCTGGACCCCCTTCAGCAGGACCGTGACCCCGCGCAGCTCCAGCGCGGAGACCACTTCGACGAGCATGTGGGCGCCGGTGGCGTCCAGCATCCGCAGCTGGGACAGCCGGATGATGGCCACCTGGATGTCCCGGACCTGGCTGATCTCCTGCAGGACCCGCTCCGCGGCGCCGAAGAACATGGCCCCGTCCAGCCGGAAGATTGCGATGTGCTCGTCTCCCGGAACCGGCGGCCCCGGGATGTCCTCGCGCCGGACCCCGCTCAGGGAAGCGAACGTCCGCAGCGTGAACACGGCTGCCGCGGCGAGTCCGATCTGGATGGCCACGATGAGATCGAAGGTGACGGTAATGAGGGCTGTGATGACAAACACCGCGGCGTCGGCCCGGGTAGAGCGCAGGATCGCCGTCACGGTGTGCCGCGAGACCATGCGGGTGGCCGTGACCATGAGGATGCCGGCCAGCGCCGCCAGCGGGATCCTGCCGACGAGCCCCGCCGCCAGGTAGATGATGGCCAGCAGGACCAGGGCGTGCACCACCGCGGAGAGCCGGGTCTTGGCCCCGGAACGGACGTTCACGGCTGTCCGGGCGATCGCGCCGGTGGCGGGCATGCCGCCGAAGAATCCGGCAGCGATCGAGGCCAGCCCCTGCCCGGTGAGCTCCCGGTCCGGGCTGTACGCGCCGGACGGACGGCCGTCGGGGCCGACCATGCCGGCGGCCACCCGGGCCGAGAGCAGGGATTCGATGGCGGCGAGCGTCGCGATGGACACGGCAGGCATCAGCAGTCCGCCCAGCGCGGCCGGATCGACCGAAGGCATCGACGGCGCCGGCAGGGAGTGCGGAAGCGCGCCGATCCGAGGTATGTCCAGCGCCAGCATCTCCGACACCGCGGTGGTGAGCAACACCGCAATCAGGCTCGCGGGCAGGGACCTGTTGAGCTTGGGCAGCAGGTACATCACGGCCGCGACACCCGCCACCACCGCGAGGGTCTGCAGCACAGTGGGCATGGTGGCCTGTGACGCGCTCTCGACGGCGGCAAGGAGGGTGTTGTGGCCCGGCGTTCCCTCGGTGCCCGTGGCCAGCGGAACCTGCTGGAGGAAGATGATGGCGGCGATGCCGAGCGTGAAACCCTCCACGACCGGCCATGGGATGAACGCGACGGCCCGGCCCAGCCCGCTGGCTCCAAGGATCATGACGAGCAGCCCGGCCAGTACAGAGACCAAGGCAATGCTGCCGATGCCGTGGGCGGCGACCACCGGGGCCAGGACCACCACCATGGCGCCGGTCGGGCCGGAGACCTGGACATTGGATCCGCCCATGACGGCGGCGACAAGTCCCGCCACCACGGCGGTGATGAGTCCGGCCTCCGCCCCGACGCCGGAACTCACTCCGAAGGCCAGCGCCAGGGGGAGTGCCACAATGCCCACCGTGATGCCGGCGAACAGGTCCGTCTTCCAAGCGGACCGCAAGAGATCGTAGTCGCGGCGGGACGGCAAAAACCGGGCCAGGCGTCCCCGTGCCGTGCGAGATGTCGTGGCCGGGTCTGCTGCCTGCGCCGCGCTCACGGCGCTGTGTTGTCGAGGCGGGCGGCACTGTCGGCGTCGCCCGCGCGGTCGAGGTGGCCTGCCGGCAGCTCCTGGGCTATCCGGAGCTGTTCGCTGGAACCGGCCAGGGTGTCCAGCAGGAAGACCCTGGCGATCGCGAGCAGCTCCTTGATCTTGGGATGAGCCAGCCGGTAGGTCACGACATTCGCCGTCCGGACCGACGTCACCACACCGTTGCGGCGCAGCGTCCCCAGATGCTGGGACAGGTGCGAGGGCTCCAGCCCCGTCTGGGCGAGCAGGTAACTGACCGGCGCTGACGTGTCCGGTGCCGCCGCCAAGAGCTCGAGGATACGGATTCGGGCCGGGTGGGCCAGGGCCTTGAACAGATTGGCCTTGATTTCGTACAGGGGGGTCTGCGCGGCGGAGATCATGGCAGGAGGACACTTTCTCGCATCCGTTCGCGGCGCGGCCCGGCGGGTCAACGCGGCCATACGGATTGATGGATTGATGTTTTCATCATATCGTTCGAGTCAAGACCCGCCGGAGCACCCGCCAGTACCCACCCGGGCCCCGCGCCAACCCGTCACGAAGCCGGACGGCCCCGGGCGTGGCGATAGGCTGGAACCATGACAATCAATCCGGACCTGCAGGGGCGCAGCTACCCTGCCGCAGAGGTGTATGACGTCGGCCGCGAGAAGATCCGCGAGTTCGCGCGCGCGGTCAAGGCCACCCACCCCGCCCACTTCGATGTTGCCGCCGCCGGGGCGCTGGGTCACAGCGACCTCGTGGCGCCGCCGACATTCGCCATCATCGTCGCGCAGCGCGCCGACGCGCAGCTGATAGAGGATCCGGAATCCGGGATCGACTTCTCCCGCGTGGTCCACGCCGACCAGCGGTTCACCCACCACCGCCCGATCGTCGCGGGCGACCGGCTGGTCGCCGAACTGCACGTCGACGGCGTCCGCGCCATGGGCGGCGGAGCCATGATCACCACCCGCTCGGAAATCTTCGCCCTTGCCCCCGGCGATGCCATCGACGCCTCCGGCGTCCGGGAGCCGGTCGCCACCGCCACCTCGTCCATCCTGGTCCGCGGAGAGGGACAGTAGCCATGAGCATCGACATCGCAGCACTCACGGTCGGCCAGGACATCGGCAGCCGCAGCATTACCGTCACCCGCACCGACCTCGTCAAGTACGCCGGCGCATCCGGTGACTTCAACCCGATCCACTGGAACGAGGCCTTCGCCACCGGCGTCGGCCTGCCGGGCGTGATCGCCCACGGCATGTTCACCATGGGCGCGGCCGTCCAGCTCGTGACCGACTGGGCCGGCGATCCCGCCGCCGTCGTCGACTTCCAGACCCGCTTCACCAAGCCGGTGCCCGTCGCTGACACGACGGGGACACCGGAGGCCGGTGCCGTGATCGAGGTCAGCGGGGCCATCGGGGCGCTCGACGCCGACGCCGGCACCGCCCGCGTCGACCTCACGGTCGTCTCCGCCGCCCAGAAGGTCCTCGTCAAGGCCCAGGCCGTCGTCAGGCTGGCCTAGCCCATGCCGTTTCTGTGAATCTGGCTGCAGTGACCAAGGAAGTCTTCGTCCCGCCCGCCGAGATCACGTACTGGCGGAACGCCGTGGTGGTCGCCTACGCCGCGAGCGGAATTGCCTTTTCCACGTGGGTGTCCCGGCTGCCGGCCATCCGCGACGGCCTTGACCTGACCCCGGGCACAATCGGGCTGCTCCTGCTCTGCATGACGGCGGGATCTTTCGTGTCCGTGTCCGCCTCAGGCCTGATTGTCCTTCGCCTTGGCTCCAAGCGCACCATCCGGATCGGCAGCATCATGGTCGGGTTCGGGCTGGCGCTGGCAGGCTTCGGCACCTCCGTGCTCGCCAGCCCGGTGGCGGTAGCCGCGGGACTGGCCATCATCGGGCTGGGCACCGCCAGCTGGAACACCGCGTCCAATGTCGAAGGTGCCGCGGTGGAACGCGCCGTCCGGCGGCACATCATGCCCCGGCTGCACGGTTCCTTCAGCCTGGGCACAGTGGCGGGCGCCGGGCTGGGCGCCTGGGCTGCCGCCGCCGGGATCCCCGTCTTCCTGCACCTGGCCGCGGCGGGCCTGCTGGTGGCCGGCTCGGTGACCACCGCGGCGGCCTGGTTCCGGGCGGACATCACTCCGGTCGAGGGGGAGCCGCCCTTCAAGGCATCCGGGACAGATACCTTCGAGGACCCCTCCACCGGGCCCATCCCGATCGTCCGGCAGACTGACGCGGTCCCGGAGCCGCCGCTGGACAACAAACGCCTCATCGCCCAGGCTTGGCGTGACCGGCGCACACTGCTGCTGGGCGTGCTGGTCCTCGGGCTGGCCCTGGCAGAAGGAGCGGCGGGGGACTGGGTGGCGCTGGCACTGGCCGACGGCCACGGCCAGACCGACGCCGCCGGAGCAGCCGGGTACGGGTTGTTCGTCACCTTCATGACTATCGGGCGGTTCGCCGGCACCCTGGTCCTGGACCGCTTCGGCCGGGTCCCGGTGATGCGCTGGTGCGCCGCGCTGGCGGTTCTGGGCCTCGGCCTGTTCGTCTTCGCTCCGGTACCGTGGCTGGCCTACGTGGCCCTGGCCATCTGGGGACTCGGCGCCTCACTGGGCTTCCCGGTCGGCATGTCCGCCGCCGCCGACGATCCCGTCAAGGCCGCCGCACGGGTGTCCGTGGTGTCCACGATCGGCTACGGAGCGTTCCTGTGCGGGCCGCCGCTGCTGGGTCTGCTGGCCGAGCACGTCGGGATTCTCCACTCGCTGCTGGCCGTCATGGTGATGCTGATCGCCAGCTTCCTGCTCTCCCCAGTGGCCCGCAAACTCCCCGCACCCGCGCCCGTTCCGGGCCAGTAGAGCGAGCCAAGTGCAGCCGGCACCGGCTTAGGCGAGCGGATGATCCCGGCTAGGCTGGTCAGGTGACCCAGATCCAGCTCTCCGCCCTGACCACCTCCGCCGTCGGCGGCCCTGCCGGCAGCTACATCGAGGCCCGCAGCGAGGCCGGGATTATCGACGCCGTGCGCACGGCGGACGCCGCCGGCGAGTCCCTGCTGATCATCGGCGGCGGCTCCAACCTGCTGGTGTCCGACGACGGGTTCCCCGGCACGGTGCTGAAGATCGCCTCCGAGGGGTTCACCGTCGACGCCGAGGACTCCTGTGGCGGCGTGGCGGTGGTGGTCCAGGCCGGCCACAACTGGGACGCGTTCGTTGAACACGCCGTGAAGCATGCCTGGTCCGGGGTCGAGGCGCTCTCCGGGATCCCCGGTGCCACGGGCGCCACCCCCGTGCAGAACGTCGGGGCCTACGGGGCCGACGTCTCCCAGACGATCGCCGTGGTGCGCACCTGGGACCGGGAACGCAACGCGGTGAAGACCTTCACGAATTCCGAACTCAAATTCGGCTACCGGGACTCCATCCTGAAGCAGACCACGGTCAACGGCTCTCCGCGCTATGTGGTGCTCACCGTGGAATTCCAGCTCCCGCTCGGCCGGATGAGCGCCCCGGTCCGCTACGCCGAACTCGCCCGGGTGCTCGGCATCGAGCAGGGCCGGCGGGCCTACTCCACCGATGTCCGCCGCGAAGTGCTGCGGCTCAGGGCGTCCAAGGGCATGGTCTGGGATGCGAACGACCGTGACACCTACTCCACGGGATCTTTTTTCACGAACCCGATCGTGACCGAGGACGTCGCGGCACGGCTGCCGCAGGAGGCCCCGCGGTACCCCGCCGGTGCGGACGGGCTGACCAAGCTCTCGGCGGCCTGGCTGATCGACCAGGCCGGGTTCGCCAAGGGCTTCGGCCTGGACCCGGACAGCGTCTCGGGCGGCCGGGCCTCGCTGTCCACCAAGCACACCCTCGCCATCACCAACCGGGGAGGGGCGAGCGCGGCGGACATGCTGGCCGTCGCGCGGGAGGTCCGCCACGGCGTCGTCGAACGTTTCGGCATTGAACTGCACCCGGAGCCGCTGCTGATCGGCGTCGATCTCTAGGGAAGACCGGCCCCAGGAAAGCGGCCGATGCCCGGCCGCTGCCCCCGGGCCCGCGCGCGGGGGCGCCTCCGCGCCCCGGCTACGGTTCTGTGTGGCGGGGGGCCACCTTGCTGAAAAGCATGAAGGTAAAACCGGAGGCCGCGGCCCCGAGCAGGAAGACCTGGCAGAACGCCACGGACTGGACACTGGGCCCGCTTTGCAGCACCAGTCCGGCGCACGCAAACGCCACGGCGCCGGCGAGGAACGCCAGGGAGCCGAGCAGGAAGGCCTGTACGGTGGCCGGAAATTCGCTGCCATAGTCGAGCTGGAGCTCCCGGCCCTGCGGGGCGACCCTTCCGTGCTTCACGGCCGCCTGCACCGGTGCCTGAGACCGTGCCCGCGGCTGCAACGCCGCGGCCGTGACGAAGCTGGCCACGGACAAAGCCATGGACAACGTGGCCACCAACTGCAGGGTGCTCATCATGGGCGAAAGTCGGGTACCGCTGGCGATGGCGACGGCGAGCCCGGCAGCCATGCCGGCGGCGCTGGAGGCCCAGCCCAGCAGGGCCAGCTTCCGGCACAGGGGCCGCAGCAGCGGCCACACCTCACTCATAGTCATAATTCAAGGGTAGGGAAGCCTGCTGGATGGCGGCTGGGAGCAGCCGGGCAACAACCCGACAGCCAGCACACGCGACTTACCATGGTTCCATGGCAGCAGTGACGGGCATCCGCCGGCTTACCCCCGGGACCATCGGCAGGTTGCGGCTCGCCGCCCAGGGACTGTTGGGACCAGGGTTTCAGTCCGTCCCGGAAGCCGTCCGCGGCATGACAGCGATGCAGGCCCAGGACCTGCAGGCCGTTCTCTGGGCTGTCGGCCAGCGGGTGCCGGGTTCCCGCGCCGCGGACGTCCGCGGCGCGCTGGACCGGGCGGAGATCGTCCGTTCGTGGCCGATGCGCGGCACCTTGCACGTGCTGGCGCCCGAGGACTTGAAATGGGTGCTGGCCATTACCTCGGAACGGCTGATCCGTGGCCTGGCCGGGCGCCACCGGGACCTCGGGATCAATGACACGGACGTGGACGCCGCGGCGGGATCCGCGTTGCGGCTGGTCTCCGCGGGGGCGGCCAGCCGGGCGGAACTGTTCCAGGCCTTCGAACGGGCCGGGCAGTCCACCGCGGGCCAGCGCGGCATTCATCTGCTCGGGGTCCTGTGCCAGCGGGGTTTGCTGGTGCAGGGGCCGCTGTCAGGCAACCAGCAACTGGTCGTGGCGTTCGGCGACTGGATCACCGAGTCGCGGACCCTGGACCGCCCGGACGGCATCGCCGAGTGGCTGCTGCGCTACTTTCGCAGCCATGGCCCCGCCACGGAACGTGATTTTGCCTGGTGGGCCGGCATTCCGCTGACGGAAACCCGGGCTGCCCTGGCCCGGGTGTCGGACCAGCTGGCGGAGCTGGAGTTTGAGGGGACCAGTTACTGGCTCTCTCCAGAGACAGCCGCGCTGCTCGACGACGGACTCCCCGGTCAGCGCACGGTTCTGGCGCTGCCGGGGTTCGACGAATTCCTGCTCGGCTACGCGGACCGGTCCCTCGTGCTGCCGCCGGAGCACGCCGACAAGATCGTCCCTGGCGGCAACGGCGTGTTCAAGAAGACCATCGTGGCCGGCGGCGGCGTGATCGGCACCTGGGTCGGGCCGCCGGGCGGCCGGGGAGCCGGAGTCGTGCCCGAACCCTTCGACGGCGTTAACGGGCTGCGGCCTGCAGCCCAAAAGTCTTTTGGGCTGCAGGCCGCGAAATACCGCAGATTCCTGGGTGCCTGAACAGGCGACTGGACAGGCGCCTGGAGGGGTGTACCGGACGGTCCCTAGAGGTTTCCGGTGGCGATGCGGAGCATGCGGCGCAGCGGTTCCGCGGCGCCCCACAGCAGCTGGTCGCCCACCGTGAACGCGCTGATGTACTGCGGACCCATCTCCATCTTGCGGATGCGGCCCACCGGAATGTCCAGGGTGCCGGACGCTGCCACGGGTGTGAGCTCAGCCATCGAGGCTTCTTTGGTGTTCGGCACCACGCGGGCCCACTCGTTGTCCGCGTCCACGAGCTTCTCGATCTCGGCGACCGAGAGGTCCTCGCGCAGCTTCAGTGTCAGGGCCTGGGAGTGCGAGCGCATCGCACCGATCCGGATGCACAGGCCGTCCATGACGACGCGGTTGGCGGCGGAGGTGCCCAGGATTTTGTTCGTCTCCACCCCGGCCTTCCATTCCTCCTTGGACTGGCCGTTGCCGAGGTCTGCGTCGATCCAGGGGATCAGCGAACCGGCGAGCGGGACGCCGAACTGTGTGGCGTCGATGCCGGTGCGCTGGTGCGCCAGGACCTTCCGGTCGATCTCCAGGATTGCCGACGCCGGGTCGTCCAGTTCGGTGCTCACCGCGGCGTTGAGGCTGCCGAACTGGTTCAGCAGTTCACGCATGTGGCGCGCCCCGCCGCCGGACGCCGCCTGGTACGTCATGGACGTGCCCCATTCGACGAGGTCGTTCTTGAACAGCCCGCCCAGGCCCATCAGCATGCAGGACACGGTGCAGTTGCCGCCGATGTAGTCCTTCACCCCGCCGGAGAGGCCGGCGTCGATGACGTCCCGGTTGATGGGGTCCAGCACGATGATGGAGTCCTCATTCATGCGCAGCGTGGAGGCGGCATCGATCCAGAGGCCGTCCCAGCCGCGGCTGCGGAGCTCGCCGTGGACCTGCTTGGTGTAGTCCCCGCCTTGGGCGGTGACAATAATGGGCAGCTTCGCCAGCGTCTCGAGGTCGAACGCGTCCTCGAGTTTGCCGGCAGCGCCCGCAGCGGCGCCGGCTATGGCCGGTGCGGCGCCGCCCGCGTTCGAGGTGGAGAAAAATACCGGGTTGATGTTGGCGAAGTCGCCCTCGTCCTGCATGCGCTGCATCAGGACGGAACCGACCATGCCACGCCAACCGACCAGGCCGACGGACGGGGTAGCTGCTGTAGTCATGGGCCCAGTTTAGACTTCACCGGCGCCCGGGCGCAGTCGGTTACGTCACGCGTTATAGTCGCCGCGCGGCTCTTCCAGCAGCGCCGCCTTGCGCCGGCGCAGCGCGAAGACCGCCCCGAACGTGAAGACCTGGGTCACCACCACCAGCACGATCGCCCCGAGGATCTTGTTGCCGCCCAGGATCATGGTCAGCCCCACGATCGCCGAGAGCAGGGCGAGCAGGGGCAGGAGCATGTACCCCAGGACAAAGAGTGTCTCGGGTTTGCGGAGCATTACTTGGCCTCCGTCCGGCGCCACAGCGTGATCCGGTAGCGGGTGCCGTTGGCGGAGGTCAGCCAGCCGTTGGCCGGGAGGCTGGCGGAGGCGGTCCAGTCGTAGCCGAGGTCGGGAGCGAAGGTGTCCCCTTCGGCGGTGGTGTCGATGGTGGTGACGACGGCGACGTCGGCAAGGTCCAGGGCCTGGGCAAAAATTTCGCCGCCGCCAATGATCCACACGGTCTCGTGGCCGGCCACGAACTGGGATTCAAGCAGGGCGTCATCGAGCGAGGCGACCGCGACGGCGCCCTCCGCGCCCGGGGTGTCCCGCCAGGCGGCCTGGCGGGTGATGACGATGTTGGTCCGGCCGGGCAGCGGGCGGTACTTGTCCGGGAATGACTCCCAGGTCTTGCGTCCCATGATGACCGGGTGGCCGGTGGTGAGGCGGCTGAAGTGCGACAGGTCCTCGGGCAGGTGCCACGGCATGGCGCCGGCCTTGCCGATCACCCCGGTGCTGGTCTGGGCCCAGACCAGCCCGAGGCCGGTGGTGGACGCGCGGAGTTGCTCAGTGAAATCGGCGGGCTGCAGGTGCGGGGTGTTGTCGTTGCTCATACGGCTATCGGGGCCTTAATCGTCGGGTGGTGCCGGTAGCCGACCACCTCGAAGTCCTCGAGGGTGTAGTCGAAGATGGAGTCCGGCTTGCGGGTGATGTTCAGCTGGGGGTAGTCGTAGGGCTCGCGGGCGAGCTGCTTGAGGACCTGGTCCATGTGGTTGTCATAAATGTGCACATCCCCGCCCGTCCAGACGAATTCGCCCGGTTCCAGGCCGGTCTGCTGTGCGATCATGCGTGTCAGCAGGGCGTAGGACGCGATGTTGAACGGCACGCCCAGGAACGTATCCGCCGACCGCTGGTACAGCTGGCAGGAGAGCTTGCCGTCGGCCACGTAGAACTGGAAGAACGCGTGGCACGGGGGCAGGGCCATGTCCTTGAGTTCGGAGACATTCCAGGCCGAGACGATGTGCCGGCGCGAGTCCGGGTTGGACTTCAGGTTCTCGATGAGTTCGGCGATCTGGTCGATGTGGCCGCCGTCGGGCGTGGGCCAGGAACGCCACTGGACCCCGTAGACGGGACCGAGTTCGCCGTCGGCGTCGGCCCATTCGTCCCAGATGGTGACGCCTTGGTCCTGCATCCATTTGACGTTCGTGTCGCCGCGGAGGAACCAGAGCAGCTCCACGGCCACGGACTTGAAGTGCACCCGCTTGGTGGTGATGAGCGGGAAGCTCTTGCTCAGGTCAAAGCGGAGCTGGCGGCCAAAAACGCTGAGGGTACCGGTGCCGGTGCGGTCCGATTTGTGCGTGCCGTGCTCGAGGACGTCGCGCAGGAGGTCTTCATAGGGCGTAGGGATGCTCACCGTTCCAGTCTACTGAGAACTCGCTGGCTCTCCTTATTTGTGTGACCGTCCCTGCCTCGCCCGGAGGATCGCCAGCAGTGCCTCGTCGTCGAGCCCGGCAGTGCGGGCTTCCGCAGTGCAGCGGTCGACGGCGGCGATCACCTCCACCGGGACCGTGCCCGGGGCAGGTGCGGGCGGCGTCGCGGGGCGGCCGGCGACCACCGTGCCGTTGCGCCGCCGGGTTTCGACCAGCCCGGCCAGTTCGAGCTCTTTGTAGGCCCGCGCGACTGTCCCGGCCGCGAGGCCCAAGTCCGACGCGAGGCCGCGGACCGCCGGCAGCCGGGTTCCCGCCGCCAGCGTCCCGAGGCTGATGAGGGAGGCGATCTGCGCCCGGATCTGCTCGAAGGGGGGAACGGGCGAACGCAGGTTGACCGCGATCCCCGCGCTCACGCGGCGACTTCCTTCCGCGGCAGGGGAGCGGGGGCCTTCCGGGCCAGGCCACCCACGGGGATCACGGAGATGACCACGGCAGCCGCGGCCAGCACAGAGCCGGCCAGGGTCGCCGGCCACCACGATCCGGCGGCCGGATCGGCGCCCCCGAACGCGTCCGGCCCGAACACCGCCGCCCAGGCATTGCTCTGGGTCAGCAACAGGACACCGGCCTGTGCGGTGAGGGTAGCCGCGAGGGTCCGCACGATGCGGTGGACAGTAATGCCGCGCAGGGCGACGTCCAGGCCGCGCGGGGCGTCGCGGACACCCTGGCGTGACCTGGCCCGGAGGAACGCCGGCAGGGCTGCAACGCAGGTCCCGGCCGCGAGCAGCCCGGCCGGAACCCAGCCGGGTTCTTCGGCCAGCAGGGCCTGCCCCGCGGCGGTGCCGGCTAGGGCCGCCAGGAAGATTAGCAGTGCCAGGACCGCCGTGGTCAGCAGGGCGGGGCCCACCGGCTGCCGGGGCCAGGTGGGCGGCGACTCCGGCGTTCCGTAGTTGCGCTGCAGGACCAGCTCGCCGCCGGCTATGACCAACAGGACCGAGGTGCCCATCAGGGCCACGAGCCCTGCAAGCCCGTAGCTGGCGACTGCCATGATCACGGGGGCAAGGAAGACGCCGGCGACCAGCGGCGCGGCGGCCGCGAGGCCCAGGAGCGTCCCCAGGGAGGAGACCAGCCTGGCGGCCGGGTGCTGGCGGCCGGTGGCGATCCCTGCTTCGGGCCGGTTCCGGACGCCCAGGCGGGCGGCCGCGAGCCGAGGGGGCCGCCAGCACCACATCACGAGCAGGACCACGGTCGCCGCGAGGCCGGCGAAGTTCGTCCACGACGTCAGCCTTTGCGCCGGATCGGGGCGGGCGGCGAAGTTCCCCGCGATGACTGCCAAACCGGCAGCCACTGTGGACACTGTGCGCAGCAGCCGGTTCATCGCGATGGTCCGCAGTACAGCGTTGTCCGCCGCGTCGAGGGACTCCAGCTGGCGGCGGCGGGCGATCAGCCACAAAACCAGCAACGTCCCGACGGCCAGCACCAGCAGGGCGCCGCCGAGCCAGGCGGCCACCTCCGGCCCCGGGATGCGGCCGTCGCCTCCACCGTTGTAGTAGCTGTACGCGCCGTCGCTGACAGTGGTGGGAGCCACGGCCGCGAATCCGGGCAGCGTGGCAGTCCGGGCGATGGCCGCGGCAGCCGAGACGAAGATCGCAGCCGTGGTCAATGCCAGCCTGCGGGGCAGGAAGTCTTTGATACGCCGCACGGACAGCACGGCCTCGCGCCGCATTCGCCGCGGCCCCGGGTAGCTGACCTGGCCCAGGGCGTGCACGCCCAGGCAGCCCAGGACCGGCCAGGCCAGCGCCGGGACGATCGCTTCGGCGCCCACCACGGGGGCGGCTGCCGAGGGATTGGCCGGGATGATGCCCAGGGTCATGGCGCCCTGGAGTGAGCTCGCGAGCCAGCCGATCACACCCACCCATAGCCCGTGTTCCGACACGGTCTGCGGCGACGTTCCGGTCCCGGGGGGCCAAATCACCCACCGCAGAACGGCGTAGACCAGCAGGGCGGCGATCGCCGGGCCGAGCAGCAGTAGCGGCGGCACGTTCCACAGGACCGGCATGGAATCCCCCAAGATTCAGCAGTAATGTACCAAGCTATTGATACAAACTAGGCTTGGGGCCCCCCGGGGTCAAGGACCTCAGTCGTCGAACGGCTTGAACCGCTCTACGGCAACCACTTTTTTCTTGCTCCCGCGCGCGACGTGGCAGACCACAATCTCGCCCGGCGCCAGGAACGGGTCCGAGGACGGCAGCAGATCCCGCAGCCGGGAGCTCATGTGTTTTGCCAGCTGCTTCAGGACGGTCGGCAGGGCCGGGCGGTGCGTACACAGAGCCACGGCCCGCTGCTTGTCGAACAGCCCCTCGACGACGGCCGCCGTCTTGTGCGGGCTGCGGCCGTGCCGGTGCTCGGTAAGGGCCTCGTTGAGCTTGACCTTGGCGTCGGCCGCCTTGGCGTAGGGTGCGATGGTGGCCACGCACCGCAGCCACGGGCTTGAAACGATCCGCGCGGGCTTCCACGCCTGCAGGAGCCGCCCCACCGCCTGCGCCTGCCGCATGCCGGTGGCGGCCAGCGGGCGGTCACCCTCGGCCTTGGTCCAGGAGGAGCGGGGCTTGGCCTTGGCGTGGCGCACGATCAGCAGCGGCCAGGTCTCCAGCTCCCCGCGGTCGTGGGCGTTCACCAGGTGCTGCAGCGGTTCGATGTCACCCGGGTTGCTCAGAAGGCGGGCGGCCTTCTCGGGCGGGCACCACATGACGCTGTCGACTTCGGTGCCGTCCGGTATCAATACGGCGCCGTCGACGTCGACTGCCCAGTAATGGACCACCTTCAGCCCGGCCGCCACATGGTAGTGGATGGGCGGAAGCGGAATCCCCAGCGGGGCGGTGAGCCCGATCTCCTCCTCCACCTCGCGCACGGCGCACTCCGGGATGGTCTCGCCGGGGTCGATTTTGCCCTTCGGCCAGGACCAGTCGTCATACCGCGGACGGTGGATCAGCAGGACCTCGAGCTGGTCCCCGTTTACCGAATTGAGGCGCCACGGGATGGCGCCCGCCGCCGTGACGGAAACCTCTTCGCCGGGTTGGTCAGCCTGGTCCGCAACCAGTGCATCGCTGCTCACACTCACGATCCCTACCGCAGGCTGGTCGAGCGCTGGCGCGAGCGGGAGGCGAGCAGCCAGGACTGCACGTCCTTGAGGTCCTGGCCGTCTTCCGCCAGGTGGTGGCGGGTCCATTCGCCCTGCTTGTCCAAATGCCAGCTGGCTGTTTCGGGCACCATGTAGCGGTTGAGCAAGTCCAGGACATAACTCGTGTCGTCGCCGCTCGTCAGCTGCACGAGGGCCTCCACCCGGCGGTCGAGGTTGCGGTGCATCATGTCGGCCGAGCCGATGTAGACCACCGGGTCGCCGGCATTTGCGAAGGCGAAGACGCGGGAGTGCTCCAGGAAGCGGCCCAGCACGGAGCGGACCGTGATGTTCTCGCTCAGCCCGGGAACGCCGGGCCGCAGGGAGCAGATGCCGCGGACAATGACGTCCACCTGCACCCCGGCCTGGGACGCGCGGTACAGGGAATCGATGATGGCCTCGTCCACCATCGAATTGACCTTGATCTGGACACGGGCGGGGATGCCGGCCCGGGCGTTCCTGATCTCGGTTTCGATCCTGTCGATCAGCCCGGAACGGACCGAGCGCGGCGCAACGAGCAGCCTCTTGAACGTGGACTTCGGCGCGTAGCCGGAGAGCTGGTTGAACAGCTTGGACAGGTCTTCGCCGACCTGTTCGTTCGCCGTCAGCAGGCCCAGGTCCTCGTAGTAGCGGGCCGTGCGGGGGTGGTAGTTGCCGGTGCCGATGTGGCAGTAGCGGCGCAGGCCGTCCACTTCCTGGCGGACCACGAGGGAGAGCTTGCAGTGGGTCTTGAGTCCCACGATGCCGTACACCACATGGACGCCGGCCTGTTCCAGTTTCCGGGCCCAGGAGATGTTCGCCTGCTCGTCAAAGCGCGCCTTGATCTCCACGAGCGCCAGGACCTGCTTGCCGGCCTCGGCGGCGTCGATCAGCGCATCGACAATCGGGGAGTCACCGGAGGTGCGGTACAGGGTCTGCTTGATGGCCTGGACTTTGGGGTCCGCGGCCGCCTGTTCCAGGAACGCCTGGACGGACGTGGAGAAGGAATCGTACGGGTGGTGCAGGAGGATGTCCCGGCGCCGCATGGCGGCAAAGACGTTGGCCGCCTTGGACGTTTCCGATTCGTTGAGGTAGCGCGAGGTGTGCGGGACGTGCTTGGGGTAGTGCAGGTCCGCCCGGTCGATCCCGGCAATCACCGAGAGCCCGCGCAGGTCCAGCGGCGCCGGGACGGAGTAGACCTCGGATTCCTCGACGCCGAGCTCGCGGATCAGCAGGGCACGGATGTTCGGGTTAATGTCATTGGTGACCTCAAGCCGGACGGGCGGGCCGAACCGGCGGCGCAGGAGTTCCTTCTCCAAGGCCTGCAGCAGGTTTTCGGCGTCGTCCTCTTCGACCTCGACGTCCTCGTTGCGGGTCACGCGGAAGATGTGGTGTTCCAGGACCTCCATGCCGGCGAACAGCTGGTCCAGGTGCACGGCGATCACTTCTTCGAGCGCGATGAACCGTGCCACCCGCCCGGGAACGGAGCCGGCGCGGGCGCCGTCGATGGAGATCAGGCGCGGGAGCTGGTCAGGGACCTTGACGCGGGCGAAGAGCTCCTTGTCGCTGACCGGGTTGCGGACCACCACGGCGAGGTTCAGGGACAGCCCGGAGATGTAGGGGAACGGGTGCGCCGGGTCCACGGCCAGCGGGGTCAGGATCGGGAAAACCTTTTCCGCGAACATGGCGCTGAGCTGGTCCTTGGCCTGGGAGTCGAGTTCCTCCCAGTGCATCAGGTGGATGTGCTCATAGGCCAGCGCCGGACGGATCTGTTCGGCATAGACCCGGGCGTGGCGCTGCTGCAGCTGGTGCGCGGCGTCGCCGATCTGCTCCAGGACCTGCATCGGGCTCAGCCCGGCAGGGGAGGGGACGGCAAGCCCCGTCGCGATCCGCCGCTTCAGTCCGGCCACCCGGACCATGAAGAACTCGTCCAGGTTGGAGGCGAAGATGGACAGGAAGCTGACCCGCTCCAGCAGGTACAGGTTGGGGTCCTCGGCCAATTCCAGGACCCGGGCGTTGAAGGCAAGCCAGCTCAGTTCCCGGTCCAGGAACCGGTCCGGGCTGATGTCGCCTTCCGGCTCCAGGTTCGGCGCGAACTCCGGAATGTCGATCCGGTCCTGCGTGGCGCGTGAGGCCGGCACTTCGGAGGAGCCAAAGCGGGCACGTACCGGACGCGCCCCCTTTTCCGGCGTTGCTGGTTCAGACGTGGATGTCCGGGCGGTATCCCGTGGCATGGTGTCTCCTCAATGCTGGCGCGATGTAGCTTCAACCTTACAAGCAATCATGGCCGGATGACCCCAGATTTCGGCCCGGCCGGGGCGGTCATCCGCCGACTTGACTAACGCCGTCCGGCGCGGGAGTGGCGGCCGGCGTCTGCGGCTGCGGCAGCGGCGCGTACATCACATCGACATCCCAGCGGGTGAATCCGAGCCGGCGGTAGAGGGCGACGGCGGGGGCGTTGTCGGCGTCGACGTAGAGCATGACGGCGCGGAGCCCCAGGCCCTGTAGATGCCGGATGCCGGCGACCGTGAGGGCCTTGCCCAGCCCGGACCCCTGGGCGTCGGGGGTCACGCCCACCACATAGACCTCGCCCATGGCGGGGTGATCGCCGTGCCGGGGGTGCACCTTGGTCCAATGGAATCCCAGGAGCCGGTCCGCCGGGTCGACGGCCAGCAGGAAGCCTGCGGGATCAAACCACGGTTCGGCCATCCGGGCGTCCAGATCGGCCCGTGTCATGTTGCCCTGCTCCGGGTGGTGGGCGAAGGCGGCCTTGTTGGCGGCCAGCCAGGCGTCCTCGTCCCGGCCGGGCACGAAGGCGCGGAGTTGTACGCCCTCCGGGAGGTGGACCTCCGGCAGGGCGGCCGCTGCTGTCATCAGCCGCATTTTCCACAGCTCACGGACGGCGCCGTAGCCGTAGCGGGCTGCGAGGTCGGCCGCGGCCTGGTGGTTTCCGTGGGACCAGGCTTTCAGGCCGGCGAAGCCGCGGACGCTTTTCAGTTCGCCCACCAGGCGGTCGCCCACGCCCTGGTTGCGGTAGCTCGGGTGGACGGCGACCTCGAGAACCCCGGTGCCGTCGGGCTCCTCGATGACGACGGCGACGCCGGCGAGGTCCTGCGCCGTCGCGGGATCCGACTTGTCGTCCGGGGCGTAGAGGGCCAGGGCAAGCACCGAGTGCTCGCCCGCATCGGCGGCGCGCAGCGTGACAAGGGTCTGTTCGGACAGTGGCGGATTGCCGTCGGACTCTTCCGCCGCGGCGACAAGGGCAGCGACGTCTCTCAGCAGCGCGCCGTCCACGGTTCCTTTGACAGTGTGTACGGGCCAGTTTTCCGGGTGCGCAGGGCTCATGGTGCAAGGCTATCGGGTGCATGGGGGTCGGCGGCCGATTTTGTTGAACTCCGGACGGCCGCGTATAGTCGTTTCTCGTCCGGCGTTGAGCCAGATGCGAGGGGGATCCACCACTGGGGTGGCCTCGATACGTTCGACCCGTATGTCCTCCACTGAGAAGTACTGATAAATACTGAGAAGTTCCGTGCCGATGGATTGGTGCACCAAGAAAGCCCCGGACTCTGGATTCCAGAGTCCGGGGCTTTCTTGGTTCAGTGCTTTGGGCACCGGCGCTTGCTTACCGGCGCTGCCGCGTTCTGGCGGCCGTAGTGCGCTCAGGCCTCGGTGAGTTCGTCCTCGGGCTGGCGGACCAGGGTCAGGCGGTAGCCGACGTTGCGGACGGTGCTGATCAGGTTCTCGTGGTCGGCCCCCAGTTTGGCCCGCAGCCGCCGGACGTGGACATCCACGGTGCGGGTGCCGCCGTAGTAGTCGTAGCCCCAGACTTCGGTCAGCAGCTGCTGGCGGGTGAACACCCGGCCGGGGTGCTGGGCCAGGTATTTCAGCAGTTCAAATTCCTTGAAGGTCAGGTTGAGCGCGGCGCCGTTGACCCGTGCGGTGTAGCTGGCCTCGTCAATCACGACGCCGGCGGCCCGGATTTCGGTCGGCACGTCCTCTTTCTCCGGGACGGCGCGCGCGATCCCGAGCCGGATCCTGGCTTCGACTTCTGCCGGGCCAGCGGATTCCAGGAGGATGTCGTCCACGGCCCACGCCGAGGAGACCGCGGCCATGCCGCCCTCGGTGAGGATCAGCATCAACGGGGCGCTGAGGCCGGTGGCCTTGAGTAGCTGGGTGAGGGAACGTGCGCCGACGAGGTCCTTGCGGGCATCCAGCAGGACGATGTCGCAGGGGTCGGTCTCGAGCAGGGCAGTGGGCTCGGCCGGAAGGATGTGCACCCGGTGGTTCAGCAGTTCCAGAGCAGGCAGGACGTCCACGGATGTTCCCGTGCTGTTCGTCAATAGCAGGATGTGCGACATTGTTCCTCCAAGGGGTGTCCGCGCATCATTGAGCGTCTTGTTGCTGATGCTGAGTATACCTAAAGGCCCCATTCCGGCCATGGTCCCGTCACCTCCAGGCCCTCCTTTTGCGACACATACCGGTCACATAGGGCAGGATTGAACCGTCAGGGCCCGCGGCCCGTCGAAATTGAGCCGAGTCGAATTGGGGTCCGCAGTGAGCGAAGGTCTGGCCATGGTGGGTCTGCCGATGGCGAGCAGACAGTGAAGCCGTGGAGCGTTGGGATCATCGGCCTGGCAGGTCTCGCGGCTATTGTCGCCGGCGCCTATTCCTCGCCGGAGGTCCTCCTGGCAGTCGCGGCGCTCGCCGCCGCCGGCATCGGTATCGGCTGGCCCTACTTTCTCGGCATCCCCGCCAAGAAGACCCTCGCGGTCCTGATTGGCCTGCCCGGTGTGGGGTCGGCGGTGGCTGCGACGTATCTCCCGGCTCCCGGCTTCCTGGACTGGACGCCGTCGTTCATGGCCGTCGGGGTCATGGCAATCTTCGTCATGCAGCTGATCCGGGGCACCGGCCAGGCCCAGCGCCTCGAATCCACCCTGGGCTCGTGCGCGGGTGTCCTGCTCTCCTGCCTCGGCGCCGGCTGGATTGCGAGTTCGCGCTTCAACGGGGTCCGCGAAATGATCCTCGTGGCGGCCATCAGCGCGGCAATCGCCCTGCTGGCGGGGCTGATCCGCTGGCCGGACCGGATCGTGGCGCCGCTGGGCATCGTGAGCGCCGGCCTTGCCGGGCCGCTCGCCGGCCTGGTGTTCTCCGACATCGCCGTGCTGCCGGCCGCCCTCGTCGGCGTCGTCGTGGGGGCGGTGCTGGTGAGTTTCCGCCGCCTCGTCATCCTCAACGGCGAGGGCCTGAATATTTTGGCGGCCGTGGGCATGGGGCTCGGGCCGGTGTCTGCGGTTGGTTCCCTGGCCTACTTCATAGACAAACTACTCATCTACTAAGCGTTAGGATGGCATCATGTCCGTACTTGCATATGAGATCTTTTTCCTTGTCCTGCTTGGCGTGGCCAGCCTGTCCATGGCGTGGTTTGCCGGCTTTGTCGTGTACCGCCTCTTCAAAGGCCAGAAGTAACACGTTCCAAACCCCGTAGCTTCCAGAGGTAGATGCTGTGCCGATTGAAATCCCTACTGATCTGACCCCCGAAATCGTTCCGCTGTCCTGGCTCATTGGTGAGTGGGAGGGCAGCGGCCGGCTGGGGGCCGGGGACGAGGACTCCGAGCATTTCCTGCAACACGTCTCGTTCACGCACAACGGCCTGCCGTACCTGCAGTACCGCGCCGAGAGCTGGCTGACCGACGACGAGGGCACCAAGCTGCGTCCCCTCACCGTCGAGACCGGCTTCTGGGCGCTGGAACGTAAGCAGCGTGACGAGGACGGCGGCCCCGGCCTGATCCCGGCGGACATCGTCCCCGTGCTCAAGAGCGCCGACGAGGTGGAGGCCCTGCGCAACAGTGACGGCGGTTTCGACATCTCGGTCTCCATCGCCCACCCCGGCGGGATCTCGGAGCTGTACTACGGGCAGATCAAGGGGCCCCAGATCCAGCTCAGCACCGACATGGTGATGCGCGGCAGCCACTCCAAGGAGTACACGGCGGCCACCCGGATCTTCGGGCTCGTGGAAGGGAACCTGCTTTGGCGCTGGGACGTGGGCACCGGCAAGAATTCGACGTCGGGCGGCGGCCTGGAGGCCCACGCATCGGCCATCCTCGCCAAAGTAGGCTAACTACGCGGTCTCAATAGCCGGTCTCACTGATTTTTCCGTTGTCAGCACCGACCCAGGAGAAATGCCGTGAACGACGCAGTCACCAACGACGCAGTCACCAACACAGCCCCCGGTAGCACCGGCTACGCAGACCTCAAAGCCGTGTTCTTCAACGGCACGCTCAAGAAGTCCCCGGACGTGTCCAACACCCAGGGCCTGATCGAGGTCAGCCGCCGGATCATGGAGAAGCAGGGCGTCACCACCCGCGTGATCCGCACGGTGGACCACGACATCGCCAGCGGCGTCTACCCGGACATGCGCGAACACGGCTGGGCCACTGATGAATGGCCGGAACTCTACCCGGCCGTCCAGGAAACGGACATCGTCGTCGTCGCCGGGCCCATCTGGCTGGGGGACAACTCCTCGCAGACCAAGAAGCTCATCGAGCGCCTCTACGCCCACTCCGGGCAGCTGAACGCGAAGGGCCAGTGGGCCTATTATCCGAAGGTGGGCGGCTGCCTCATCACCGGCAATGAGGACGGCATCAAGCATTGCGCCATGAACGTCCTGTACAGCCTCCAGCACATCGGCTTCACCATTCCGCCGCAGGCCGACGCCGGCTGGATCGGCCCCGTCGGGCCGGGACCGAGCTACCTTGACGAGGGGTCCGGGGGGCCGGAGAGCGATTTCACCAACCGCAACACCACCTTCATGACCTGGAACATGCTGCATCTGGCGCGGATGCTCAAGGACGCGGGCGGCATACCCGCCTACGGAAACCTGCCCGACGCCTGGAAAGCCGGCACCCGCTTCGACTTTGAAAATCCGGAATACCGCTAGGGCCGGCCTGCCCCACAGCGGGCCGGAATACGCACAGAGCTAAGGACGTTCCTTTCAATATGACTATCAAAAGCCCCCTGTTGTCGCGCCCGGCCGCGGTTGAGGCCGGCGGCGCCGACGCCGGCGTCGCCGCCCACTACGGCGAGCCGCTCCGGGAACAGCGGGCGCTGGCCGCCGGCACCGCCGTCGTCGATCTCTCACACCGCGGCGTGGTCACAGTCAGCGGCCCGGACCGCCTGAACTGGCTCAACACCCTGTCCTCCCAGCAGCTCACTTCCCTGGCCCCGGGCCAGTCCACCGAACTGCTGCTGCTGAGCGTGCAGGGCCGGATCGAATTCGACGCCCGGGTGGTGGACGACGGCGCGACCACCTGGCTGATTGTCGAGGCGGCCGAGGCGGCCCCGCTCGCCGAATGGCTGAACAAGATGAAGTTCATGCTCCGGGTCGAGATCGCGGACGTCTCTGCGGACTGGGCCGTACTCGGCTCCACCCGCCGCATCCCGGAATGGGCGGCGCTGCAGGCCTGGGAAGACCCGTGGCCGCACGTCGGTGCCGGCGGCTACTCCTACGCGGTGGTGGGCGAGGGTGCCCATCCAGGACTGGAACGGCCGTGGTTCGAGTACCTGGTCCCCGCGGGCGAGCTGGTCGCGACCGTGGGCGACCGTGCCCTCGCCGGCACCATGGCGTCCGAGGCGCTGCGGATTGCGGCGTGGCGGCCCCGGTGGGGCGCGGAAACGGACGACAAAACCATCCCGCATGAGCTCGACCTCCTCCGCACTGCCGTGCACCTGGCCAAGGGCTGCTACAAGGGCCAGGAGACGATCGCGCGCGTCCACAACCTGGGCCACCCGCCGCGCCGTCTCGTGTTCCTCCAGCTCGACGGTTCCCAGCACACCCTGCCCGCGGCCGGCAGCGAGGTGCGTGCGGGCGACCGCAAGGTGGGCGCGGTGACCTCCGTGGCGCAGCACTACGAGATGGGCCCCGTGGCCCTGGCCGTGATCAAACGCTCCGTCGCCCCGGACGAGGTCCTGACCGTCGTGGACGGGGACGAGCCCTACTCCGCGGCCCAGGAAGTCATTGTGGCCCCCGACGCCGGCCAAGTGGTGGGACGCCAGACCGGCTTCCTGCGGGGCACCCGATGAGCGGCGAGTCCAAAGTGAACGAGCCGGGCGCCGCGCCCGACGACGAGACACTCGCGCTGGCCCACGCGCTCTTCGACGCGGCCCGCGAGGGCAACTCCGCGCTGCTGGGCAGCTACCTGGCCGCCGGCGCCCCGGCCACGCTGACCACTTCCTCCGGCGACTCGCTGGTGATGCTGGCGGCCTACCACGGCCACGCCGGCACTGTCCGGCTGATCCTGGACCACGGCGGCGACGCCAACACGCCGAACGACCGGGGCCAGACCCCGCTGGCCGGTGCTGTCTTCAAGGGCTACACAGACGTGGCCCGGGAACTGCTGGAGGCCGGGGCCGACCCTGACGCCGGCACCCCCACCGCGCGGGCCGCCGCGCAGATGTTCGCCCGGACGGACATCCTGGCCCTCCTCGGCTGACCAAACCCGGCCCAGGGCTCTGCCGGCGCGGGGTCGGGAAGATTGCCCCTAAATACTCCACGTGGAATAATCTTTAGTGGAGTAACCGCCGTTGAGACCGAAGAGGACACTCTTAGACCGAAAAGGACTGCACCATGGCCCGGGCAACCGCATTGACACCCCTGGGTGTCGCCGCACTTTCCCTGCTCGTGGAAGAACCGATGCATCCCTACGAGATGTACCAGCTCCTGATCGCCCGGCACGAGGACCGGCTGGTCAAGGTCCGGCCGGGAACGCTCTATCACGCCGTCGGGCGGCTCGAAGAACAGGGGCTGGTCGCAGCGACGGGAACGGACCGGGGAGGCAACCGTCCGGAGCGCACCACGTACACCATCTCGGCTGCCGGCCGCGAAGCGTTCACGAAGTGGCTGCAGGACATGCTCGCCGCCCCGGTCAACGAATACCCGGCCTTCCCGCTGGCCATCTCCGAGGCCTACAACCTGCCCGCCGGCGTCGTCGTCGAACTCCTCGACCGGCGCCTTCAGGCGTTGCAGGAGCAACTCGATTTCCTGGTCTCCGGCGAGGAACTGCTCGCGAAGAAGGGCGTGGAGCGCAAGTACTGGATCGACGTCCAGTTCCAGCAGAGCACGCTGCGCGCCGAAATCGCCTGGATCCGCAGCCTTCAGGACCAGCTCCGCTCCGGCGAACTGCCGTGGTGACCCCGCGCAGGACCACGGCCGGGACCCGGCCGCCCTCACACGCACAGCCCATCCACGTTTCACACCAGCCCCTAAGGAACCGTATGGAAAACGTAGCCCGGCCATGGCCGGCACTCTGGTCCCTGGTGATCGGCTTCTTCATGATCCTGATCGACACCACCATCGTCTCGGTGGCCAACCCCAGCATCATGGAGGGCCTCAACACTGACATCAACTCGGTGATCTGGGTGACCAGCGCCTACCTGCTCGCCTATGCCGTGCCGCTGCTCATCACAGGCCGCCTGGGGGACCGTTTCGGACCGAAGAAGCTCTACCTCTCCGGGCTCGTCGTCTTCACCATGGCATCGCTGTGGTGCGGCCTCTCCGGCAGCGTCGAGATCCTCATCGCGGCCCGTGTGGTCCAGGGCCTCGGCGCGGCCATGATGACGCCGCAGACCATGGCCGTCATTACCCGGATCTTCCCCCCGGACCGCCGCGGCGCGGCCATGGGCATCTGGGGTGCCACGGCGGGCGTCGCCACGCTGGTTGGCCCGATCCTCGGCGGCGTGCTGGTGGACGGCCTCGGCTGGGAATGGATCTTCTTCATCAACGTTCCCGTCGGGATTGTCGGCTTCATCCTCGCCCAGCGTTTCGTCCCTTCGCTGACCACCCACCCGCACAAGTTCGATATTCCCGGTGTGCTGCTCAGCGCCCTCGGCCTGTTCCTCCTGGTCTTCGGCATCCAGGAGGGCGAAACGTACGACTGGGGCACCATCGCCGGCCCCATCACCGTCTGGGGCCTGATCATCAGCGGCATCGCCGTGCTGGTGGTCTTTGTCCTGTGGCAGCGGTTCAACACAGGTGAACCGCTGTTGCCCCTGTCCCTGTTCAAGGACCGGAACTTCTCGCTCGCAAACATTGCGATCACCACGGTGGGCTTCACCGTCACCGCGTTCAGCCTGCCGCTGATCTTCTACTACCAGATCGTCCGCGGCCTGACGCCCACCCAGTCGGCGCTCATGATGGTGCCGATGGCGCTGATCTCGGGCGGCCTCGCCCCCGTCGTCGGCCGGATCATCGACAGGGTGAACCCGAAATTCATCACCGCGGCCGGCCTGGTCCTGATGTCGGTGGCGCTGTTCTGGAACGCCCTGCTCATGCACCCGGATACCGCCATCTGGCTGTTCCTGCTGCCGAGCGCAGTGCTGGGCTTCGCCAATGCGGGCATTTGGGCGCCGCTGAGCTCCACGGTCACGCGGAACCTGCCGCCGCGGCAGGCCGGCGCCGGCTCGGGCGTCTACAACACGACCCGCCAGATCGGCGCCGTGCTCGGCAGCGCCGCCATTGCCGTCCTCATCCAGGCGCGGCTGGCGGCCGAGCTCCCCGCCCGGCCGGGAGCAGGCGCAGACGCCAGCCCGATGGGCTTCGGCGGTGCCCTGCCCGCGGAGCTCCAGGAAGGGTTCTCGACGGCGATGGGCCAATCCATCCTGCTGCCGGCGGCGGTCATCCTGCTCGGCGCAGCCGTGGCGCTCTTCTTCGCCAAGCCCAAGCCGGTCCAGGGTTGGGGCGAACCCGACGCTGCCGCGGCTGCGGGAACGCCCACAGCAGACACGGCCACAGCAGACGCGGACAAGGCCGCCGCGGAACGCGGCTAGCCTGGCGGCATCCGGATCAGCCCAGCAGCACGCTGGTCTGGATGCCGCCCGCGGAGAATCCCAGGCTCCGGGCCAGCGCCAGCGACCCCTTGTTGCTGACTTCTGAACGCCACTGCAGCGTCAGGCCGGCGGCGAGGGCCTCGTGGGCGGCTATCGAGGCGGCCACCTTGCCCAGGCCGTGGCGGCGCCACTCGGGCGCGACCAGCACGCCCATGTGGGCCAGGAGCCCTTCCCATTCGGCATACGCCCCGCAGGCCACCGGTGTCCGGCGCCCGTCTTCCAGATGCAGGACGGTGAAGCGGTGTTCAAGGTCGGCGAGGCCCACCTCGTTGACGTCGTCGGGCGGGCAGAACGTCTCCAGCTCGATCGCCTCCGGGTTCCCGTGCGAGACCGTCAGTTCCCCGGAGGGCTGCTGCAGGGGGAGGTCGTCGGCGAAGAAGAGTGCGGCGGCGCCGAGCCCGTGGCCCCCGTGCCCGCGGGTGATGGTCAGCAGGGTCACGTGCTGGGCCAGTTCCTCGTCGGAGAGACCGTCGGCGGCGTCCAGCGCCCATTGCGGGCCCACCAGGGCAGAGTTGCCGAACAGGCGGACGAACTGCAGGGACCGGGCTGCCTCGTCCGCCCTCGTGAGCCGCACGCCGGCGGCGGCCGCGAAGGCGCCGTCGTCGAACCCCAAGCGGCGCGCCCATGCGAGCTGGACAATTTCGGCGGAACCGGGCTCAAGAGTCATGAATCAACCCTACCCACCGCGGCCGGGCTTCCGGCCGCACGGGCCGACCGTCCGCAATCCTGCCTGCGGGGCCGGGCCTGATCCGGACCTCCGCCGGCGGCCAGCCTAGCCGAAGAGGACGGCGGCCTCGTCGTAACGGCTCTGCGGAACGGACTTGAGGTTGCCGAGTGCGGCGTCGAAACCGACGTGCACAATATCCGTGCCGTGCAGCGAGACCATGGTGCCCCAGCGCTTCTCCACCACCGAATCGATGGCGGCCATGCCCAGGCGGGTGGCCAGGACGCGGTCGAACGCCGTCGGGACGCCACCGCGCTGGATGTGGCCAAGGACCGTCGCGCGGGTCTCGATGCCGGTGCGTGCCTCGAGCTCGGGCGCCAGCATTTCGGCGATGCCGCCGAGGCGGGGGCGGCCAAAGGTGTCGAGGCCGCGCTCCGAGTGCGGGGATTCCTGGCCCTCGGGCACGAACCCCTCGGCGACGACGAGCAGCGGGGCACGGCCACGGTCGTGGGCGGAGACGACCCACTCGGCGATCTGTTCCATGGAGGCCTTCTGCTCCGGGATCAGGATGGCGTGGGCGCCCGAGGCCATGCCGGCGTGCAGGGCGATCCAGCCCACATGCCGTCCCATGACTTCGGCAATCATGCAGCGGTGGTGGGACTCTCCGGTGGTGCGCAACCGGTCGATTGCCTCGGTGGCGATTTCCACGGCCGTGTCGAAGCCGAAGGTGTAGTCCGTGGCATCGAGATCGTTGTCCACCGTCTTGGGCACGCCCACGATCTTGAGGCCGGCGTCCGTGAGCCGCTTCGCGGCGGCCAGGGTGCCCTCGCCGCCGATGGCGATGATGGCGTCGATCCCGAGCCGGTCCATGTTGGCTTTGATGACCTCGGGGCCGCCGCCGTTCTCGAACGGGTTGGTGCGGGACGTGCCGAGGATGGTGCCGCCCTGCTTGGCGATGCCGCGGACCATGGTGCGGGGAATCTCCACGATGTCGCCTTCTACGACGCCGCGCCAGCCATCCTTGAATCCTACGAACTGCTGGCCGTGGACTGCGATTCCTTTGAGGACGGCGCCACGGATGACGGCGTTCAGGCCGGGGCAGTCTCCGCCGCTGGTGAGGATTCCAATTTTCATGTCTTGGCTCAAATCCTGGTTTGAAGGGGTACAGGCAGAGCGCCACGCTGAGCTCACCCTAGAGTCTAGTGGCGGGTGTGGGGCAGGACACAAACGGTTACAAAAGGTGCCCCCCCCGGGGGGGSGGGGGCACCTTTGCGTGGTGCGGCGCAGCTGCCGGGTGCCGGCTGCCGCCGGGCCGAGACGGCCACTGACGGTCGGCCAGTGACGGATGGCCCGTCACGGTCGTCAGGGCCGGGAGGAACGCTTCGAGAGGAAGCGTTCGAGGACGATTGCGTTGCGCTGGTCCGGGAGGAGGAGCCAGGCCGCGACGTAGAACACGAACGCCGGCCCGGGGAGCAGGCTCAGGAGCAGGTAGGCGATCCGGACATAGGCCACATCAACGTTCAGTTTGGCGGCAATCCCGCCGCAGACGCCGCCAACCCAGCGCTGCGGACCGCGTTTCAGGCCGAGGCCCCGGATGGTGTCGAAGAATTTATCCATGGGTCAAGACTTCCCTGTAGTCGACTTATTGTCACGCCTGCGTGCCGAGACCAGGCCGCCCACGACCAGGGCGGCCCCGGCCCCGATCATCAGGCCGATCAGCACATAGGTGCCGTTCAGGGCCATGAGGCCGAGCCCGGAAATGATGATCAGCGCGGCCAGTGCCACCACTGTCAGTCCCCAGACCACTGTGCCCACCCGGGCGGGGGACGCGGCTTCCGGGTCCTGCCCGGCGTCGGCCGGCCGCGAGTCGTCATAGATGCTCATGTCAGTTGCCTTCCTTGATGGTCACGTTGCTGACGGTGCCGGAGATCTCCAGGACCAGCCGGGCGCCCGGCTTCGAGGCGTTGTAGTCGCTTTGCTGCTTCGTGATGCCGCCGCGGTCCTGGTTGCCGTCGTGGAGGTTGCCCATGGTCATGTCCGCCTGGACGTGCACCGGGACAGTGGTGGGGATGACGACGGTGAGGTTGCTGGCCGTCGCGTCGATCGGAACTACGACGTCGGAGCCCAGGGGCGGATTCAGCGCCAACTTGGTAAGGTCCGCGGTTCCTGCGCCCCCGGTGATCTCGAAGCCGCCTTGGGCCTGTTCAATGCTCGCGGGCGTCCAATCGGCGTTCTGGAACCGGAACCGGTCCCCGTGCGGGACCACGCTGAAGATCGCGCCGATCAGCAGGGCCACGACCGCGAAGAAGCCCAGGATCCCGGAGGTCCGGCCCCGCAGCCCTGCGACGAGGATCCCGAGACCCAGGATGGCCGCGCCGAAGGCCCAGACCAGCGCATTGCCGGCATCGCCGAGATCGATCACGTTGGCGGCGTCGAGGGCCTTGATGCCGCCGCCCACCAGGAGGGCGGAGCCGACGGTGATGGCGACCGCCGGAGTGCCCGGGCCAAGGTTGCGCGCGGCCGGAGGGGGCGGTGTGGCGCCGGACCCCGGGCCATAGCCGCCCGGGGGAACGGGGCCGGACAGGATGGGGCCGGACGCAATGGGTCCCGACGGCGGAGGCGGACCCCAGTCCGGGCCGGCGCCGGTGGCTTGAGAGCTGCCAGGCGGGTGGCCATATGCCTGGCCGCCGCCCTGCGGGAAGCTGCCTGCGGATTGCGGCCCGGCGTCGGTGCGGGGGTTGACCGCAAAAGCCGCGCCGCCGGCCGGGCTGCCGGAGTCGTAACGCGATGACATGGGAGTGGCTCCGTTCCGAATCTTGTTGCGTTGGGTCAGGTAGTAGACGAGGTAGATGGCGCCGCCCACCCAGAAGACGGTCCAGACGAAGGCGCCGAAGCCGAAGCGGTCCCAGCCCCAGACCCCGGTGCCCAGGCTGGGGAAACCGATGACCGAGGTGATGAGGGCACCGGTCATGCCGGCCGTCCACCGGCCTGCGGCGGCCTCCTGGACGTGAATGCGGCCGTCAGGCTCAGGCAGCAACGCCCAGGCCAGGCCGTAGGCGAGCACGCCAACTCCGGCGAAGACGGTCAGGACGATCAGGACACCGCGGATAATCAGCGGGTCGACGCCGAGCCGGTGGGCTATGCCACTGGCCACGCCTCCGATCCAGCGGTCGCGTCCGCGGTAGATGCCCTGGCTGCGGATCCAGTCGAAGAAATTCTGGGTTTGCCGGCCGGGCAACGGTCCATTCGGGTCCCCGGGCGGGTAAAGCGGCGGTGGCTCCGGCGGCGCGCCGCCCGGCCCGGCGAAGGCCGGAGCGGGCTGGCCCCTGCCTGGAAGCTCTGGGTCCGGGAGTTCCGTGGCGGGACGTTCCAGGTTTGGACGTTCCAGGTTTGGAAGTTCCGGTTCTGGAAGTTCCGGTTCTGGAAGTTCCGGGTGGGATCGATCCGTGGCCGGCCGGTCTGCGGAGGCCGTGCCTTCATCGGGGTGCGGAGTGTGCGGGTTCATACTTCGATCCTTCCCGTTCCCGGGGCCGGGCTCTACTGGGGAACACCCTGAACGGTCCCTGAGTGGCCCCCGGGTTGGGCCCTCAAACGCGTCCGGGGAACCCCGATCCATGCTTGGATTGATGCATGACAACCGCGCCCGCCCGCCCGCCGCTGGTCCGCAGCAGCGATCGCGTGATTGCCGGCGTGTGCGCGGGCCTCGCCAACCACCTGGGCTGGCCGGTGCGGATGGTCAGGATCGGCATGGCGGTGGCTGCGCTCGCTGGCGGGGCCGGTGTGGCCTTCTACGCCTGGCTCTGGATCATGGTCCCCACGGCGGATGAAAGCGCCCGGCGCAACGCCCGCCGCCCTGCGTCGCCCATCGCTCCGGCAGTGAGCTTCCCGGAGACCCCCGACGTCGCAAAGAGGCCCGATGCGCCCGACGCGCCGGGAGCCCCTGACCCCCGTGGCACGCCCGCAACATGGCCGACGGGGCCCTGGCGGACCAAATTCTCCGGCATGCCCTTCGGCAAGGAGATCCTGCTGGGCGCGGGCCTGCTGCTGGCCGCCGGGATTCTGATCGCACGGCTCCTGGGTGTCGACGTGCCGCTGGGCACCCTGATCCCGGTCGCGGCCATCCTGGGCGGAGCCGCGATCGCCTGGATGCAACTGGACGAGACCCGCCGGGCAGGGCTCGTGGACAAGACCAAGGCGGACCAGGCCGGCGGCTGGGCCCGCCTCGCGGCCGGGCTCGCCCTCGTCGTGGCCGGAGTGCTGGTTATGGTTTCCGGCTCGGGGTCCTGGGAGCAGACCTGGCTCGCCCTCCTGGCCTCGGTGGCCGTGCTGGGCGGCGTGGCCCTGGTGCTGCTGCCATGGGGGCTGAAGTTCTGGCGCGACCTGGAAACCGAGCGCGCGGGCCGGGTCCGCGCCACCGAGCGTGCCGAAATCGCGGCCCACCTCCATGACTCCGTGCTGCAGACCCTCGCCCTGATCCAGCGCCGAGCCGGCAACGAGCACGATGTCATCAGGCTGGCCCGCGCGCAGGAGCGCGAACTGCGGGGCTGGCTGTACCGGGACGCCGACAGGGAATCCGGCCAGCTGTCCGACAGCATCAAGGCCGCCGCCGCAGAGGTTGAAGACGCCCTGGGACACGCGGTCGAGGTGGTCAGTGTGGGCGACTGCGTCATGACCCAACGCCACGAGGCCCTCGTCCAGGCATCCCGCGAGGCCATGCTGAACGCCGCCCGGCACGGCGGCGGCGCCGTGTCCGTGTACCTGGAAGTCACCGACGCCGCCGCGGAAGTTTTCGTCAAGGACCGGGGCCCGGGCTTCGATACGGATTCCGTTCCCCCGGACCGGCTCGGCGTCCGGGAATCGATCATCGGCCGGATGAACCGCCACGGCGGCACCGCCGCCATCATCAGCAGCCCGGACGGTACCGAGGTGCGGCTCCGGCTGCCCGTCACCGCCGCCGCACCTGCCGCTGCCAACAACGCCAACGGAGAGGCCAAACCGTGACCAGCCCAGCATCAGGAAACCCTGCGCCAGGAAGCCCTACACCGGGAAATCCTGCACCGGTCCGGGTGGTGATCGTGGACGACCACGCCATCTTCCGCTCCGGGTTGAAGGCGGACCTGGACCCGGACATCGTCGTCGCGGGGGAGGCCGGAACCGTGGAGGAGGCAATCGCCGTCATCGCAGTCCAGCGCCCCGACGTCGTGCTGCTTGACGTCCACCTTCCGGGCGGCCGGGGTGGCGGCGGACGCGAGGTCCTGGCCGGCTCGGCGCCGCTGCTGGGCGCCACGCGGTTCCTGGCCCTGAGCGTCTCCGACGCGGCGGAAGATGTGGTGTCCGTGATCCGGGCCGGCGCACGCGGCTATGTCACCAAGACAATTTCCGGCGCGGAGATCAGCGGCGCCGTCCGCCGCGTGGCCGCCGGCGACGCCGTCTTCTCACCCCGGCTCGCGGGCTTCGTCCTGGACGCGTTCGGCACGGCCCCCGCGGACATCGCCGACGACGAGCTGGACAAGCTCTCGGCACGGGAGCTCGAAGTGATGCGCCTTATCGCCCGCGGCTACAGCTACAAGGAGGTGGCCAAGGAACTGTTCATCTCGATCAAGACCGTTGAAACCCACGTCTCGGCCGTGCTGCGCAAGCTTCAGCTCTCCAGCCGCCACGAGCTGACCCGCTGGGCCGCCGAGCGCCGCCTGCTTTAACCCAAGGATGCGCTATCACTTAGGGTCCTTATGCCGCGGCGATAAGGACCCTACGTGATAGCGCATCGGGGGTCTGGGGGTGGGCTACTTGGCCTTGCCGAGGAAGTCCTGCAGGCGGCCGACGCCCGTGGCCAGGTCGTCGTCGCCGAGTGCATAGGACAGGCGCAGGTAGCCGGACGGGCCGAACGCCTCGCCGGGAACCACGGCCACTTCGACCTCGTCCAGGATCAGCGCCGCGAGTTCGGCAGAGGTGGCCGGCCGCACCGGACCGTTCGCGGACGGGAACTCCTTCCCCAGCAGCGCCCGGACGTCCGCGTACACGTAGAAGGCGCCCTTCGGCGTCGGGCAGTCAACGCCGTCAATTGCGTTCAGGCCGGCGACGATCGCCTTGCGGCGGCGGTCAAAGGCCACCTTCATCTCATCGACGGCGGTCAGCGGCCCGGACACTGCCGCGAGGGCGGCGACCTGGGGAATGTTGGAGACGTTCGACGTCGCGTGCGACTGCAGGTTGGTGGCGGCCTTGATGACGTCCGCGGGCCCGATCATCCAGCCCACACGCCAGCCGGTCATGGCATAGGTCTTGGCGACGCCGTTGAGGATGACCACCTTGTCGCCCAGCTCGGGAACTGCGGTGGCGATCGAGGTGAACGGCACACCGTCGTAGGTCAGGTGCTCGTAGATCTCGTCAGTGACAACCCAGAGGCCCTTGGACGCTGCCCACTGGCCGATCTCCCTGACCTGCTCCGGCGAGTACACGGCGCCGGTGGGGTTGGAAGGGGAAACGAAGAGCAGGATCTTGGTGCGCTCGGTCAGGGCCGCTTCCAGCTGGTCCACGGTGACCAGGTAGCCCTGCTCCGGGCCCGCGAAGACCTCCACCGGCTCGCCGCCGGCCAGCCGGATGGCCTCCGGGTAGGTGGTCCAGAACGGGGTGGGAACAATGACCTCGTCGCCCGGATCCAGCAGGGTGGCGAAGGTGTTGTAGACGGCCTGCTTGCCGCCGTTGGTCACCAGCACCTGGGACGCCGCCGCCTGGTACCCGGAATCCCGGAAGGTCTTGTCCGCGATGGCCTGCTTCAGCTCGGGAAGCCCGCCGGCGGGGGAGTAACGGTGGTATTTCGGCTGGCTGGCGGCCTCGATGGCGGCCTGCACAATATAGCCGGGGGTCGGGAAATCGGGTTCCCCGGCACCGAAGCCGATGACCGGCCGGCCGGCTGCCTTCAGCGCCTTCGCCTTGGCATCGACGGCCAGAGTGGCGGATTCGGCTATGGCGGAAATGCGCTGGGAAATGCGGGCAGCAGACATGGGCGGGTCCGTTCTTCGCTGGCAGCTGGAAGGCTGGATATGGGATTCGACGAAATCTACTCTATGCTGTTCAGCGGATCCCCCGGGGTGCCTGAACCCGAATGTGACTGGCGGCTGTCAGTTGGTTTTCGCAGGCACGCAGGGGTCCGGAAGAGGGCCGGTTCGACGTAGGCGCAGTTGTTGCGTAGACTGGTTCTCCGGTGTTGAAAACACGATGATGGCCTGCGCCTCAGGGAAGCCTGTGGGACGCGTCGGCCGGAGCGAATTTTCTCCCCGAAGGGTAGTGGCGCAATTGGTAGCGCAGCGGTCTCCAAAACCGCAGGTTGCAGGTTCGAGTCCTGTCTGCCCTGCGCATGCTGTTCCGGATCATCCGGAACCAGCGCAGCAACCATGGTTCAGTTCAGAGCCGGGTATCCGATCATTGCGAGGATGAGTGAGGACCAGGTGACCGAAACAGCTGCCAGCAGCTCCAAAGGCCGCCCCGCCAAGAATGCCGCCAAGCCCGGCTTCTTCGCTCGTATCGCGATCTTCATCCGCCAGGTCATTGGCGAGCTGAAGAAGGTCGTCGCACCGACCCGCAAAGAACTGATCAACTACACACTCGTGGTACTGGTGTTCGTGACCATCATGATGGTGATCGTCACCTTGCTGGACCTGGCCTTTGGGACCGCGGTCAGCTGGGTCTTCGGCGGCAGCGCCCCCACGGACAGCTAAGGCGACCGGTCCGCAGACTGCGTGGATTCCCCGGGAAACCGGAGATTCCGCGGGGTGTGCGGAATTGAGTCATTTAAATAGGCATGTTAGGCAATGAGGAAGCAGGAGACCAAGTGTCTGAGCAGGAGCTCGAGGTAACTGAGACTGAGCTGGATAAGAGCCAGGACGCCGCGGTGGAAGCCGCGGAAGAATCCGAGGCTGTGCCTGCTGCGCCCGAATCCGACGTCACTGACGAGGCCGTAGCCACGGAAGAAGCGGCAGACGACGCAGAAGCAGGCGACGCTGACGACACCGACGCTGATGAGACTGACGCTGACGACGCCGACGTGCTGGCAGCGGCGGCCGCCAAGGCCGAGGTCGACCCCGCCGACGAGTTCAAGGCCAAGCTGCGCCGCCAGGAGGGTGACTGGTACGTCATCCACTCCTACGCAGGCTACGAGAACCGCGTCAAGGCCAACCTTGAGACCCGCATCCAGACCCTGGACATGGAAGATTACATCTTCGAAATCCAGGTTCCGATGGAGGAAGTCGTTGAGATCAAGAACGCTCAGCGCAAGGTCATCAACCGCGTCCGCATCCCCGGCTACGTCCTGGTCCGCATGGACCTGACGGACGCTTCCTGGGGCGCCGTCCGCCACACCCCCGGTGTCACCGGCTTCGTGGGCAACGCCCACAACCCGGTCCCGCTGCGCCTCGATGAGGTCTTCTCCATGCTCGCGCCGGTCTTCGAAGAAGAGCAGGCCGAGAAGGGCAAGCCGGTCAAGCACGCCGCCGCCCAGGTCGACGTCGACTTCGAGGTTGGCGAGTCGGTCATCGTCAAGGAAGGCCCGTTCGAGACCCTCCCCGCCACGATCTCCGAGATCAAGATCGATTCCCAGACCCTCGTGGTGCTGGTGTCCATCTTCGAACGCGAGACTCCGGTCACCTTGGCGTTCAACCAGGTCAGCAAGATCTAGCTGAACCGTAAGATCCAGCTGGACTACAAGAATTCGCCCCGGACTGCCCGCTTAGCAGCCACGGGGCGGCCGGCCGCCTCGCCATGGCGGCCACCAACCTGAGGCACGCTCCTGTGCCCCAGGACGTATTTGAGAGAAGGACCTACATTGGCTCCCAAGAAGAAGGTCACCGGCCTCATCAAGCTGCAGATCCAGGCAGGTGCCGCTAACCCGGCCCCGCCGATCGGTCCTGCGCTTGGCCAGCACGGTGTCAACATCATGGAATTCTGCAAGGCGTACAACGCTGCGACGGAAGCCCAGCGCGGCAACGTTATCCCCGTGGAGATCACGGTCTACGAAGACCGTTCCTTCACGTTCATCACCAAGACCCCGCCGGCTGCAGAGCTCATCAAGAAGGCTGCAGGCGTCGCCAAGGGTTCGGCTACCCCGCACACCGTCAAGGTTGCCAAGCTGACCCAGGCCCAGGTCAACGAGATCGCCACCACCAAGATGGAAGACCTCAACGCCACCAGCCTCGAAGGCGCAGCGAAGATCATCGCCGGCACCGCCCGCTCCATGGGTATCACCGTCGAGGGTTAATTCCCCACCGCTGATGCGCCGGGATCGGGAAACCGGTCACGACGCCGTCAGCACCGCCGGCCAGCCGGCACCACCTAAACAATGAAAAGCGGAATTCCGGAACGGATACACCAGCCGGAATGCCGCCTGTGGCAGGGCCCAGCGCGGTCCGCAGACCACAACTGCACAAGGAGAAATAAGCAGCATGGCAAAGCGCAGCAAAGCATATGAGGCAGCCGCGGCCAAGATCGACGCGGAGAAGTTCTACGCGCCGTTCGAGGCAGTGACGCTCGCCAAGGACACCAACCCGTCCAAGTTCGACGCCACCGTTGAGGTCGCTTTCCGCCTCGGCGTTGACCCGCGTAAGGCCGACCAGATGGTCCGCGGCACCGTCAACCTGCCGCACGGCACCGGTAAGGTCGCCCGCGTCCTCGTCTTCGCAACGGGCGACAAGGCTGAGGCTGCAATCGCAGCCGGCGCCGACTTCGTTGGTTCCGATGACCTGATCGAAAAGATCGCCGGCGGCTGGACCGACTTCGACGCCGCCGTCGCCACCCCTGACCTCATGGGCAAGGTTGGCCGCCTCGGTAAGGTCCTGGGTCCGCGTAACCTGATGCCGAACCCGAAGACCGGCACCGTGACCGCTGACGTCGCCAAGGCCGTCAACGACATCAAGGGCGGCAAGATCGACTTCCGCGTCGACAAGCACTCGAACCTGCACTTCATCATCGGCAAGGTTTCGTTCGACGCCATCAAGCTGGCCGAGAACTACGCAGCCGCACTGGAAGAGGTTCTTCGCCTCAAGCCGTCCGCTTCCAAGGGCCGCTACATCCAGAAGGCCACCGTGGCCACCACGTTCGGCCCGGGCATCTCGGTTGACCCCAACGTCACCAAGGTCCTGACCGAGGTCTAGTCCTCACTGGATCCACGGATCCTCGGAACCGCCAGCAACGCTGGCGTCGCCGGTTCCAGCGAAAGGCCGTCCCGCAACTGCGGGGCGGCCTTTCGCCGTCCTGCGCCGGGGACCCTTGGAGCCGCCGGACTTGCCGGTTAGGCTGTCCCGGTGACTACGCCGTCGTACCTCATCGAGGAACTCTCCCTGCCCGCCAGCCTTGATCCCGCTGACCCCGATGCCGCTGATACGGCGGAGTTCCTCGAATTCATGGACCTCTGCGATGAGCTCATCCTGCAGACCTGGGGCAACCTGGACCGGGCATCGTCCGCGGCGGCCCGCCTGCAGTACTGGCGGGACACTGCGTACACCCGGCTGCGGCTCTTCTTCGTCCGCGTCGACGGGCGCATGGCGGCCAACTCCTGGGTCCGCTGCGAACTGCAGGAGAACCTGGGCAGTGCGCTGCTGCACGTGGGCGTCCTGGATGCTTTCGCCGGGCGGGGATCGGCCGGGCACTGCTGGAGCACGCCGAGGCGCTGGCCACCGCCGACGGGCGGACAATCCTGCAGACCTTCACGGAGCACCCGGCCGATTTCGACGTTGATGGCCCCACCCTCATCAAACCCGCCACGGGGACCGGGGCGCTGCCCGCCGGCGCGCCGGGAGTCCGTTTCGCCGGAAAAGCCGGCTACCGCCTGGAACAGGTCGAACGGTTTAGTGCGCTCGACGTCCCGCCCGCTGCGGACCTCGATGCCCTGGAACGGGACGCCCTGGCCCGCGCGGCGGACTACGAACTGCTGCACTGGACCGATTCCTGCCCGGAGGAACATGCCGCCCAGCTCGCGGTGCTGATGTCCCGGATGAGCACCGACGCCCCCTCCGGAGCGCTGAGCTACGAACCGGAAATCTGGGACGTCGCCCGGGTCCGCCACGTCGAGGACACCTGGCGGCGGGCCGGCCAGTCCTCCCTCGTGGTGGCGGCACGGCACCGGTCCAGCGGTGAACTGGCCGCCTATACCGTCCTGCAGACGACAGCCGACAAGCCATGGCTGGCCAACCAGGACGACACCCTGGTCGCGGTGGGCCACCGCGGCCACCGGCTTGGCATCCTCATCAAGATCCGCAACTTGCGCCTGCTGCGGGAGGCGTACCCCGCAGTCCGGCGCGTCCTGACCTATAACGCGGCCGAAAACGATCACATGCTCGGCATCAACATCGCGCTGGGTTTCAAGCCGGCGGGCTACGACGGCGAGTGGCAGCGGACCGCTGCCGCCGCGGGCGCAGCCGCCGGCAATGCGATCCGGAACTGACCGGGTGCCGAATGGGGCAGAAACTGCCGGGCACCGACTGGAGCGGAAACTGCCGGGCGTCACCAATGGAACAGCGGCCCAAACCGGCATATGCTGGCGGTTGAAAGCCCGGCTTGAGCCGGGCAGTACCGAGGGTGGGTGGCACAACGGCTGGGAAGATGCCCTCTATGGCAAACGATGTACGGATTGAGCAGCTGTGGATCCCCGATTCCCTTGACGCGCCCGATGCCGCCGACTTTCTCGCCGCCATCGAGGTGGGGCGCAGGGTCCGGATGCAGACCTGGGGCACCGACGACCTCGCCTACGCGCCGCAGGAAAAGCTTCTTGAGATGGCGGACCCCTACGAACGCCAGGTGATCCTCGTCGCCAAGATCGACGGCGTGATTGTCGGGACGGCGGACATCGCCCTGCCGCTCGTGGACAACCTCGATCTCGCCGAATTTACGCTCGACATCCTGCCCGAATTCCGGCGCCAGGGCGTCGGGAGGCAGCTGCTGGAGGCCGCCGAACATTTCGCCCGGGACGAGGGCCGCCACACGATCCTGATCGACACCAACCACCCGGGATCAACCCTGACGGACCCTGAGGCCGAACAGCTCGTGCCCGGCAGCGGTGTCGGGTTCGTCCCGTTGGGCAGCCGTGACGTGGAATTTGCCCGCCACACCGGCTACACCCTGCAGCACATCGAACAGTTCAGCTCCTGCGCGTTGCCGCTGGACACCAAACTCGTCGCCGACCTTGAGGCCGAGGCCGAGGAAGCCAATGCCGGCCGCTACCGTCTGCACCACTGGACGGACCGGTGTCCTGACCAGTGGCTCGAGGCCGTCGCCGCCCTGGAAAACCAGGCAGGCGAGGACGAAGTGCCGGGGCCGGATGCCCAGGAAATGGTGTTCGACGGCGGCATCCTCCGGGAAGCGGAGGAAGTCACGATTGCCCAGGGCCGCCGGACGGTGGTCACCGCCGTCGAGCACATCGCCAGCGGGACCCTCGTGGGCCTGACCACCATCAGTGTCCTGGCACTGCGCCCTGACGTCGTCTTCCAGGACGACACCGTGGTGCTGCAGGAACACCGCGGCAACAAGCTCGGGCTGCTGATCAAGGTCGCCAACATGGAGCGGCTCAGCGAACAGTTTCCGGACGCCCGTGTCCTGTACACGTGGAACGCTCCGGAGAACCGCTACCTCCTGAAGGTCAACCAGCAGCTCGGCTTCACGACGGCGGGCGTGACGGGTCTCTGGCAAAAAGAACTCCCCAACTTCGGACCGGCCGTCAGCTGAGGCCGCGGGCCGAAGTTCACCGTGAGTCCACCGTGACCCCACCGCAACCCCACCGAGACCCCTGTCCGCCGGACCCGATTTGGAACACACGCGCCGAGTCCCGTAAGCTTGGAGGACCAAAGACCGTCGGTTGTTGGAAATCCACTCTCCCAAGCAAGACTCACTTCTGCAGTCGCGCCGGGAGAGCGCAGTGGATTTCCGGACGAAGGACCCTGAACATAGGGCGGCCGGCGCAGGTGAACGAAGCAAAGCTCCGCGGTCATGGACCGCGTCGAGACAAGCCCCGTGCATCTGCGCGGGGCGTTTTTTAGTTTTAGCTCTTTTGAGCGGGGACCCGGACATACCGGCACTATCCCCGGAAGGAGGGTTATGGCAACGCCTAGCAAGGTTTCAGCAGTAGCTGAGATCACTAACGATTTCAAGGAATCGAACGCCGCTGTCCTGACCGAATACCGCGGGCTCACCGTTGCACAGCTCAAGCAGCTGCGTGTCTCTCTCGGCCAGGAAACCAAGTTCTCGGTCGTCAAGAACACCCTGACCGCCATTGCAGCCAAGGAAGCTGGCGTCGAAGCATTCGACGGTCAGCTCGCCGGCCCCACTGCAATCGCGTTCATCAAGGGTGACGCAGTTGCCGCTGCCAAGAGCCTGACGGATTTTGCCAAAGCCAACAAGCAGCTGGTTATCAAGACCGGTTACTTCGAGGGCAAGGCACTGAACGCCAGCGAAGTTGCTGCCCTGGCAGCACTCGAGTCCCGTGAGCTGCAGCTCGCCAAGGTTGCAGGGATCCTCAAGGCTCCTGCTGCCGCCGCTGTACGCATCATCGACGCACTGCGCCTCAAGCTTGAAGAAGAGAACGGTGCCCCGGCAGCAGCCGAAGCACCCGCCGCTGAAGAAGCCCCCGCAGCAGATGCAGCAGCCGAGGCCGAAGCACCGGCCGAAGCCGCAGCCCCCGAAGAGAACTAGTCCTCTTCTCCATAAGACTCCGGTGCGACAGCGAGCCTCAGGCCCGCCGGGCACCACTATAGGAAGGACGCCACACCATGGCGAAGCTCACCAACGAAGAGCTCATTGAAGCTTTCAAGGAACTGACCATCATCGAGCTCTCCGAGTTCGTCAAGCTCTTCGAAGAGACCTTCGAAGTTACTGCTGCTGCTGTTGCCGTTGCCGGCCCCGCCGCTGCTGCAGAAGAAGCTGAAGAGAAGACTGACTTCGACGTCATCCTCGAAGCTGCTGGCGACAAGAAGATCGCAGTGATCAAGGAAGTTCGCGCCATCACCTCCCTGGGCCTCAAGGAAGCCAAGGACCTGGTTGACAGCGCTCCCAAGGCTGTTCTCGAAGGCGCCACCAAGGAAGCTGCCGAGAAGGCAAAGGCTCAGCTCGAAGAAGCTGGCGCCCGCGTTACCCTCAAGTAACTCTCGCCGTCCGGATCAATCGCGGTCCGCACTGCTCGAAGGAAACCCCGTCCACTCAGTGGGCGGGGTTTCCTGCGTTCTGCGGCCGGACAGCGAAGTGGCCGCTCCGGAAACAGCCGCCGGTGAACTGTAACCAAGGATTCGGCAAAGTTTTTCTGATACCCCTGTCGCACTTGACGGCGCGACCCTAGACTTTGGATTTGTGCCCACCGGCCCCCAACGTCCAGGAGTTCACCCACAATGACGGACCCAAACACTTCCCCTTCCCGCCGCGCCATGCTCGCGGCAGCCCTCGTGGGCGGCGGAGCAGCCGCCGCTGCGCTGGCCGGAGCCCCGGCGGCACAGGCCGCCCCCGGCCAGGCAAGCACAAAGAAGCCGTTCACCCTGACGGTGCTCGGCACCACGGACCTGCACAACAACGTCTTCAACTGGGACTACTTCAAGAACGCGCCCTATGCCGATGCCGCCGGGAACAAGATCGGAATCGCCCAGGCCGCGACGCTGATCAACGCCATGCGGGCCGAACGCGGCGCGGCCAACACGCTGACCATCGACGCCGGGGACACCATCCAGGGCACGCCCCTGGCCTACTACTTCGCCAAGATCAACCCCGCCTCGGCAACCGTGAAACACCCCATGGCGTTGGCCATGAACGCGGTCGGCTACGACGCCGTGGGGCTGGGCAACCACGAGTTCAACTACGGCATTGGACTCCTGCGCGCCTGGGAGCGGCAACTGGACTTCCCCCTGCTGGGCGCCAACGTCCACGACGCCGTGTCGGGCGGGCGCGCCTTCACCCCCTACGTCCTGAAGCGGATCAAGACCGGCAGCGGCTGGCTGACGGTCGGGCTGGTCGGCTTTGTGACGCCGGGCTGCGCGCTCTGGGACCGCGACAACGTCCAGGGCAAGCTCGACTTCAACGGCATCGTCGAAGAGGCCCGGACTGTCATCCCGCAAGTCAAGGCGGCCGGGGCCGACGTCGTGATCGTCACGAGCCATTCGGGGGCAACCCCCGGATCCTCCTATGGCGACGCCTTGCCCTTCCCCGAGAACGCATCCACCCAGCTTGCCGAGGAAGTCCCGGGCATCGACGCCATCCTGGTCGGGCACGCCCACCTGGAGATCCCCGAGCGCTTCGTCACGAACAAGGAGACGGGCAGGCAAGTGCTACTGACCGAGCCGCTCAAGTGGGGCATGCGCGTCTCCGTCATGGACCTCGAGCTCGCCAGGGACAAGGGGCGGTGGACCGTCACCGCGGCGCATTCGCACCTACTGGACGCCAAGACCGCCGACGCCGATCCCGCCGTCGTCCGGGCCGTCGAGGCAGGGCACGACGCCACGGTGAGCTACGTCAACGAGGTTATCGGGACCTCGACGGCGCCGCTGAGCACGGCCACCGCCTGCTGGGAGGACTCCGCCGCGATTGACGCCATCAATTACGTCCAGGCCAGCACCATCAAGGCCGAGCTCGCCAACGGTCCGGCGGCGGGGCTGCCCGTCCTGTCCATTGCGGCGGCCTTCTCCCGTGCCGTCGACGTCAAAGCCGGACCGCTGACCATCCGCGATGTCGCGGGGCTGTACATCTTCGACAACACGCTGCTCGCCATCAAGGTCACCGGAGCGCAGGTCAAGGCCTACCTGGAGTGGTCCGCGCAGTACTTCAAGCCGGTGGCGGCCACCACGGCCAGGGCCCAGGACGTCACCAACGCCGTGACGGCCGTGGCCCCGAACGGCACGCCCGACTATAACTACGACGTCGTTTACGGACTCGACGCGCCGCTGAACTACGAGATCGACCTTGCCCGGCCGGTGGGGGACCGGATCGCCAACCTCAGCTACGGCGGCCAGGCGTTGCGGACCGGGCAGGAATTCGCCCTGGCCATCAACAACTACCGGCAGAGCGGCGGCGGCAACTTCCCGGCCGTGAAGAGCGCGCCGGTACTCTCGAACAGCCAGCAGGAGATCCGGCAGCGCATCATCGACTACGTAGTGGACCGCGGCACCCTGGACGTCGCCGTGTTCAACCAGGCCAACTGGCGGCTCACCGTCAACGGGGCGCCGCTGACAGTCACCGCCTGACCCTCCTCCAAAACAACGCGGGGTCACTTAGCGCCCATCCCGACCGTCCGGATGGGCCGGAAGTGACCCCGCGTTGCTTTTAACCCGGGCGGGCTAGTTGGGTTCGGTGATGTCGGCGACGACGGCGCCCAGCGCCGCCGTCAGGGCGTCCGCGTCCACGAACGCGCTGTAGCCATGCTCCCCGGCGCCCATGGAGATCCGCCGTCCCGTGATGGTCTGGTCGGCGTAGACCGGCCAGGGGCGGATGCTGCCGAGCGGTGTGATGGTCCCGCGCTCGTACCCGGTGGCCTCGAAGGCGGTATCCGCCGCCGGCAGCGAGAGCTTGTTGACGCCCAGCAGCGCCCGCAGCTTGGGCCAGGAAATCTGCCGGTCGCCGGGGACCAGGGCGAACAAGAAACTGCCGTCCTTGTGCTTGACCACGAGCGACTTCACGATATCCGCAGGCCGGATCCCGAGGATGCCGGCCGCCTCCTCAAGGCTGCGGGCGGCGAGGCGCTCGACGATCTCGACGTGCAGCCCGCGCGCCGCGGCGTCGGCAAGGAACCGCTCGCGGCCGCTGGCCGTTTTCTGCTCTGGCATCGCGTCAAACCTTCCTGACTCCTGATGGCTGTTCCCGGTCCGCCTGGCCGCCGGGTGTTCCCGGTCCGCCCGGGCCGCCGGCTGTTCCCGGTCCGCCTGGCCGCCGGTTGCCGGCCTTAGTCGCGGTACAGCAGCAGCGCCTCGCCCTGGCCGCCGCCGCCGCACAGGGACACGGCCGCCTTGCCGGTTCCCCGGCGCTTGAGCTCGTGGGCCGCGTGCAGGGCCAGCCGGGCCCCGGAGGCCCCGATCGGGTGGCCCAGGGCGATGGCCCCGCCATGGATGTTGCACTGCTCCAGCGGATAGTTGAGGTCCTTCAGGGACTGCACCGCGACGGAACCGAAAGCCTCGTTGATTTCGATGAAATCGAGGTCCGCGGCGGACCATCCGGCCTTGTCCAGGGCGTTCTTGATGGCGTTCGACGGCTGGGAATGGAGCGAGTTGTCCGGCCCGGCGACCTGGCCCGGCTTGCCGACCACCGCGAGGTATTCGAGGCCGTTGTCCTCGGCAAACTTCCGGCTGCTCAGCACCAGGGCCGCAGCGCCGTCGGACAGGGGAGAGGAGTTGCCGGCGGTGATGGTTCCGTCGGTGACGAAAGCCGCGCGCAGGCCGGCCAGAGATTCGACGGTCGTGTCCGGCCGGATGCCTTCGTCGGAGGTGACGGCGATCGGATCGCCCTTGCGCTGCTTGACGCTCATCGCGGCGATCTCGCCGTCGAAGACGCCGTCCTTCGCGGCCCGGGCGGCACGCTGGTGCGACTGGGCCGCCACCTCGTCCTGGGAGGCCCGGTCGATGCCGAGGGTCAGGTTCTTGCTCTCGGTCGACAGTCCCATGGACTGCCCGTCGAAGGCGTCGGTGAGGCCGTCGTGCGCGGCCACGTCGAGTGCCTGGACCGTGCCGTAGGCCCAGCCCTGCCGGGAACCGGGCAGCACGTGCGGTGCGCGGGTCATGGACTCCTGGCCGCCGGCGACCACCACCGTGGCGTCCCCGCTGCGGATCATCCGGGCGGCGTCGATCACTGCGGTGAGGCCGGAGAGGCAGACCTTGTTGATGGTCACCGTCGGCACGTTCCAGCCGATGCCGGCGCCGATGGCGCTCTGGCGCGCAGGGTTTTGGCCCGCTCCGGCCTGCAGGACCTGGCCGATGATCACGCTGTCCACCTGGTCGGCCCTGACGCCGCTGGCGGCCAGGGCCGCGCGGATGGCGTGGGTGCCGAGCTCGACGGCGGTGAAGCTGGCCAGCTGCCCGTTCAGGCGCCCCTGGGGGGTGCGGGCGGCGGCGAGAATGACAACATCGTTGTTGTCTGCAGGATTGCTCATGGTGTTTTCTTCCGATCTACTTTCGACTTATATCTACGTTATCGTGAGCCCCGTCACCTATCCATTCGGCATGGTCTCGGCTGCTGTCTCGGCTGCTGCCCCGCTCGCCACGGGCGCCGCCCGGCGCGACGTTGCGGATGACTCAGCGCAGAGGGCGGGAAAATTCCGCCGAAAGTTCGTGCTTGCAATCCCGCCGGAAGTGGGGTAGACAAGTAGGTTGCTTTGCCGTATCGTAGATATTTGCGTCTTCCCTGTTTACCTTCAGCCTTCATATAGCGGTGGGCTTAGCCTGACAGCTGTTCCATCAATGTGCCGTCTACCACGTGCACCAGCCATGGACAGCGCGGGTCCCGGGTCATATAGCGGAACCGGACTGGTAGCGCTGCGGAGTCATTCTGCAGAGTGCATAACGGGGGAGATCTGACAACGCCTGAAGGTCTGTGGAAGGATCCCTCTTGGTCGCCTCGAGCACCTCTAATGTAAACAACGCTACCGCTATCAATGCCGACAGCACCGACGGTGCAACCCGCCGGCTCTCATTCGCAAAGATTCACGAACCCCTTGATGTTCCGAATCTGCTCGCCCTGCAAACCGACAGCTTTGACTGGCTGGTCGGAAACGAACGCTGGCAGGCGCGCGTTGCGAAGGCCGTCGAAGAAGGCGACCTCAGTGTCGCCACCTCCTCGGGTCTGTCCGACATCTTTGAAGAGATCTCCCCGATCGAAGACTTCCAGGGCACCATGTCCCTGAGCTTCTCCGAGCCGGAGTTCGCTGACCCCAAATACACCATGGCTGAGTGCAAGGACCGGGACGCAACGTACTCGGCTCCGCTGTACGTCAAGGCCGAGTTCATGAACAACAACACGGGCGAAATCAAGCAGCAGACCGTGTTCATGGGTGACTTCCCGCTGATGACCGAGAAGGGCACCTTCGTCGTCAACGGCACCGAGCGTGTCGTCGTCTCCCAGCTGGTCCGCTCGCCGGGCGCCTACTTTGAGCGCACCGCCGACAAGACCAGCGACAAGGACATCTTCACCGCGAAGATCATCCCCTCCCGCGGCGCCTGGTTCGAGCTCGAAATCGACAAGCGCGACCAGGTCGGCGTCCGTCTTGACCGCAAGCGCAAGCAGTCCGTCACCGTGCTGCTGAAGGCCCTCGGCTGGACCGAAGGCCAGATCCTCGAGGAATTCGGCCAGTACGACTCCATGCGCGCCACGCTGGAGAAGGACGCCACCGAGACCCGCGAAGACGCGTTGCTGGACATCTACCGGAAGCTGCGACCGGGCGAGCCGCCCACGGTTGAGGCTGCCCAGTCCCTGCTGGACAACCTGTACTTCAACTCCAAGCGCTACGATCTGGCCAAGGTCGGCCGTTACAAGATCAACCGCAAGCTTGGCATCGACCGCTCCCTTGGCGACAAGGAAGCTTCGGTCCTGCACGTTGAAGACATCGTGGCCATGATCAAGTTCCTGGTTGCGCTGCACGCCGGTGAGAAGACCCTCATGGGCAAGCGCGACGGCCAGGACCACGAGCTCCGCGTCGAGATCGATGACATCGACCACTTCGGCAACCGCCGCATCCGCGCCGTCGGCGAGCTCATCGAGAACCAGGTCCGCACCGGCCTGTCCCGCATGGAGCGCGTTGTCCGCGAACGCATGACGACCCAGGACGTCGAGGCCATCACGCCGCAGACCCTGATCAACATCCGTCCCGTCGTGGCAGCCATCAAGGAGTTCTTCGGAACTTCCCAGCTGTCCCAGTTCATGGACCAGAACAACCCGCTCTCGGGTCTGACCCACAAGCGCCGCCTGTCCGCGCTTGGCCCGGGTGGTCTGTCCCGTGACCGTGCCGGCATGGAAGTTCGTGACGTGCACCCGTCCCACTACGGACGTATGTGCCCCATCGAAACTCCTGAAGGCCCGAACATTGGTCTGATCGGTTCGCTGGCTTCCTACGGACGCATCAACCCGTTCGGTTTCATCGAAACCCCGTACCGCCTTGTCGCCGAGGGTGTCGTCTCCGATGAGGTCAAGTACCTCACGGCCGACGACGAAGCCGAGGTCCTGATCGCACAGGCCAACGCACCGCTGGACGAGAACAAGCGCTTCGCGGAAGAGACCGTCCTGGTCCGTGCCCGCGGTGGTGGAGGCGAGCCCGTGCTGGTTCCCGCCGCCGACGTCGAGTTCATGGACGTTTCCCCGCGCCAGATGGTGTCCGTGGCTACCGCCCTGATCCCGTTCCTCGAGCATGACGATGCCAACCGTGCACTCATGGGTGCCAACATGCAGCGCCAGGCCGTGCCGCTGGTCCGTTCCGAGGCACCGTTCGTCGGTACCGGCATGGAGCGTGCCGCAGCCGTCGACGCCGGTGACGTTGTCATCGCGAAGAAGGCCGGTGTGGTCACCGAGGTCTCCGCTGAGCTGGTCATCATGCTCAACGACGACGGTACGGAAACCAACTACCGCATCAACAAGTTCGCCCGCTCCAACCAGGGCAACTGCTACAACCACCGTGTCCTGGTGAACGAAGGCCAGCGCCTGGAAGTCGGCGGCATCATCGCTGACGGCCCGGCAACGGACCAGGGCGAGCTCGCCCTCGGTAAGAACCTGCTCGTGGCATTCATGTCATGGGAAGGCCACAACTTCGAGGATGCCATCATCCTGTCCCAGCGCATCGTGGCCGAGGACGTCCTGTCCTCCATCCACATCGAGGAGCACGAGATCGATGCCCGCGACACCAAGCTTGGTGCCGAGGAAATCACCCGTGACATCCCCAACGTGTCTGAGGAAGTCCTGGCAGGCCTGGACGAGCGCGGCATCATCCACATCGGTGCCGAGGTTGAGGCCGGCGACATCCTGGTCGGTAAGGTCACCCCCAAGGGCGAGACCGAACTGACCCCGGAAGAGCGCCTGCTGCGCGCCATCTTTGGTGAGAAGTCCCGCGAAGTGCGCGACACCTCCCTGAAGGTGCCGCACGGCGAGTCCGGCACCGTGATCGGTGTCCGCGTCTTCGACCGCGACAACGACGACGAGCTGCCCCCGGGCGTCAACCAGCTGGTGCGCGTGTACGTCGCTGCCAAGCGCAAGATCACCGACGGCGACAAGCTCGCCGGCCGCCACGGCAACAAGGGTGTCATCTCCAAGATCCTTCCGATCGAGGACATGCCCTTCCTTGCCGACGGCACCCCCGTTGATATCGTCCTGAACCCGCTGGGTGTTCCGGGCCGCATGAACGTCGGCCAGGTGCTGGAAACGCACCTCGGCTGGGTTGCCAAGACCGGCTGGAAGATCGAGGGCGAGCCCGAGTGGGTCAAGCAGCTGCCGAACCTGCCGCGCGAGAGTGGCCAGACCACTGTGGCGACGCCGGTCTTCGACGGTGCGCGTGAAGAAGAAATCACGGGCCTGCTCGATTCCACCAACGTCACCCGCGACGGCGACCGCCTGATCAACTCCTCCGGCAAGACCCGTCTGTTCGACGGCCGCTCCGGCGAGCCGTTCCCGGATCCGATCTCGGTCGGCTACATGTACATCCTGAAGCTCCACCACCTGGTGGACGACAAGATCCACGCGCGCTCCACCGGCCCGTACTCCATGATCACGCAGCAGCCGCTGGGTGGTAAGGCACAGTTCGGTGGCCAGCGCTTCGGTGAAATGGAAGTGTGGGCGCTCGAGGCTTACGGCGCCGCGTACACGCTCCAGGAACTGCTGACGATCAAGTCGGATGATATCCACGGTCGTGTGAAGGTCTACGAAGCCATCGTCAAGGGCGAGAACATCCCCGAGCCGGGCGTTCCTGAGTCCTTCAAGGTCTTGATCAAGGAAATGCAGTCGCTGTGCCTGAACGTGGAAGTGCTTTCCACGGACGGAACCACAATTGAAATGCGTGACTCTGATGACGCAGTCTTCACGGCTGCGGAAGAACTGGGCATCGATCTGTCTCGTGCAGAGCCCAGTTCCGTAGAAGAGGTCTAGCAGAGAGCCCGACGGCGGGTGGTTACCCGCCGTCGTGCCTCTCGGCCTCTTCCCGTAACCCAAGACTTCAGAATTTAGAGAACAAGAGAGAACAGGGACCATATGTCCAGCGAATCCTCCTTCGGCCTCATGCAGATCGGCCTCGCCACCGCGGAAGACATCCGTGGCTGGTCGTACGGCGAGGTTAAGAAGCCGGAAACCATCAACTACCGCACGCTCAAGCCCGAGAAGGACGGACTCTTCTGCGAGAAGATCTTCGGCCCGTCMCGCGACTGGGAATGCTACTGCGGTAAGTACAAGCGCGTGCGCTTCAAGGGCATCATCTGCGAGCGGTGTGGCGTTGAGGTCACCCGTGCGAAGGTCCGCCGTGAGCGCATGGGCCACATCGAGCTCGCCGCCCCGGTCACGCACATCTGGTACTTCAAGGGTGTTCCCTCCCGTCTGGGCTACCTCCTTGACCTGGCACCGAAGGACCTCGAAAAGGTCATTTACTTCGCCGCCTACATGATCACGAGCGTCGACGCCGACAGCCGCCACGAAGAACTGCCCAACCTCCAGGTTGAGCACGACATCGAGAAGAAGCAGCTGATCGACAACCGCGACTCCGACATCGCCACGATCGCCCGCGACCTTGAGAACGAGCTTGCCCGTCTCGAAGGCGAAGGCGCGAAGGCTGCCGACAAGAAGAAGGCCCGCGACTCAGCTGACCGCCAAATGGCGAACGTCCGCAAGCGTGCCGACGCCGAAATCGAGCGCCTCGAGCAGGTCTGGGACCGCTTCAAGAACCTCAAGGTCGCAGACCTCGAAGGTGACGAAGGCCTGTACCGCGAACTGCGCGACCGCTACGGCATGTATTTCGAAGGCTCCATGGGTGCCGAGGCCATCAAGAAGCGTCTTGAGAACTTCGACATGCAGGCCGAGTCGGACATGCTGCGCGACATCATCGCCAACGGCAAGGGCCAGCGCAAGACCCGCGCCCTGAAGCGGCTCAAGGTGGTCAACGCGTTCCTGACGACCAACAACAGCCCGCTCGGCATGGTGCTGGACGCCGTCCCGGTGATCCCGCCGGAACTGCGCCCGATGGTCCAGCTGGACGGTGGCCGCTTCGCGACCTCCGACCTCAACGACCTCTACCGCCGCGTGATCAACCGCAACAACCGCCTCAAGCGCCTGCTTGACCTCGGTGCTCCGGAGATCATCGTCAACAACGAGAAGCGCATGCTTCAGGAAGCTGTTGACAGCCTCTTCGACAACGGCCGCCGCGGCCGTCCGGTCACCGGACCGGGCAACCGTCCGCTGAAGTCCCTGAGCGACATGCTCAAGGGCAAGCAGGGCCGTTTCCGCCAGAACCTCCTCGGCAAGCGCGTCGACTACTCCGGCCGTTCGGTCATTGTCGTCGGCCCGCAGCTGAAGCTGCACCAGTGTGGTCTGCCCAAGCAGATGGCCCTGGAGCTCTTCAAGCCGTTCGTGATGAAGCGCCTGGTTGACCTCAACCACGCCCAGAACATCAAGTCGGCCAAGCGCATGGTGGAGCGTTACCGTCCGCAGGTCTGGGACGTCCTCGAAGAGATCATCACCGAGCACCCCGTGCTGCTGAACCGTGCACCTACCCTGCACCGTCTCGGCATCCAGGCGTTCGAGCCGCAGCTTGTTGAAGGCAAGGCAATCCAGCTGCACCCGCTGGTTTGTGGCGCCTTCAACGCCGACTTCGACGGCGACCAGATGGCAGTCCACCTGCCGCTGAGCCCCGAAGCCCAGGCCGAGGCCCGCATCCTGATGCTCTCCTCGAACAACATCCTGAAGCCGTCTGACGGCCGCCCGGTGACCCTGCCGTCGCAGGATATGATCATCGGTCTCTACCACCTGACCACCAAGCGTGTCGGTTCAGCTGGCGAAGGCCGGATCTTCTCCTCGGTCGCGGAAGCCATCATGGCCTACGACCTCCACGAGCTGCACCTGAACTCCAAGGTCAAGATCCGCCTCGAGGGCTTCGTGCCCTACGCCGGCTGGGAAGCCCCGGAGGGCTGGGAGCCCGGTCAGACCGCGTTGGTCGAGACCTCCCTCGGCCAGGTCATCTTCAACCAGACGCTGCCCGCGGATTACCCGTGGGTTGAGGATGTTGCCGACAAGGGCGAGCTGTCCCGGATCGTCAACGACCTCGCCGAGCGCTACCCGAAGGTGACCACGGCGGCAACGCTGGACAACCTGAAGGATGCCGGTTTCTACTGGGCCACCCGGTCCGGCGTGACCGTTGCCATCTCCGACATCGAGGTGCCCACGGACAAGCCGCGGATCCTTGCCGGTTACGAGACCATGGCCGCCAAGATCCAGGGCCAGTACGACAAGGGCCTGATCGACGACGACGAGCGTCGCCAGGAACTGATCGAGATCTGGAACAAGGCAACGAACGAAATCGCCCAGGCGATGCGTGACAGCCTGTCCCCGATGAACACCATCAACCGCATGGTGTCCTCCGGTGCCCGTGGTAACTGGATGCAGGTCCGTCAGATCGCGGGTATCCGTGGCCTGGTGGCCAACCCTAAGGGTGAAATCATCCCGCGTCCGATCAAGTCCTCCTACCGTGAGGGCCTCTCGGTGCTGGAATACTTCATCGCCACGCACGGTGCCCGTAAGGGTCTGGCCGACACCGCCCTGCGTACCGCCAACTCGGGTTACCTGACCCGTCGTCTGGTGGACGTTTCGCAGGACGTCATTGTCCGCGAGGAGGACTGCGGTACCGAGCGCGGCCTGATGACCGCCATCGCGGTAGCCGACGCCAACGGCGTCCTCGTCCTGGACGAGAACGTCGAGAACAGCGCCTACGCCCGCACCCTGGCCGTCGACGTCGTCGACTCCAAGGGCAAGGTCCTGGCAGCTGCCGGCACCGACTGCGGTGACGTCGTCATTGCCGAACTGTTCGCAGCCGGCATCACCGAGGTCAAGGTCCGCTCCGTACTCACCTGTGAGTCCAGCGTCGGCACCTGCGCCCTGTGCTACGGCCGTTCGCTGGCCACTGGCAAGACCGTCGACATCGGTGAGGCCGTGGGCATCATTGCCGCGCAGTCCATCGGTGAGCCGGGTACCCAGCTGACCATGCGTACGTTCCACACCGGTGGTGCTGTTTCCGCCAGCGGCGGCGACGACATCACCCAGGGTCTGCCCCGTATCCAGGAGCTCTTCGAAGCCCGTACTCCGAAGGGTGTCGCACCGATTGCTGAAGCAGCCGGCCGCATCACCATCGAAGAGTCCGAGCGCCAGATGCGCCTGGTCATCACCCCGGATGACGGATCTGAAGAGATCGCCTACCCGGTGCTGCGCCGTTCACGTCTTCTCATCGAAGACGGCGATCACGTCAGCGTTGGCCAGAAGCTCATCAACGGCCCGGTCGATCCCAAGCAGGTGCTGCGCATCATGGGTCCCCGTGCCGCGCAGAAGTTCCTGGTGGACGAAGTCCAGGGCGTGTACCGCAGCCAGGGCATCGGTATCCACGACAAGCACGTCGAGGTTATCGTCCGCCAGATGCTGCGCCGCGTCACGGTCATCGAGTCCGGCGAATCGGATCTGCTGCCCGGCGAGCTCGCCGAACGCAGCCGTTTCGAAGAGGCCAACCGCCGCGTTGTGTCCGAGGGCAAGACGCCGGCATCCGGCCGTCCCGAGCTCATGGGCATCACCAAGGCGTCCCTGGCGACCGAGTCCTGGCTGTCCGCAGCTTCCTTCCAGGAGACCACCCGCGTCCTGACGCAGGCGGCCATGGAAGGCAAGAGCGATCCGCTGCTCGGCCTCAAGGAAAACGTCATCATCGGTAAGCTCATCCCGGCCGGCACGGGTCTCCCGCGCTACACCGAGGTCACGGTGGAACCCACTGAAGAAGCAAAGGCCAACCTGTTCACCGGCCCCAGCGCATTCAGTGACTTCTCCTACGACAGCCTGGGCGGCGACGGAGCTCCCGAGTTCCACGCCATCCCGCTGGATGACTACGATCTCGGCAGCGACTTCCGCTAACCGCTAGCTCGACGTGGGGCCCCGTCACCACTCTGCATTTCAGCGGAGCGGGGGCGGGGCCCTTCCGTTTGACCCCGTTCAACGATCGATTGCTCCGCTACCGCCCTTTTGAGGCCACAGAAGGGCGGTAACGGAGCAATCGACGGGGGTTGGGGCGGCCGGATTCCCCGCCGATTAAGGGCTGGGACCTGTCCGTGTTAGACTTGAGACTAATTGTTATTGTGGCAGTGGATGAGTGCGCCGGTTGCAGCCGAAAGGTTCAACCAGGACGACGTTTCCGGTTTGCAGGGTTCTTGTGCAACGTATGCCACATTTTCGCATGCCTAGGGGCAGTTCGGGTCGAAAGTCCCTGGACCCCGGCGTGCGGTCCGACTATTAAGGCTTCGCCTCAGCTGCTCTGGAGAGAACTTCAAAGCTCGGGCGGCGAGGCGCAGCGACAAGAGAGCGGCCGCCAACGGCCGCTCCGGATAAAACGGAGAACACGAGAGTGCCTACGATTAACCAGCTGGTCCGCAAGGGCCGCACGCCTAAGGTCAAAAAGACCAAGGCTCCCGCGCTTAACGGCAGCCCGATGCGCCGCGGTGTTTGCACCCGCGTTTACACGACGACCCCGAAGAAGCCGAACTCGGCTCTGCGTAAGGTTGCTCGCGTGCGCCTCAACGGCGGCATTGAAGTCACCGCATACATCCCCGGTGTAGGCCACAACCTGCAGGAGCACTCCATTGTGCTCGTCCGCGGCGGCCGCGTGAAGGACCTTCCGGGTGTCCGCTACAAGATCGTCCGTGGCGCCCTCGATACCCAGGGTGTCAAGAACCGTAAGCAGGCTCGCAGCCGCTACGGCGCAAAGATGGAGAAGAAGTAATATGCCTCGCAAGGGTCCGGCCCCCAAGCGGCCGCTAGTTCTAGATCCCGTTTACGGCTCCCCGCTGGTCACCCAGCTCATCAACAAGGTGCTGGTTGACGGCAAGAAGTCCACCGCAGAGCGCATCGTTTACGGTGCCCTCGAGGGTGCTCGCGCCAAGTCCGGCGGCGACCCCGTTGCAGCCCTCAAGAAGGCCATGGAGAACGTCAAGCCTTCGCTTGAGGTCCGCTCCCGCCGTGTTGGTGGCGCCACCTACCAGGTTCCCGTTGAGGTCAAGCCGGGCCGTTCCACGGCCCTCGCCCTCCGCTGGCTGGTTGGCTACTCCAAGGCCCGCCGCGAAAAGACCATGACCGAGCGCCTCCAGAACGAAATTCTGGATGCCTCGAACGGTCTCGGTGCCGCTGTGAAGCGTCGCGAAGACACCCACAAGATGGCCGAGTCCAACAAGGCCTTCGCACACTACCGCTGGTAATACTTCCCGGACGCCGCCGGCTCGACTGAGCCGGCGGCGAACGTGCAGTCCATCCGAAAGGGAGACACCGTGGCACAGGACGTGCTTACCGACCTTAGCAAGGTCCGCAATATCGGCATCATGGCCCACATCGATGCCGGCAAGACCACTACTACCGAGCGCATCCTGTTCTACACAGGTGTGAACCACAAGATCGGCGAAACGCACGACGGCGCTTCGACGACTGACTGGATGGAACAGGAAAAGGAACGCGGCATCACCATCACGTCTGCCGCCGTGACCTGCTTCTGGGAAAACAACCAGATCAACATCATCGACACCCCCGGCCACGTAGACTTCACGGTCGAGGTTGAGCGCTCCCTGCGCGTCCTCGACGGCGCAGTCGCCGTGTTCGACGGCAAGGAAGGCGTGGAGCCGCAGTCCGAGACTGTTTGGCGCCAGGCTGACAAGTACAACGTTCCGCGCATCTGCTTCGTCAACAAGATGGACAAGCTCGGCGCTGACTTCTACTTCACCGTCGACACCATCATCAGCCGCCTCGGTGCCAAGCCGCTCGTCATGCAGCTGCCGATCGGCGCCGAGAACGACTTCATCGGCGTCGTCGACCTCCTTTACATGCGTGCGCTGGTCTGGCCCGGCGACGCCAAGGGTGACGTCACCATGGGTGCGAAGTACGAGATCCGCGAGATCCCGGCTGACCTCCAGGCGAAGGCCGAAGAGTACCGCGCAACTCTCGTTGAGACGGTTGCCGAGGCCTCCGAGGAACTCATGGAGAAGTACCTCGAGGGCGAAGAGATCAGCATCGATGAGCTCAAGGCCGGCATCCGCAAGATGACGATCAACTCTGAGCTGTACCCGGTGTTCTGTGGTTCTGCATTCAAGAACCGCGGCGTCCAGCCGATGCTCGACGCTGTGGTGGACTACCTGCCGAACCCGCTCGACGTCCCGCCGATGATCGGTCACGATCCCCGCGACGAAGAGAAGGAGCTTACCCGTAAGCCCTCCTCTGAAGAGCCCTTCTCCGCACTGGCCTTCAAGATCGCCGCGCACCCCTTCTTCGGCCAGCTCACCTTCATCCGCGTGTACTCCGGTCACGTGGAAGCAGGCTCGCAGGTGGTCAACTCCACCAAGGGCAAGAAGGAGCGCATCGGCAAGCTGTTCCAGATGCACGCCAACAAGGAAATGCCCGTCGAGGGCGCTACCGCCGGCCACATCTACGCAGCGATCGGCCTCAAGGACACCACCACGGGCGACACCCTGTGCGATCCGGCCAACCAGATTGTCCTCGAGTCCATGAGCTTCCCGGAGCCCGTGATCTCGGTTGCGATCGAGCCGAACACGAAGGGTGACCAGGAGAAGCTCTCCACGGCCATCCAGAAGCTCTCCGCTGAGGATCCGACCTTCCAGGTCTCCCTCAACGAGGACACTGGCCAGACCATCATCGCCGGCATGGGCGAGCTCCACCTGGACATCCTGGTGGACCGCATGCGCCGCGAATTCAAGGTCGAGGCAAACGTTGGCAAGCCGCAGGTTGCTTACCGCGAAACCATCAAGCGTGCTGTAGAGCGTCACGACTACACGCACAAGAAGCAGACCGGTGGTTCCGGCCAGTTCGCAAAGATCCAGATCGCGATCGAGCCGCTGGACACCTCGGGTGGCGAGCTGTACGAGTTCGAGAACAAGGTCACTGGTGGCCGCGTTCCGCGCGAGTACATCCCGTCGGTCGACGCCGGCATCCAGGATGCGCTTAACGACGGCGTCCTGGCCGGTTACCCGGTTGTCGGCATCAAGGCGACGCTGATTGACGGCGCTTACCACGATGTTGACTCCTCGGAAATGGCGTTCAAGATCGCCGGCCGTATGGCTTTCAAGGAAGCCGCACGCAAGGCGAACCCTGTCCTGCTCGAACCGCTGATGGATGTCGAGGTCCGCACCCCTGAGGAATACATGGGTGAAGTTATCGGTGACCTCAACTCCCGCCGTGGCCAGATGCAGTCCATGGAAGATGCCCAGGGCGTCAAGGTTATTCGCGCACACGTCCCGCTGTCCGGCATGTTCGGCTACATCGGTGACCTGCGCTCGAAGACCCAGGGCCGCGCTGTGTACTCCATGACGTTCAACAGCTACGCCGAGGTCCCGAAGGCAGTTGCCGACGAGATCATCCAGAAGAACCGCGGCGAGTAGTCCCTAGGACGCCTCGCAGCAACAAAAAACTCGGGTGCGTCTCCGCCAGCGGAGATACATCTGGTGCAAGTGGCCGGACTCCGGTCAGCTGTAGTCCGGCCAGGCCGGAGTCCGGCCGCCTGCACGAACAGGCTCTAGGCACTAGCATTAGTACCTGAATCTGCAATTTCATCAATCCAAAGCCCCCCAAGTAGACTTACTGGAGTTTCTGCCGCGACAAGCGCGGCCGAAGGGTAAGTCATTTGAAAACGTTCTAGGAGGAACCTGTGGCAAAGGCAAAGTTCGAGCGGACTAAGCCGCACGTTAACATCGGTACCATTGGTCACGTTGACCACGGTAAGACGACGCTGACGGCCGCCATTTCCAAGGTGCTGTACGACAAGTACCCGACTCTCAACGAGAAGCGTGACTTCGCGTCGATTGACTCTGCTCCCGAAGAGCGTCAGCGCGGCATTACCATCAACATCTCCCACGTTGAGTACCAGACCGAGAAGCGCCACTACGCACACGTAGACGCTCCGGGTCACGCTGACTACATCAAGAACATGATCACCGGCGCTGCTCAGATGGACGGTGCAATCCTCGTGGTTGCCGCCACTGACGGCCCGATGGCTCAGACCCGCGAGCACGTTCTGCTCGCCCGCCAGGTTGGCGTTCCCTACCTGCTGGTCGCGCTGAACAAGGCTGACATGGTTGACGACGAAGAGCTCCTCGACCTCGTTGAAATGGAAGTTCGCGAGCTGCTCAGCTCGCAGGGCTTCGATGGCGACGAGGCTCCGGTTGTTCGCGTTTCCGGCCTGAAGGCCCTCGAAGGCGACCCCGTCTGGGTCAAGTCCGTTGAGGACCTCATGGCAGCTGTCGACGAGTCCGTTCCGGACCCCGTACGTGACCGTGACAAGCCCTTCCTGATGCCGATCGAAGATGTCTTCACGATCACCGGCCGTGGCACCGTTGTTACGGGCCGCGCCGAGCGTGGAACCCTCGCCATCAACTCCGAGGTCGAGATCGTCGGCATCCGCCCGGTCCAGAAGACCACGGTTACCGGTATCGAGATGTTCCACAAGCAGCTCGACGAAGCATGGGCCGGCGAGAACTGTGGCCTCCTGCTCCGCGGTCTGAAGCGCGACGATGTCGAGCGTGGCCAGGTTGTCGTCAAGCCGGGTTCCATCACCCCGCACACCGACTTCGAGGCTAACGTCTACATCCTCTCCAAGGACGAAGGCGGACGTCACAACCCGTTCTACTCCAACTACCGCCCGCAGTTCTACTTCCGCACCACGGACGTAACCGGCGTTATCACCCTGCCGGAAGGCACGGAAATGGTTATGCCCGGCGACAACACTGAGATGACCGTTGCGCTCATCCAGCCGATCGCAATGGAAGAGGGCCTCGGCTTCGCTATCCGCGAAGGCGGCCGCACCGTTGGTTCAGGACGCGTCACCAAGATCATCAAGTAATTACTTGCCGATCTGATGCTTTGCCCCTGATTGGCCCGCCGTCCGGCAGCTGACCAGAGGATCGGGAACAGCCCCGCTGCACTTGCAGCGGGGCTGTTCCTTTTAAGTTCCTGATACCTTTGCAGGAAAGGAAGGGAGCTCACCATGGGCTGGTTTATTTTTCTGCTGATCGCCGCAACCGTCGTCGTCGCGTTCTTTTGGGCGAAGAAGCATTTCCGCCAGGAAATCGAGCGCGCCAAGCGCATCAACCGGTCAAACCGCAACCAGTAGCAGCGCCCGGGCGGGACTCAGGCCCGGCGTGCCCGCGCGAGGGCCTGGTACCAGTAGTACGAGTCTTTCGGCGTGCGCTTGAGGCTCGTGAAATCGACGTGCACCAGGCCGAAGCGCTGCGAGTAGCCGGCCGCCCATTCGAAGTTGTCCATCAGCGTCCAGACGTAGTAGCCGAGCAGGTCGACGTCGTGGGCCACGCCCCCGGGGGAGGTGGCCTCCACCGCCTGGCTGAGGTGCGTGGCGAGGTAGCTGATCCGTCCGGCGTCGGGGATGGGACCGGTGACGTGGTCCGGTTCGGGGAAGCTCGCCCCGCTCTCGGTGATGTAGAGCGGCGGCAGCGAGGCCCCGTACCGGTCCTTCAGCTCCCGGAGCAGGATCCCCAGGTGGTCCGGAGCGACCGGCCAGCCGAATCCCGTGCGCTCGTACTCCGGGAACGCGGCCATGTGGAACGGAACTTTGAGCATCGCCTCCGCGGTTGCCGAAGGGCTGTCGACGCCGCGCCCCGTGGCCACCTTGACGGGGTAGTAATAGTTCAGGCCATAGAAATCCAGCGGCTGGTGGATCGTGGCCAGGTCGGCGTCGCTGATGCTCCGCATTGAACGGAACCACGGCCGGGCGATCAGCGGCAGCCGGGGAAAGCGGCCCAGGAGGATCGGGTCAGCGTAGAGCCGGTTCAGCACGAAGTCGAACACCCTGGCCAGCAGCCTGTCCGTTGGCGAACCGGAAGCAGGCCGGACGGGGGAATGCAGGTTCGTGACGCCGACGCCGCCGGCGACACCCTCCGCGCGCAACGCCTGAACCGCCAGCCCGTGCCCCAGGAGCTGATGCCGCACCGACGGCAGGGCATCGAAGAGCAGGCCGCGGCCGGGCGCATGGACGCCCAGGGCGTAGCCGTTCAGGGTAACCGAGGCGGGCTCGTTCAGCGTCACCCACTGAGCCACGCGGTCGCCGAACCGCTTGCCTGCGGCCGCGCTGTACTCGGCGAACCGCTCCGCCGTCGAACGGTCCATCCAGCCGCCCCGGTGCTCGAGGGGCAGCGGCGTATCCCAGTGGTAGAGGGTGGCCATGGGGGAGATGCCGGCAGCGAGGAGCCGGTCGATCAGGCGGTCGTAGAAGTCCAGGCCAGCCGCATTGAAGCGGCCGCTGCCCTCGGGCTGGACCCGCGGCCACGAGATCGAGAAGCGATAGGAATCGATCCCGAGATCGCGCATCAGTTCGATGTCTTCCTCGGCGCGGTTATAGTGGTCGCAGGCGACGGCGGGGGAGTGCCCGTGCAGGATGTTGCCGGGCTTTTCGGCAAAGGCGTCCCAGCCCGAGGGTCCGCGGCCGCCGGCGGCGAGGCTCCCCTCGATCTGGAAAGCCGCGGAGGAAACACCCAGGGTGAACCCCGGGCTCAGGCGCGCGGCGAGGGCCTGAACTGCTACAGAGTCCTGCACGGTCATGCCCCTATCATCCATTCGACGGCGATTCAGGACAATGGCCCTCCGGCAGGGATTGCACTACCGCGATTGCAGTGCAGGGATTGCACTGCTGCGAATGCACTACGGCGATTGCAGTGCTGCAGTGGGCTGATTCGCTTCTGCCCGAATATTCCGGCATACTAGATGAGTTGTTCAAGCGCTCTTTCGCGTCCCGATCCGGATAATGCCGGGTGCCAGGGTCCAAGTGAGAGACCAAACATAACCCACTCCCCATGGAATTGCGGACGAGTACGTGTGAAAACACGCGACACGCCCGACCGCGGGGGTCGGTTGCGTCGGCAGGTTGAGGAACCCGGATCCTTCCGGATTCAGCTTGTGCGGCGGGTGGTAGTCACGACTTCAAATGCTTCGGCAGCCATACAACTAGTAAGTGAACAGGGCAGCCCTAATCAGGGGAAGCACAGACTGAAAGAGAGTCAGGCGACATGGCGGGACAAAAAATCCGCATCCGGCTGAAGTCATATGACCACGAGGTCATTGACGTTTCAGCACGGAAGATCGTTGAGACGGTCACGCGCGCAGGCGCAACTGTAGTTGGCCCCGTGCCGCTGCCGACGGAGAAGAACGTTTACTGCGTTATCCGCTCTCCGCACAAGTACAAGGACAGCCGCGAGCACTTTGAAATGCGCACGCACAAGCGTCTTATCGACATCATCGATCCCACGCCCAAGGCTGTTGATTCGCTCATGCGTCTCGACCTGCCGGCCGACGTGAACATCGAAATCAAGCTGTAGGGAGGTGCTGAGAGACTATGACCGCAACCCGTAACGTAAAGGGCCTGCTGGGCACGAAGCTCGGCATGACCCAGGTCTGGGACGAGAACAACAAGCTCATCCCCGTCACTGTGGTCCAGGCTGACTCGAACGTCATCACGCAGCTGCGCAACGCAGAAACTGATGGCTATGTCGCCGTTCAGATCGGCTACGGCCAGATCGATCCCCGCAAGGTCACCAAGCCGCTGGCTGGTCACTTTGAAAAGGCAGGCGTCACGCCTCGCCGCCACGTCGTAGAACTGCGCACTGCAGATGCTGACTCTTACGAGCTGGGCCAGGAGCTCTCCGTAGAGCTCTTCGAAGCCGGCCAGAAGATCGACGTCGTTGGCACCACCAAGGGTAAGGGCTTCGCCGGTGTTATGAAGCGTCACGGCTTCCACGGCGTTGGAGCTTCCCACGGTGCCCACAAGAACCACCGTAAGCCCGGTTCAATCGGTGGCGCATCCACCCCGAGCCGCGTCTTCAAGGGCATGAAAATGGCCGGCCGCATGGGCGCCGTTCGTCACACCACGCTGAACCTCACGGTCCACGCGGTTGACGTCGAGAAGTCGCTGCTCCTGATCAAGGGCGCCGTCCCCGGCGCCCGCGGCCAGGTCGTACTCGTACGCACCGCCGTGAAGGGAGCCTAGTTCAATGACTAGCACTGTCAAGGTTGACCTGCCTGCAGAGATCTTCGACGTACAGACCAACGTGCCGCTGCTGCACCAGGTCGTCGTTGCCCAGCTCGCTGCTGCTCGCCAGGGTACCCACAAGACCAAGACCCGCGCCGAGGTTTCCGGTGCAGGTCGCAAGCCGTTCAAGCAGAAGGGCACCGGCCGCGCCCGTCAGGGTTCCATCCGTGCTCCTCACATGACCGGTGGTGGCGTTGTCCACGGCCCCACGCCGCGTGACTACAGCCAGCGCACCCCCAAGAAGATGATTGCTGCTGCACTGCGCGGCGCACTCTCGGACCGCGCCCGCAACGGCCGCGTCCACGTCGTTGCTGACCTGGTTGCCGGCTCCAAGCCGTCCTCCAAGGAAGCACTGGCAACCCTGCGCGGAGTTTCCGAGCGCAAGAACCTGCTCGTTGTCATTGAGCGCGCCAACGATGTTGCTGCACTGTCCGTGCGCAACCTCGAGGAAGTTCACGTTCTGTACGCAGACCAGCTGAACACCTACGACGTTCTCGTTTCCGACGACGTAGTCTTCACCAAGGCTGCCTACGAAGCATTCGTTGCTGACAAGGTTGCAAAGAACGAGGAGGATGCCAAGTGAGTGCAGCCACCATCAAAGACCCGCGCGACGTCGTGCTTGCACCCGTCGTCTCGGAAAAGAGCTACGGCCTGATCGATGAGGGCAAGTACACCTTCCTGGTGGACCCCCGCTCGAACAAGACCGAGATCAAGCTGGCCGTGGAGAAGATTTTCTCCGTCAAGGTCGAATCGATCAACACCATCAACCGTGCCGGTAAGCGCAAGCGCACCAAATTCGGCTGGGGTACCCGCAAGAACACCAAGCGTGCCATTGTGAGCCTCAAAGAAGGCACTATCGACATCTTCGGCGGTCCGCTTTCATAGCGGAGACCACTTTAACGAGGAAATAAATTATGGGAATCCGTAAATACAAGCCGACTACCCCGGGCCGTCGTGGCTCGAGCGTAGCGGACTTCACTGAAATCACGCGGTCGACGCCGGAAAAGTCGTTGGTACGTCCCCTCCCGAAAAAGGGTGGCCGTAACAACTCCGGTAAGATCACGACCCGTCACAAGGGTGGTGGACACAAACGCCAGTACCGTCTGATCGACTTCCGTCGCCACGACAAGGACGGCGTCAACGCCCGCGTTGCCGAAATCGAGTACGACCCGAACCGCACGGCTCGGATCGCCCTCCTGCACTACGTTGATGGCACCAAGCGTTACATCATCGCCCCGAACAAGCTGTCCCAGGGCGACTTCGTAGAGGCCGGCGCCGACGCTGACATCAAGCCCGGCAACAACCTTCCGCTGCGCAACATCCCGGTCGGTACCGTAATCCACGCAGTCGAACTGCGTCCGGGTGGCGGCGCCAAGATGGGCCGCTCCGCCGGCGCATCGATCCAGCTCGTTGCAAAGGAAGGCCGTTTCGCCCAGCTGCGTCTGCCTTCCGGCGAAATCCGCAACGTTGACGTGCGCTGCCGCGCAACCGTCGGCGAGGTCGGCAACGCCGAGCAGTCGAACATCAACTGGGGCAAGGCCGGCCGTATGCGGTGGAAGGGCGTTCGCCCGACCGTCCGTGGTGTCGCCATGAACCCGGTTGACCACCCCCACGGTGGTGGCGAGGGTAAGACGTCCGGTGGACGTCACCCCGTCAACCCGAACGGTAAGCGCGAAGGCCGCACCCGCCGTCCCAACAAAGAGAGCGACAAGCTTATTGTTCGTCGCCGTCGTACTGGCAAGAACAAGCGATAGGAGCCTGGACACATGCCACGCAGCCTGAAAAAAGGTCCTTTCGTTGACCAGCACCTCTTTGTAAAGGTAGCCAGGGAAAACGAAAAGGGCACCAAGAACGTCATCAAGACCTGGTCCCGCCGTTCGATGATCGTCCCCGACATGCTCGGCCACACGATCGCCGTACACGACGGACGCAAGCACATCCCCGTGTTTGTCACTGAGTCGATGGTCGGGCACAAGCTCGGCGAATTCGCTCCCACGCGGACATTCCGCGGCCATGTCAAGGACGACCGTAAGGGCAAGCGCCGCTAGGCGCCTGCACTTACGTCAAAGACGAGAGAAGGAAAGCAATGGAAGCCAAGGCAATTGCGCGTCACATCCGCGTAACGCCTATGAAGGCCCGGCGCGTCGTCAACCTTGTTCGTGGTAAGCAAGCGAATGAGGCTCTGGCAATTCTGAAGTTTGCCCCCCAGGCAGCTTCGGAGCCGGTATTCAAGGTAGTTCAGTCGGCAATCTCCAACGCCCGGGTCCTCGCGGACCGCGACGGCGTGGCGTTTGACGAAGGTGACCTCATCATCAGCGAAGCGTTTGTTGATGAAGGCCCGACCATGAAGCGGTTCCAGCCGCGAGCCCAGGGTCGTGCATTTCAGATCAAGAAGCGCACGAGCCACATCACCGTGGTAGTCGCTACCCCGGAGAAAGAGGAGGCTCGCTAAGTGGGACAGAAAGTTAACCCGCACGGGTTCCGACTCGGCATCACCACCGATCACGTATCGCACTGGTTTGCTGACAGCACCAAGGCCGGCCAGCGGTACAAGGACTTCGTTCGCGAAGACATCCGTATCCGCCAGCTCATGTCCACTGGCATGGAGCGCGCCGGTATCGCCAAGGTCGAAATCGAGCGCACCCGCGACCGTGTCCGTGTGGATATCCACACGGCACGTCCGGGCATCGTCATCGGCCGCCGCGGCGCTGAAGCAGACCGCATCCGCGGCGAGCTTGAGAAGCTCACGGGCAAGCAGGTACAGCTGAACATCCTTGAGGTCAGGAACCCCGAGATGGAAGCCCAGCTTGTTGCCCAGGGCGTTGCTGAGCAGCTGACTTCCCGCGTGGCTTTCCGCCGTGCGATGAAGAAGGCCATGCAGTCCGCACAGCGTGCCGGTGCCAAGGGCATCCGGATCGCTTGCTCGGGTCGACTGGGCGGCGCAGAAATGTCCCGCTCGGAGTTCTACCGCGAAGGCCGTGTGCCCCTGCACACCCTGCGTGCGAACATCGACTACGGCTTCTACGAGGCCAAGACCACCTTCGGCCGTATCGGCGTGAAGGTCTGGATCTACAAGGGCGACGTCACTGCCAAGGAACTGGCTCAGCAGGCAGCTGCTGCTCCGTCCCGTGGCCGTGCCGGCGACCGCCCGGGCCGCCCGGGTGGCGCCGACCGTGGTGACCGCCGCCGTCGTCCCGACCGCCCCGCAGCTGAGGCAGCACCTGCCGCCGAAGCTCCGGCTGTCGAAGCAGCAGCTGCACCGGCAGTAGAAGGAGGACAGGCTTAAATGCTTATCCCACGTCGAGTCAAGCACCGTAAGCAGCACCACCCGGGTCGTTCCGGCGCTGCTACGGGCGGCACCCAGGTCTCCTTCGGTGAGTGGGGCATCCAGGCGCTGAGCCCGGCCTACGTCACGAACCGTCAGATCGAATCTGCCCGTATCGCGATGACCCGCCACATCAAGCGTGGCGGAAAGGTCTGGATCAACATTTACCCGGACCGTCCGCTGACGAAGAAGCCGGCCGAAACCCGCATGGGTTCCGGTAAGGGTTCTCCGGAATGGTGGGTCTCAAACGTCAAGCCGGGCCGGGTTCTCTTCGAACTCTCCGGTGTCAGTGAAGAGGTAGCTCGCGAGGCCCTGCGCCTGGCAATCCACAAGCTGCCGTTGAAGGCACGCATTGTGCGTCGCGAAGGTGGTGAGTAGAAATGGCAGTAGGATCCAAGGAACTTGCATCCGCACAGCTGGACGGTTTCGACAACGAGCGTCTCGTTGAAGAACTCCGCAAGGCCAAGGAAGAGCTGTTCAACCTGCGTTTCCAGTCCGCCACCGGTCAGCTGGAGAACCACGGTCGTCTGCGCGCGGTAAAGAAGGACATCGCCCGCATCTACACCGTTCTCCGTGAGCGCGAGCTCGGCATTCGTGCCGAGGTTGCCGCGCCGGTTGTGGAAGCCAAGGAAGAGAAGAAGTCCAAGAAGGCTGCAACCAAGAAGGCCGAAAAGGCTGAAACGGTTGAATCCGAGGAGGATGCCAAGTGAGTGAAAAGGACGAGAACGTGACGGAAACTGTTTCCGACGCAGCCAAGGCTGACGAGCGCGGTTACCGTAAGACGAAGCGCGGCTACGTCGTCTCGGACAAGATGGAAAAGACCATCACTGTCCAGGTCGAAGACCGCGTGAAGCACGCCCTCTACGGCAAGGTCATCCGCCGCAACGCCAAGATCAAGGCTCACGACGAAGAGAACAGCGCCGGCATCGGCGACCTCGTGCTCCTCGCCGAGACCCGCCCGCTCTCCGCTACCAAGCGGTGGCGTCTGGTCGAGATCCTCGAGAAGGCCAAGTAACACCTGCACCTGGTGCCTGGTGATAGAGCAGAAGCCCTCGTTCCCCTTTGGGGGAGCGGGGGCTTCCGCGTTGCCGGCAGCAGCCGCAGCCTGCCGCCTGCGCCCGGCCGCAGCCGTTTGCCGGGCGTCGGCAGCTGCGCGGGCCGGGGGTGTGCAGGCGCCATGGCTGTGATATGGGGATACGCCCAAAACGTGCTAAGATTTTGAGTTTGTATGGCGCCTTTTGCGCGCCGTCATCAACCTCGTAAACAATCGTGCCACGGCATAGTGCCCCCTTGCGCCCCGACTCGTCGGGAACCGCCTGGGAAGCAAATGTTTTTGGCACGGGCGTTTAGGCCTGGTCTGGCAAAATCCAGGCAGGTCAAGAGACACCCCGATCAACCGTTCCGCAAGGCTCATTCCGTAGGAAGATTTTCGGTCTGAGAACCAGCGCGACGCAAGGAGTAAATAGTGATTCAGCAGGAGTCGCGACTCAAGGTCGCCGACAACACGGGTGCTAAGGAAATCCTTACCATTCGCGTTCTCGGTGGATCTGGCCGTCGCTACGCAGGCATTGGCGACGTAATCGTCGCTACCGTCAAGGACGCAATTCCGGGCGGCAACGTAAAGAAGGGCGACGTCGTCAAGGCTGTCATCGTCCGTACCAAGAAGGAACGCCGCCGTGCGGATGGTTCCTACATCAAGTTTGACGAGAACGCAGCCGTCATCCTGAAGAACGACGGTGACCCCCGCGGTACCCGTATCTTCGGACCGGTTGGTCGTGAACTTCGCGACAAGAAGTTCATGAAGATCGTTTCTCTGGCTCCGGAGGTGCTCTAGTCCATGGCTAAGATCAAAAAGGGTGACCTCGTTCAGGTCATCACTGGCGCCAAGGCTGAGCGCGGCGGCGACAAGGGTAAGCAGGGCAAGGTTCTGCGCGTCTACCCGGAGACCAACCGAGTGTTGGTTGAAGGCATCAACCGCGTAACCAAGCACACCAAGGTCGGTCAGTCGCAGCGCGGCACCAAGACCGGTGGCATCGAGGTCGTCGAGGCTTCGATCCACATCTCCAACGTGGCTCTGGTTGACCCGTCCACCAAGAAGCCCACCCGCGTCGGTTTCCGCACCGAGACCGTTGAGCGCGATGGCGTGAAGCGTGAAGTGCGCGTCCGCGTGGCCAAGAGCTCAGGGAAGGACATCTAATGACTGAGACTCTCGAGACTCCGGCAAGCAAGATCGTTCCTCGTCTGAAGACCAAGTACGCCGATTCCATCAAGAACACGCTGACTGAGGAATTCAAGTACCAGAACGTCAACCAGGTTCCCCGCCTGGTGAAGGTCGTTGTGAACATGGGTGTTGGAGATGCCGCTAAGGACTCCAAGCTGATCGACGGCGCTGTCCGCGATCTGACCCTGATCACCGGCCAGAAGCCGCAGGTAACCAAGGCCCGCAAGTCGATCGCACAGTTCAAGCTGCGCGAAGGCATGCCGATCGGTGCACACGCAACTCTGCGTGGGGACCGCATGTGGGAATTCCTGGACCGTCTGGTCACGCTGGCCCTGCCGCGTATCCGCGACTTCCGTGGCCTCAGCGGCAAGCAGTTCGATGGCAACGGCAACTACACCTTCGGTCTGACCGAGCAGGTTATGTTCCACGAGATCGACCAGGATTCCATTGACCGCGTTCGCGGTATGGACATCACCGTCGTGACCACTGCCAAGACCGACGACGAAGGCCGCGCGCTGCTGAAGGCGCTTGGCTTCCCGTTCAAGACCGAAGACTAATCTAGCTACGTAAAAGGTCCGCCCGCGCTCTTTTCCGAATTCTGTTCGGGACAATCGGCACGGCGGAAACCGTTATGAGGAAGGGCAAGAGCCCACATGACAATGACAGATCCCGTCGCAGACATGCTTACGCGTCTGCGCAACGCTAACTCGGCATACCACGACTCCGTGACCATGCCGTACAGCAAGCTCAAGGCACGCGTTGCCGACATCCTGAAGGCTGAAGGTTACATCGCCTCCTGGAAAGAAGAAGACGCTGAGGTTGGCAAGAAGCTGACCCTCGAGCTCAAGTTCGGTCCGAACCGCGAGCGTTCAATCGCTGGCGTTCGTCGTATTTCCAAGCCGGGACTGCGCGTTTACGCAAAGTCCACCAACCTGCCGCACGTGCTCGGTGGCCTGGGTGTCGCAATCCTGTCCACCTCTTCCGGCCTCTTGACTGACAAGCAGGCCGGCAAGAAGGGCGTGGGCGGCGAAGTCCTCGCTTACGTCTGGTAACGGGAAAGGAAGAGAATAATGTCACGTATTGGACGTCTCCCCATCACCGTTCCTGCCGGCGTTGAGGTCAAGGTTGACGGCTCTGTCGTCAGCGTCAAGGGTTCCAAAGGCGAGCTGAGCCACACTGTGGCCAGCCCGATCGAGGTTTCCCTGGAAGATGGCACCCTGACTGTCGCCCGCCCGAACGACGAGCGCGCCTCACGTTCGCTGCACGGCCTGACCCGCACCCTGATCGCCAACATGATCCAGGGTGTCACCGCAGGCTACGAGAAGAAGCTTGAGATTGTCGGTACCGGTTACCGCGTCCAGGCCAAGGGTTCTGACCTTGAGTTCGCTCTGGGCTACAGCCACCCGGTTAACGTCTCGGCACCGAACGGCATCACCTTTGCAGTTGAGACCCCGACCAAGCTCTCTGTTTCAGGTATCTCCAAGCAGCAGGTCGGCGAGGTTGCTGCCAACATTCGCAAGCTGCGGAAGCCGGACCCCTACAAGGGCAAGGGCATCCGTTACGCAGGCGAAGTCATCCGCCGCAAGGTCGGAAAGGCTGGTAAGTAACCATGGCGATCGCAATTAACAAGAAGCGTACGAACAAGAGCAAGTCTGCCCAGCGCAGCCGCCGCCAGCTTCGTATCCGCAAGCGCATCTCCGGTACGGCTGTACGCCCGCGTCTGGTCGTCAACCGTTCCGCACGTCACGTATTCGTCCAGGTTGTCGATGACACCAAGGGCCTGACCGTGGCAAGCGCCTCCACACTGGAAGCCGACCTTCGTGCATTCGACGGTGACAAGACCGCCAAGGCCAAGCGCGTTGGCGAACTGGTCGCCGAGCGTGCCAAGGCTGCCGGTATCGAAGCAGTTGTCTTCGACCGCGGTGGTAACAAGTACCACGGCCGGATCGCCGCCGTCGCTGACGGCGCACGTGAAGGTGGGCTGGCACTGTGACCGAAAATAACGAAAAGGACATTCAGGTGACTGAAGCTGTAGCTGCTCCGGCAACTGAGACCGCTGCGCCTGCTACCACTGACGACCGCCGTGGTGGCGCTCGTCGTGGCGAGCGTGGCGACCGCGGCCAGGGCCGTGGCGACCGTGGCGGCCGTGGTGGCCGTGACGGCGGCCGCGAGGCCGAGAAGAGCCAGTTCGTAGAGCGCGTCGTAACCATCAACCGCGTTTCCAAGGTCGTCAAGGGTGGTCGTCGCTTCAGCTTCACCGCCCTCGTCGTCGTCGGTGACGGCAACGGCATGGTCGGCGTTGGCTACGGCAAGGCAAAGGAAGTTCCTGCCGCTATCGCGAAGGGCGTTGAAGAGGCCAAGAAGTCCTTCTTCCGCGTTCCCCGCATCGGCAGCACCATCCCGCACCGCGTTCAGGGTGAGGCCGCCGCAGGCGTCGTCATGCTGCGCCCGGCTTCCGCCGGTACCGGTGTTATCGCCGGTGGCCCGGTCCGTGCAGTACTGGAGTGCGTGGGCATCCACGACATCCTCTCCAAGTCGCTCGGTTCTTCCAACGCCATCAACATCGTTCACGCGACCGTTGACGCGCTGAAGCGCCTCGAAGAGCCGGCAGCAGTGGCAGCACGCCGCGGCCTCCCGCTCGACGAGATCGCTCCGCCGGCAATGGTCAAGGCGCTCCTGAACCAGAAGGCAGGTGTCTGAGTCATGGCTAAGAACGTGCTTGTCTCCGACGCAAAGTTGGAGATCACTCAGATCAAGTCCGCCATTGGCGGCAAGCAGAACCAGCGCGACACCCTGCGGTCCCTCGGCCTGAAGCGGATCGGACACACCGTTGTCCGCACCGCCGACGCCGTGACCGTCGGGATGCTCAACACGGTTCCGCACCTGGTAAAGGTAGAGGAGGCGAAGTAAATGGCAGAGAAGAACACCGCCGAAAAGGCACAGGGCGCCGCTGAGAAGCAGAACGCACTGAAGGTTCACCACCTGCGTCCCGCCCCGGGTGCCAAGACCGCCAAGACCCGTGTTGGTCGTGGTGAAGGTTCCAAGGGTAAGACCGCTGGCCGCGGTACCAAGGGTACGAAGGCCCGCTACCAGATCAAGGCTGGCTTTGCCGGCGGCCAGCTGCCGCTGCACATGCGCCTGCCGAAGCTGCGCGGCTTCAAGAACCCGTTCCGGGTTGAGTACCAGGTTGTAAACCTGGACAAGCTCAACGAGCTGTTCCCGGAAGGTGGCGCTGTCACCGTGGAGAACCTGGTCGAAAAGGGTGCCGTTCGCAAGAACCAGCCCGTCAAGGTGCTGGGCACCGGCGACATCACCGTCAAGGTTGACGTCACCGTCCACGCATTCTCGGCCAGCGCTGCTGACAAGATTGCTGCAGCAGGCGGAAGCACCACCGCCCTCTAACGAGGCGGCGGGGCAATTGCCCGTTGTTGAAACTCCCGGTACCAGGGGCTCACGCCCCCGGTGCCGGGAGTTTTTTTCATTTTCCAGGCCCCGCCGATTGTTCGCCGGGCGCATCCACCCGTTAGACTCGGTTGTTGGGTTTATTTGACCTGTCTCACACGACTTTACTTATTACTCAGGAGGACGCTTGCTTAGCGCATTTGGCCGGGCCTTTCGCACGCCTGATCTGCGACGCAAGTTGTTGTTCACGCTGGGAATCATCACAATCTTCCGCTTGGGTGCCTTCATCCCCTCGCCTGGTGTGAGCTACCAGAATGTCCAGCAATGCTTGCAGAACGGTCAGACCTCGGGCGGGATCTACCAGCTCGTCAACCTGTTCAGCGGCGGTGCATTGCTGCAGGTGTCCATCTTTGCCCTCGGCATCATGCCGTACATCACCGCCAGTATCATCGTCCAGCTGCTCCGGGTGGTCATTCCCCGCTTCCAGCAGCTCTACGAAGAGGGCGCCTCGGGCCAGTCCAAGCTGACCCAGTACACCCGTTACCTCACGATCGCACTCGGCCTGCTCAATGCCACGACACTGGTGTCGCTGGCACGCTCCGGCCAGCTGTTGCCTAACTGCCAGCTGCCCATCATCCCGGACGACAGCATTGTCACGACGGTCCTGATTATCATCACGCTCACGGCCGGCACCGGCCTGATCATGTGGATGGGCGAGCTCGTGACGGAGAAGGGCGTCGGCAACGGCATGTCCCTGCTCATCTTCACGTCCATCGCCGCGGGCTTCCCCGGCTCGCTCGGTGCGATCTGGAAGGCCCAGGGCCCCGGCACCTTCTTCCTGGTCCTGATCATCGGCCTGCTCACCGTGGCCCTCGTGGTCTTCGTGGAGCAGTCCCAGCGCCGGATCCCGGTGCAGTACGCCAAGCGGATGATCGGCCGCCGCACGGTCGGCGGAACGAGCACCTACATCCCCATCAAGGTGAACATGGCCGGCGTCGTGCCCGTCATCTTCGCCTCGTCCATGCTGTACCTGCCGGGGCTGATCTCACAGTTCAACCAGCCCAAGGCCGGCGAGCCGGTGCAGCCCTGGGTTGAGTGGATCAACAACAACCTGACCAAGGGCGACCACCCGATCTATATGGCACTGTATTTCGCCATGATTGTGTTTTTCACCTACTTCTATGTTGCGATTACTTTCAACCCTGAAGAGGTCTCGGACAACATGAAGAAGTACGGTGGCTTCATTCCGGGCATCCGCGCCGGCAAACCGACCGCGGACTATCTTCAGTACGTCCTATCCCGGATCACCCTGCCCGGCGCCTTCTACCTTGGCTTCGTGGCACTGATCCCGCTGGTTGCACTGGTCCTGATCAACGCGAACCAGAACTTCCCGTTCGGCGGCACCTCGATCCTGATCATGGTGGGCGTCGGTCTGGAGACCGTGAAGCAGATTGATGCGCAACTACAGCAACGTCACTACGAAGGGCTTTTGCGATGACGAGAATGTTGATTATCGGACCTCCCGGGTCCGGCAAGGGAACGCAGGCGGAACGCATTTCCGAACGCCTCGGCGTCGTTGCGATCTCCACCGGAGACATCTTCCGCGCCAACGTCAAGGGTGAGACTCCGCTCGGCGTCGAAGCCAAGAAGTACATGGACGCCGGCGACTTCGTCCCGGACAGCGTCACCAACAAAATGGTGCGCGACCGCCTCAGCGAGGACGACGTGGAGGCAGGCTTCCTGCTCGACGGGTACCCGCGCACGACCGCGCAGGTGGACTACCTCGAAGACATCCTCGCCGGCGCCGACCAGAAGCTCGACGTCGTGCTCCAGCTCACCGCTGACGACGAGGAGCTGGTCACCCGCCTCCTGGGCCGTGCCAAGGAAACTGGCCGCAGCGACGACAACGAAGGCGTTATCCGTCACCGGCTGGACCTGTACCACGAGCAGACCGAACCCGTGGTGGCCAAGTATGCCGAGCGCGGCATCCTGACCCAGGTGGACGGCATCGGCGGCATCGACGAAGTCACCGAGCGCGTCATGGAAGCGATCAAGTCGGCCCAGGCCGCCTGATCCACACCCACTGATCCACGCTTGCAGTGCGACTGACGCACTCCCGAAGGGCGCGTTCCGTACCACCGTGTACGGGACGCGCCCTTCGGCGTGGGCGGCCCCGCAGCGGCCGGTTCCGAACCGCTGAGCCGGTGCGGGAGAATAGAGCTTGAAGACTTGGGTTGATGACCCATGGTGGAGGCCCGGGTTCTAGCGCGCCCGGACCGCGAGAGAAAACACTGAGGTAGCGATGGCATTCGGCCAGGCACGCATTGAATACAAGACCAACGCCCAGATGCGCACGATGCACGAGGCCGGGCTGGTCCTGAGCCGGGCACTGGATGCGGCAGTGGCCGCCGCGGCCCCCGGCGTCACCACGGCCCGGCTGGACGAGGTCTTCGCCGCCGTGCTCCAGGACGCCGGCGCCAAGTCCAACTTCCTCGGCTACCACGGGTTCCCGGCCACGATCTGCACCTCGGTGAACGAAGAGGTGGTGCACGGCATCCCCGGCGGCCGGGTGCTCCAGGACGGCGACATCATCTCGATCGATGGCGGCGCGATCGTGGACGGCTGGCACTCCGATTCGGCGCGGACCGTGGTTGTCGGCACCGCCGATCCCGAGGACGTTCGCCTCTCCGAGGTTACCGAGGAAGCCATGTGGCGTGGCATCGCAGCCCTGGCCACCGGAAAATTCGTGGGCGATATCGGCAACGCGGTGGACGACTACGTCTCCTCCGTGCCGGGCAAACCGCTGGGCATCCTGGAGGACTATGTGGGCCACGGAATCGGCTCCGAGATGCACATGGCGCCGGACGTGCTGAACTACCGCACCGGCCATCGCGGGCCGAAGATCCGCCCGGGGCTGTGCCTCGCAATCGAGCCCATGCTGGTCCGCGGCAGCATCGACACCGCAATCCTCGACGACGACTGGACCGTTGTCACCACGGACGGCAAGCGCTCCTGCCAGTGGGAGCACTCGGTCGCCGTGCACGAGAAGGGGATCTGGGTCCTCTCGGCACCGGACGGGGGAGCGGCGAAACTGGCGCCGCTCGGCGTCGTGCCCGTCCCGATCCCCTAAGCCCGAAGCACGCGGCGACACGCAAGTTTTCTGGCGACGCGCAAAATCCCTGGCGACGGAATACCGGCGGCGCCAGGGATTTTGCGTGTCGCAGCTCAGCCGGGGCGCACAATGGAGCCATGGGAGCAACGGGAGCCATCACCGACGTCGCCGGGATCCGGGTAGGCCATGTCCAGAAGTCAGGCGACGGCTGGCTGAGTGGGGTCACGGTGGTCCTCCCGCCGCCTGGCACAGTGGGCTCGGTCGACGTCCGGGGCGGCGGGCCCGCGACGCACGAGACTGACGCGCTGGATCCCACCACGCTGTCCCAAACCGTGGACGCCGTGGTCCTGACCGGGGGGAGCGCCTTTGGCCTCGCCGCGGCGCACGGCGCCCAGCGCTGGTGCGAGGAGAACGGCCGCGGCTTCCCGGTCCCCGGCGGGCTTGTGCCGATAGTGCCGGCGGCCGCGATCTTCGACCTGGGCCGCGGCGGCGATTTCTCCGCCCGCCCCGGCGAGGCGATGGGCTACGCGGCGACGGCCGCCGCCGCCGGGCAGCCGGAAGGGCACGACGTCGAGCGCGGCAACGTCGGCGCCGGCACAGGAGCAGCAATCGGCCGGGGACAGTACAAAGGGGGAGTGGGCACAGCCTCCCTCACTTTAGACAATGGGGTCGTTGTAGCGGCCCTGGCGGTAGTCAACGCGCTGGGACTTCCATTTGGCACATCGAGCCAGTGGACGGAACCCGGCAGCGTGCGTCTAAGCGAGGAACGAGCGAGCACGCCGAGGGTTTCGGCCGCTGGCTCGGAAGGTGAGGCGGAAGCCGGCAACGGCGGCACGGATCCGGATGCAAAGGAGCCCCCGCCCCCCAACACGACACTCGTCGTCGTCGCCACGGACGCTGTCCTGGACAAGGCGGACTGCAAACGCACTGCCTCCGCGGCGCACGCCGGACTGGCCCGGGCTCTGAATCCAACCCACACCCTCGCCGACGGCGACACCGTGTTCGCCCTGGCGACGGGCGCCGTCGCGCTTGACCGCAGCACCCCGACGGCCCGGCAGATCAGCCTCATTACCCTGCAGAGCGCGGCCGCCGACGTCGTCCGGCTGGCCATCCTCGACGGGATCTCGCGGGCGGAAGCAGTAACGACGGCGGCCGGGACGCTAGGTGCGTACGGACGCTGAGTGCGCTACGATGGGCGGATTTAACTTTGGATTTAACAATCGGGCCGTGATGGCGTAGTGTTGTCTGTTGGTTGTCTGCCCCGTTGTGCCCTTTTGGGGTCGGGTGGCACCAACCAATCAATCAAAAACGTCCGCGGTCATGACCGGTGCAAACCGGGAGGCTGCGGCAACAACAGTTAGCGGAGGGTATGGCCAAGAAGGACGGGGTCATTGAGATCGAGGGCGTTGTGACCGAGGCGCTGCCCAACGCGATGTTTCGCGTTGAGCTCACCAACAAGCACATCGTTCTGGCACACATCTCTGGAAAGATGCGCCAGCACTACATCAGGATCCTCCCCGAGGACCGCGTAGTGGTGGAGCTGAGCCCTTACGACCTGACACGTGGTCGTATCGTCTACCGCTACAAGTAAACACTGGGCGGCCAGGGCGACAGCCGAGGGCCGGTCCAGCTGACCAACTGCAACACGCAAAGGAACGCCATGAAGGTCAAGCCGAGCGTCAAGCAGATCTGCGAAAAGTGCAAAGTGATCCGCCGTAATGGCCGGGTCATGGTGATCTGCGAGAACCCGCGCCACAAGCAGCGCCAGGGCTAATTTCCTTCACGGGAAACCCTGGGTTGCTAACCCACGCAAGTAAATAAAGGCAGCACAAGCTGAACTGGGACGTATTGAGCCCGGACAGCTAACCCCCGGTCGGAGGCTGGGGCCGCACTGTAAGTGCGGGTGTACTGCCTACGACCTCCGGTTTATACAAGGAGTACTGCCAATATGGCTCGTCTCGCTGGCGTAGACATTCCCCGCGAAAAGCGGCTGGAAATTGCGCTTACTTACATCTACGGCGTGGGCAAGACCCGTGCACACGAAACCCTGGCTGCTACCGGCATCAGCGCTGACGTTCGGGTCAAGGACCTGACGGACGCACAGCTGGTTGAGCTGCGTGACTACATTGAAGGCAACTACAAGGTTGAGGGTGACCTTCGCCGCGAAGTGGCCGCTGATATCCGCCGCAAGGTTGAAATCGGCAGCTACGAAGGCCTGCGTCACCGCAAGGGCCTGCCCGTACGCGGTCAGCGTACGAAGACCAACGCCCGTACCCGCAAGGGTCCGAAGCGTACCGTCGCCGGCAAGAAGAAGGCCCGTTAATCCCTGAGGGATTAACTCGGCTTCCCCCGATAACTTTCTGTAGGAGAAAAAATGCCCCCGAAGACTCGTGGCGCGGTTCGCAAGCCGCGTAAGAAGGACAAGAAGAATATCGCGCTTGGCCAGGCGCACATCAAGAGCACCTTTAACAACACCATCGTGTCCATCACGGACCCGAACGGTGCTGTCATCTCCTGGGCTTCGTCCGGTGAGGTTGGCTTCAAGGGCTCGCGTAAGTCCACCCCGTTCGCTGCCCAGATGGCCGCCGAAGCCGCCGCAAAGCGTGCACAGGAGCACGGCATGCGCAAGGTTGACGTGTTCGTCAAGGGACCGGGTTCCGGACGCGAAACCGCCATCCGCTCGCTGCAGGCCGCTGGCCTCGAGGTTGGCTCCATCCAGGACGTCACCCCCAGCGCCCACAACGGCTGCCGTCCGCCGAAGCGCCGCCGCGTCTAAGGCTTTCCAGCGCCAGGAGCTTGCCCGGACCCTCACCGGTCCGGGCAGGCCCGGCCGCGTTAAGTCTTCAGACCGATCTTTCCACCACCTGTGTTGCGTCATATAGCGGATGCTCGCCGAAAGGAAACCTAAGTGCTCATTGCACAGCGCCCCACCCTCTCCGAAGAGGTCGTCTCCGAAAACCGCTCACGGTTCATCATCGAACCGCTGGAGCCGGGCTTTGGTTACACCCTCGGAAACTCCCTCCGCCGTACCCTGCTCTCCTCCATCCCCGGTGCCTCTGTAACGAGCATCCGGATCGATGGCGTGCTGCACGAGTTCACCACGGTTCCGGGTGTCAAGGAAGATGTCACCGAGATCATCCTGAACATCAAGAACCTGTCGGTTTCCTCCGAGCACGACGAGCCGGTTGTTGCTTACCTGCGCAAGCAGGGCCCGGGAGTCGTCACCGCCGCGGACATCGCTCCGCCGGCCGGCGTCGAATTCCACAACCCGGATCTGCACATTGCCACGCTGAACTCGAAGGGCAAGTTCGAACTCGAACTGACCATCGAGCGCGGTCGCGGCTACGTTTCGGCAGCTCAGAACAAGTCCGGCGACTCCGAGATCGGCCGCATCCCGGTCGACTCGATCTACTCGCCGGTCCTGAAGGTTACTTTCCGCGTGGAAGCTACCCGTGTTGAGCAGCGCACTGACTTCGACAAGCTCATTGTCGACGTCGAGACCAAGCAGGCAATCGCCCCGCGCGACGCCGTTGCTTCGGCAGGTACCACCCTGGTGGAACTGTTCGGTCTGGCCCGCGAGCTGAACACCGCAGCTGAAGGTATCGAGATCGGTCCGTCGCCGACGGACGCTGCCCTGGCAGCCGACATGGCACTGCCGATCGAGGATCTGGACCTGACGGTCCGTTCCTACAACTGCCTCAAGCGTGAGGGCATCCACACCGTGGGTGAACTCGTTGCCCGCTCCGAGGCTGACCTCATGGACATCCGCAACTTCGGCGCGAAGTCCATCGATGAGGTCAAGGCCAAGCTGGTCGAACTGGGCCTGTCCCTCAAGGACTCCCCTCCCGGTTTCGATCTCGCAGCGCGTGCCGCAGCCATCGAAGAGGACGACGCCGCGTTCAGCGACGACGAGCTCTAACCAACAGATCTTGGCCGGCTGGCTGGACGCACCCTGGCGTGCGCAGCCCAACGGCTTCCATATGAGGAGAAACTATAATGCCTACCCCCGCTAAGGGTCCGCGCCTCGGAGGCGGAGCGGCTCACGAGCGTCTTATGCTCGCGAACCTGTCCGCCGCACTTTTCGAGCACAAGCGGATCACCACCACGGTGACCAAGGCCAAGCGCCTGAAGCCGTACGCCGAGCGCCTGGTGACTTTCGCCAAGCGTGGCGACCTCGCATCCCGCCGTCGTGTACTCGGCCTGATCAGCAACAAGGGCGTCGTCCACGAGCTGTTCACCGACATTGCACAGGCAGTGGAGAACCGCGATGGCGGCTACACCCGCATCACCAAGATCGGCAACCGCAAGGGCGACAACGCTCCCATGGCTGTCATCGAACTGGTTCTCGAGCCGGTTTCCGCGAAGCAGGCCGTTGTAGCCGAGGCTACCTCTGCTGCCCAGCGCGACGCTGACAAGAAGGACGCAGACAAGAAGGACGCCGAGAAGGCCGAAGCAGCTCCGGTTGCCGAGACCGAAGAGGCTGCTGAGACCGAAGAGGCTGAGGTCGCTGAGACCGAAGCCGCTGCCGAAGAGGCTCCGGCCGCTGAGGAAGCAGCCGCTGAGTCCAAGAAGGACGCGAAGTAATTCGCTAAATCTTTCTTATAGACTTAAGTCTATGAACGAGCTCAAACCCGCTGCCCCCGTCATGGGGGGCGGCGGGTTTTTGCGTATCAGGCTTGATGTGGCGTACGACGGCGGCCCGTTCAGCGGGTGGGCCGTGCAGCCGGGCCTGCGCACCGTCCAGGGCGTCCTGGAGGAGGCCCTCGCGCTGCTGATCCGCCGCCCCGTCCGGGTCACGGTCGCCGGGCGTACCGACGCCGGGGTGCACGCCCGCGGCCAGGTGGTCCACGTGGACCTCAGCGAGGCGGAGTGGCTGGGCCTGAACCGGGGCGCCGAACTGGACCCCGCCGTCGCCCTGCTCCGCCGCATCCGCGGCGCCCTGAGCCGGGGGCTGGGCGACCTCAGCGGGGCCATCGAGGTGCACCGGGTGAGCGTGGCGCCCGAGGGCTTCGATGCCCGGTTCTCCGCCCTCTGGCGCCGCTATTCCTACCGGATCGCGGACGGCCCCGCGCTGTGGGACCCGCTGGGACGCGCCTCGACCCTGTGGCACAAGGCTCCGCTGGATGTCGGGCTGCTCAACGAGGGCGCCGCACCGCTGCTGGGCCTGCAGGATTTCCGCTCATACTGCAAGCCCCGCGAGGGCGCCACGACCATCCGGGAGCTGCAGCGCTTCGAATTCGCGCGCGGCACCGACGGGGTCATTGTCGCCACCGTCCAGGCCGACGCGTTCTGCCACAACATGGTCCGGTCCCTGGTGGGCTCGGCGCTGTACGTGGGGGAGGGCGAAGAGGCCCCGGAATGGCTTTACGAGCGGCTCCTCGCCCGGCAGCGCGACGCCCGCTCCGTGCTGGCAGCCCCGCACCCGCTGGTGCTCGAGGAAGTGGCCTACCCGACTGACGGCGGCATGCTGGCCCGCGCCGAACTGACCCGGGCCCTGCGGGCCTAAACTGCGACTACGCGGGCAGCTCGAGGGTGAAGGTGCTGCCGTTTCCCGGACTGGTGCGGCACGAGATGGAGCCGCCGTGCCCCTCCACGATGGCCTTGGTAATGGACAGCCCCAGGCCGGCGCCCGGAATCGATCCGTCCCGGACGGCCGGGCTGCGGAAGAAACGGGTGAAGACCCGCCCGGCGTCGGCGGCGGTCATGCCCATCCCGGTGTCCGCGACATGCAGGCGGACCAGGCCGTCGCCGGCGCTGGCGGAGACCCGCACCGATCCGCCGTCCGGTGAGTACTTGATCGCGTTGGAAACGAGGTTGTCCAGGGCCTGGCTGATCCGGAGCGGGTCCACGTGGGCCCAGAGCGGCCCCCGGACGTCCATGGCGAGGCAGACACGGGACGCCTGGGCGTGGGCCTGGGCCGAGCCCAGGCTCGCCTCCACGAGCCCGGCCAGGTCGGTCCGGCGGGGATGGAGGTGGACGGCGGCGCTGGCGGACATGAGAAGGTCCGAGACCAGGGCCAGCAGCCGCTCCGCGTTGCGCTGCGCCACTTCGACGCGGCGGACCACCGGGCTGTCCAGGCCCTCGGTGTCGGCGAGCACCAGGTCCAGGTTGCCGATGATGGACGTCAGCGGCGTGCGGAATTCGTGGGAGACGGTGGAAACGACCTCGTCCTTCGCAGCCAGGGCGTCCACCAGACCGGTGACCTCGTTGAAGACCACCACGGCGCCGCGGAAGTCGCCGGCGTCGTCCTTCAGGGGCCGGGCTCCCGTCGAGACCACGCGGCTGGCCTCCGTCTCACCGAAGCAGACAAGGTAGTCGGCAAAGGACTCGCCGGCCAGCGCCCGGCGGATGGGACGGCGCTCCAGCGGCAGCGGGGTGCTTCGGTCCTGCCCGGTCAGCAGGAGCTGGCCCTCTTCCTCCGGCCGTACTTGCCCCCCCGGTTCGGCCGTCAGCCGGGGCGCCGCGGCCGCGGATTCCTCCAGTTCGGCCTGCCACGTGTTCGTCAGCAGCCGGCGGCCGTTGGCGTCCACTGCCACGATCCCGACGTCGACGGTGTCAAGAATGGTGTTCAGGAGCCGTTCGCGCTCCCTGCTGTCCGCGAGCAGGACCTCCAGCTCGGCTTCCTTGGACTTGATGCGCCACTGCTCGTGCCGCAGGCGCGCCCGCGCGAAACGCATGGCCAGGGAGACCGCGAACATCATCAGGGGCACCAGCAAGGCTTCGGCCGTGCGGGCTGCAAGCGGCGCCGACCGGTCCGCCAGGAGCCAGGGCAGGGCGGCCAGCAGGGGCACCGAGAAGCTCAGTGAAAGGCTCGCGGGGGCGGAGAGCCTGGACGCCGAAATCCACACCACGGGCAGGACGGAGAGCACACCGGGATCCGGCAGCCCGGCGGTGGTGCCGTCCCGGAGCAGCCCAATCGCGACCAGGTCCAGGACGGGGATGACGAGCGGCGCCAACGGCCCAAAACGCTGCCAGGGGACCAGTACGCAGGCCGCAAGGAGCGCGGCCTGCAGGCCAAAGGCGTACCGGCACAGGATGCTGTCCGGAAGGCCGGGCCAGGCGGCCGGGGCAGCAAGGACGATTCCGACCAGCATCACGGCCAGCGGCAACTGGCACACGAGGACCCGCCCGCGCGGCCGCAAAGCCTTGCCGTATCGATCCACACCGCGGATCAGCCGCTGTCTAAGCAAAGACGCCGTGCCCCCTTCCCGTTGCTCCAGTTTTACACCTTGTGTCACGCAAATTTGACATAAATCGAAGTTTTGCCATTTCTGTTACCGGGCCGCCGCGAATTTGCCCCCTAGGGTGGGTATTCTGACATTGCCGGTGGGGGCCGGCGGGATCATTGCTGCCGCCGCATCCGCGAACGGCAGCGTAGCGTGACACATGAGGGGGGCCATGACCGACTTGGGAGTCGCCGTCGTAGTAGAAGACGACGAAGATGTTCGGAACCTTGTCGAAGCCGTATTGAGCCAGGCAGGGTTCGAAGTCCATTCGGCGGCCGGCGGGCGTGAAGGGGTCGACGTCGTCAGGGCACGGGAGGCAAGCGTGGTCACCCTGGATGTCGGGCTTCCCGATATCGACGGGTTCGAGGTGCTGCGCCGGATCCGGCAGTTCAGCGACGCGTACGTGGTCATGCTGACGGCGCGGACCGACGAACTGGATACGCTGACGGCGTTTCATACCGGTGCTGATGACTTCCTGGCGAAGCCTTTCCGGCCCCGGGAGTTGCGCGCCCGTGTGGGCGCCATGATGCGCCGGCCCCGGCAGGACCTCCGCGCCGCGGAAATATCCGGGACGGATCCCGGGGCCGCTGCCGCCCCGGCAGCGTCCCCGAGTCCGGTGTTGCACCACAACGGCTTGGACCTGAACCCCGAGACCCGGTCGGTGAGTGTCGACGGCGTGGCGGTCAGCCTGACCCGCAGCGAGTTCGACCTCCTCCAGGCGCTCCTGAAGGGCGCCGGCGCCGTGCGGTCCAAGACCGAGCTGGTGCGCGTGGTCCGGGGCGATTATTACCGGGCGGATGCCTACATCAGCGAATCCGACGAACGCGCTGTCGAGGTGCATATCGGCAACCTCCGGAGGAAACTCGGCGAGGACCCGGTGCAGCCGCGCTGGCTCCAGACCGTCCGCGGCGTGGGCTACCGGCTGTCGCCGGCCCGGTAGCCCACGGCGGGGCATCCGGTGCCCGGCGCCCGGGCCACCTTTAGGGGGCAGCGGTCCCGCCGGCCCTAGCTGGCTATAGGTCGTGTCAAGTGCATGCCCCGGGCATGACGGTTCGCCCCGTGTGTCTGGCGGGCGTTCTGAGGTGTTTGTGGAGGCGGCGGTTTGGTGGCTGGGCCGGTGTGGTTCCGGGGGCGCCCACGCTGACTTATGC